>NZ_JBQGAV010000005.1:0-294911 GCF_056543005.1 Ruegeria sp. A5
GGCGACCCGCTATGACCGATGCCCCAAGGTCTTTCTATCGACCATCGCTCTCGCGGCTGTCGTCATCTATTGGTTATGAATCCTGACCCTAAAAGGCGAGGACAGCAATGCAGAGCTGAGCCGTCGTGAGGGCATCGCGCAGAGCGTTCCCTACTTGGCAAGTAAAATTGACTGAATATGAATGATAACGATACGGAAAATCCATATGTGTGTATTTTAGAAAGTGTGAAAGATCATTTCGCATTGTGATGCTTAGATAGGCTAATGAATTTGTCATCTACCTCTCTTTGGGTTGGCAGAATCCAGGTTTCAGCAGATATCTCGTCCGAGAAAACAGCGGCGTAAGCAGGCCCGATGTCTATTGGCCTTATCTGCAGCGCGGAGTTGGTCCTTCGTATTTGCTGCTAGTCAGGTAACGTTAGGTTGGGAGTACGATATGGAATTACCAGCACTGACGTACGAAATGATAGCCGTATTGAGTTTATTGTCTTTTACCGTCTTACTTTTTGTTACCGAGATTATACGGATTGATGTCGCAGCAATTCTCGTAATGGTGCTGCTTGGTGCACTGAGCTATCTCCCTGGGCTAGGTAATCTTGCAGATGTATCCAAGCTCTTTGAAGGTTTCTCCTCCAACGCTGTGATGTCCATCATCGCAGTTATGGTAATTGGGGCGGGGCTTGATAAGACTGGACTTATGTCAAAGGTTGCGGCCTTGATCCTCAAGAATGGTGGCACGACAGAGGCCCGGATAATCCCCATAATATCAACAACGGTTGGTGTCATCAGTTCCTTCATGCAGAACGTGGGTGCCGCTGCGCTTTTTCTGCCTGTTGTCAGCCGCATCTCAGCACGTACGGAAATCCCGATGAGCAGGTTGCTGATGCCCATGGGGTTTTGCGCGATACTGGGTGGTACCATCACATTGGTCGGGTCGTCCCCCCTCATCCTGTTGAATGACCTGATTGTTTTGGCAAACTCATCCCTTCCTGCTGACCAGCAAATGGAGACATTTGGGCTGTTTTCAGTCACGCCGATCGGTGTGATGCTGGTGCTGACTGGGGTGCTTTACTTTGTGCTCTTTGGTCGTTGGGTTCTCCCTGCGCAGCGGGATCGTGGAGAAGACGCAAGCTCAGCGCGGTCCATGCAGACCTATGTCGAAAACACCTATGGGCTAAGGGCTGATATGTTCGAGATACGTGTCCCGGAAGGCTCGATCATCATTGGGCAAACGCTCGCGGATCTAATGGTCGCCCATAACATGTACATTCTTGGCACGTCCTATCGTGGCCACAAGGTCATCGCGCCGATGGCTGATACCAAGATCGAAGCCCCGGCGCGGCTCGCAGTGCTTGGCCTGCGTCGGGTGGTTGAGCATCAGTTCGCTGAGCCTTACGGCTTGGAGATCCTGCCCCAACTAGATGTCTTTGCGGATGATTTCGCCGCGACCCAATCCGGGGTGGCCGAGGTTGTTATTCCGCCCGGTTCTTCAGTGATCGGCCAGACTCCGATTGATTTGCGCCTCCGTCAGACACATGGTTTGTCTCTGCTGGCCATTCAGCGCGGAGAAGAAACACTGAGCCATGTAGAAACCGAAGATCATTCAGCCACGCATATCGGGCAAGTCCCTTTGCAGGCCGGTGATACGTGCGTGGTTCACGTGCAGTGGGATCGTCTGACTCGACTGAAGTCAGACAGGGATTTCGTCGTTGTCACCTCGGACTTTCCCCAGGAAGAGTTGCGGCCCCACAAGGTCGGATGGGCGCTCGCCTTCTTCCTAATAGCGTTGAGCCTAATTCTGTTTTCAGATCTGCGCTTGTCGTTGTGCCTATTAATTGGCGCTGTTGGCATGGTGTTGAGCCGGGTGCTCTCGATTGACGAAGCCTACGAGTCGATTAGTTGGAGTACAGTTTTTCTACTCGCTTCACTGATCCCGTTGGGCCAGGCAGTCCAGAACACCGGCACTGCGGATTGGATTGCCGCGCATGTGTTGGCCCTCCTGAAGGGTTGGCCGATCTGGTCGTTGCAAGCAGGAATAGCCGTTTTGGCAACGGCATTCACCCTGGTCATGTCCAACGTAGGTGCGACCGTCCTGCTGGTGCCGTTAGCGGTTTCTATTGCGGTATCGGCGGGTGGTAACCCGGCTGTATTTGCCCTCACAGTAGCAATTTCAACGTCCAACTCATTTTTGATCCCAACACACCAGGTGAACGCGTTGATCATGGGCCCAGCAGGCTACCGGGTGGTGGATTTCGTTCGCTCCGGTGGAATTATGACTCTCCTTTTCTTGGTTGTCTCAATGACCGGGCTTGCGATTTTCTTCTGAGCCGCCTCTCGGCGATCCGTACAGAAGAACTCACAATATAAGGTTTTTGAGACCAAATTTTTTTGCGCGGATTCAAAACGTCTGCAAAGAGGGCCTCCTCCGCGAGGGACCGAAGCAATGTGTCCAACTCAACCAAACCTGAAGTCGGTATACGCAGGAACTAGAACGTTTAGAACTTTCCATCGTAGTGTTGATGAAGGACTATACTCCCTGCCAGGCGCGCTTCGGGCGCGCGCGGAAACTTCTAACATTCAAGTAACGAAGGACAACGGCCTCTGTCCAAATGCCACATCAGCAGCGAATTCCGGAGAAGACAGAAGCAAAGATCCATTTTCTGTGGCCAAACGTACAATACTTAAATGACGGAGGTATCGTGCAGGTCGTTTGGTTCAAACGGGATTTACGGGTAAATGATCATCCGGCACTAGCGCAAGCGTCTGAGGTTGGGCCAGTTCTGCCGCTCTATGTGGTTGAACCTGAGCTTTGGCAGCAACCTGACGCGTCAACACGGCAGTGGAACTTTGTTGCTGAGACAATCGCTGAGCTGCGAGAAGACCTAGGGAAACTGGGCCAGCCACTCATTGTGCGCATCGGACAAATTGTGGCGGTCCTTTCCGAGTTAAAAGACCGAGGTCTAATCGACGTTCTTTGGTCACATGAGGAAACAGGAAATAATTGGACGTATCAGCGGGATCGGCAGGTCGCTGCATGGTGCAAGGATCTTGGCGTACGGTGGCACGAAGTCCAAAACCATGGCGTTTTTCGCAGGCTCAAGTCTCGCGATGGCTGGGCAGAACATTGGGATAGCTTTATGGCTCTGCCCGTTGCTTCACCAGTTGCGCTGAAACATATCGATATAGAACCTGGGTATATTCCCACGGCGCGCGACCTCGGCTTGCGAGATGATCTGTGCGTTGGTCGTCAAGCCGGTGGACGAGCTGAGGGTCTGGAACGGCTGAACAGCTTTCTGACCTATCGAGGCAAAAGATACCAACGCGAGATGTCAAGCCCATTGAAGGGAGCTGTTGCGTGTTCGCGGCTGTCGCCCCACCTGGCTTGGGGCGCGCTTTCGATGCGCGAGGTTACACAAGCGACTGAAAAGCAAAGACGCAGATTGCCGCCGCAAGCAAAGGATTGGCGCAAATCGCTGCGATCATTTTCAGGCCGATTGCATTGGCATTGCCATTTCATTCAGAAACTTGAGGATGAACCTCGAATTGAGTTTGAAAATCTGCACAGGCTCTACGACGGGCTTCGACCAAAAGCACCAGATGGCGCGCTCTTGGCCGCATGGTCCAAAGGCGAAACGGGATATCCTTTTTTGGACGCGTGCATGCGGTCATTGCAAGCAACGGGGTGGCTCAACTTTCGGATGCGCGCAATGGTGATGGCCACGGCGAGTTATCATCTCTGGCTGGATTGGCGGGCCTCGGGTGAGCATTTGGCGAGCATGTTTACTGACTACGAGCCGGGCATTCACTGGAACCAGGTGCAGATGCAATCAGGCACGACCGGCATCAATACTGTGCGCATCTATAATCCGGTTAAGCAGGGCTATGATCAGGATTCAGAAGGGGTGTTCATTCGGACATGGTTGCCGGAACTGGCCCATATTTCGGATCGGTACATCCACGAACCCTGGAAAGCTCAAGATGGGAAACAAATCATCGGAGTGCATTATCCAGAGCGTGTTTTTGACCATCTCGCAGCAGCCAAAGCCGCGCGCGAGCGGGTTTGGGGTGTCCGCCGAAGTGCGGAGTTTCGCTCTGAAGCGCAAGCCATTGCGACAAAACACGCGAGCCGAAAGACAAGGCGGACTGTTCGCAAAGTCGCGCGGTCGTCTCAAGATCAAGAGCAACTCGAACTGCCTTTGGGGGATCAGTGATGAAAATGCAGAAGAAAGCCGATTTACCCCAGAAAATCTGCCCGGTCTGCCAGCGCCCTTTCACCTGGCGCAAGAAATGGGAAAACACTTGGGATCAAGTGAAATACTGCTCGAAAAAGTGCAGGTCGGCCGCATGACTGAGATGTTTCCAGAACTTGCGGACGTGAAAGAGACAATCAGTTTCAAACCCACACGAACCAATGGTCTTACAAGGCTGAAGCAGTTCGTGGGACGCACCGGTCGGCATTATGCAAGTACGCGGAACTACGATTTTGGGACCGAGCAACGCAGCAATGTATCGGGTTTGTCACCATGGCTGCGCCACCGTTTGATAACGGAGAATGAGGTTTTGGCAGCGGTGTTAGCGTCGCATAGTTCCAACGCGGCAGAGAAGTTCGTGCAAGAAGTGTTTTGGCGCACTTACTTCAAGGGTTGGCTGGAACAAAGGCCCAGCGTCTGGGCACTTTATCAGCGGGATTTGTTGAGCGCTTTTGAGCGACTAAAAGATGATGAGGGCCTGGAGACCCGTTTCAACGGGGCAGTGAACGGCAATACCGGCATCGACTGTTTCGATCATTGGGCGCGGGAATTGGTGACGACTGGCTACCTTCATAACCATGCGCGCATGTGGTTCGCATCAATCTGGATTTTTACACTCCGCCTACCGTGGCAGCTTGGCGCGGATTTCTTTTTGCGGCATTTGTTGGATGGCGATCCCGCGTCGAATACGCTGAGCTGGCGGTGGGTTGGCGGATTGCACACGAAAGGCAAAACCTACCTCGCGCGACCTGATAATATTGCCAAATACACGGAAGGACGGTTTAAACCGAGAGGTCTGGCTAATTTTGCAGAGCCGTTGACCGAGCCGGTAGATCACCCGCTCATTCCCCTTTCAAGTTCGCACATGTTCCCGGACAGCCCTTATCTGTTGCTGTTGACGGAGGATGATCTGTCAGGTGACTGCTTAATGCCGACATCGCCTGCTGCCGTGATTGGACTTTTGGCGACGCATGGACGGTCTCCAAAGCCGATGGGAAACGCCGTAACGGACTTTGCCAAGGGGGCGATCAACAGCGCGCTTGAGCCTCACGGAAAGCTCGCGAAATCAGGCGCGGATTGGTGTGGTCCGTTGATCGAGGCAGCACGGAATGCGGGTGTCACGACCATTGCAACAGCCTATGCGCCTGTCGGCCCTACTCGGTCACGCCTGGATCGTGCAGAACCTGTATTGAGAGACGCAGGCTTGTCTTTGAACAGGATAATGCGACCTTACGACGCTATGACATGGCCTCATGCAAAGGCCGGATTCTTCGGCCTTCGAAAGAAGATCCCATCGCTCTTAGGCCAATTGAGTCTGCTCAGCCAACAAAGACCATAACCCGTGTCCACTGCTGCTCTTCTACTTCCCAATCAATTGTTTGCAAACCACCCGGGTCTGGCCGCCCGGCCAGACATTGTTGTGCTTTTCGAAGACCCGCTTTTCTTCGGTGATGCGTATTATCCGGCCTCGATGCACAAGCAAAAGCTTTGGCTGCACCGCGCCTCAATGGAGCGCTATAGAGATGGCTTAGTCGCCAAGGGCTTTGATGCCGCGATATGGCCCTTTGAGCGGCAGCCGGGCGCATGTCTTCGAATGTTTCAAAGTCTGCGTGATCGCGGTGTCAGCCAAATGATCATGGCTGACCCAGTAGACTTCATCGCAAAAAGACGTTTACGGGCGGCAGCTAGCAGTACCGAAATCACGCTCGATATACAGCCATCGCCTGGCTTTCTGAATACGCGGGACCACAATCTAGATTGGTTTGCCGGTCGAAAACGATGGCTCATGGCGGATTTCTACAAAAGCCAACGCTGCCGCTTGAACGTGTTGATGGACAGCGGTCAACCGACGGGGGGACAGTGGAGCTTTGACGAGGAAAACCGCAAGAAAGTGCCCAAGGCGCTGTTAGGCAGCCTGCCTTGGATCGATTGGCCTTCCCATGACGCAGTTGATGAAGCCGCAAAAGCAAGCGTTCTTGCTGATTTTCCAGAAGCATTGGGCAGCCTGGATACGTTGTATTATCCGACATCACACAAAGCTGCGTCCGACTGGCTGGCGCAGTTTCTGGAACGGCGGTTCGAACGTTTTGGCGACTATGAAGATGCCATTGTTGAGGGCGAAAACTGGCTATGGCATGCCGTTCTCACGCCTGCATTGAACATAGGGTTGTTGACGCCAAAACAAGTTTTGGATGCTGCTCTGGCGCATGCGGATTGCAAGGGCATTCCCTTGAATTCGGTAGAAGGTTTTATCCGCCAGATCATTGGCTGGCGCGAATTTATGCGCGCGACTTATGAGAGCCTGGGTGTGCCGATGCGTACGACAAATCATTGGGGCCATCACCGCCCAATGCCCCGCGCTTTCTACGACGGAACCACCGGTATTGATCCGCTGGACGACACGATCAAAAGGGTGCTCAAGACAGGGTATTGTCATCATATTGAACGCCTCATGGTTTTGGGCGGATTTATGTTTCTGTGCGAAATTGATCCGGATCATGTCTATCGCTGGTTTATGGAAATGTTCGTCGACAGCTATGATTGGGTTATGGTTCCCAATGCCTACGCGATGAGCCAGCATGCCGATGGCGGGTTGATCACCACCAAACCGTACTTTTCGGGTTCAAACTATGTTCGCAAAATGAGCCATTGGGGAAAGGGGCCTTGGACCGACATTTGGGACGGGCTTTATTGGCGCTTTATTCTGAAACACAGCGATAGACTGACTGGCAATCCCCGATGGGCGATGATGTGCCGTACGGCTGGGCGAATGTCACCAGAGGTCAAAAGCAAGCACTTGAAGACGGCTGAAGCTTTTTTGCGACGGATGACATAAGCATGAACACTATGGTGGCGCATCACAGATATTGAGGTCACATCCCGTGATCAGCTTTGGGACTGGCTGAGCACGCATTTTATACATCCTTCTTCAATATCGTGTTTGATTGGTTGCACGTGAAACTCGCCGATCAAAGTGCCTTGTGTCTGCACATCTCCAAAATTGCAAAGTCCAACTGTGAAGGTCCGCTTTGGGCTGATAGCCAGCATAGCCAGGTAGGGTGTACGGCAGAATCTTGAACGCAGAACATTCTATTTGTAGGCCGGAGTAATGTAAGCTCGTTTGTTAGCTGGGAATGTCCGCAGGCACTAGGATCGTCATTCCCACTCGGTCTGCTACGGCCATGATCGCAGGAATGTCTGGCGGTTCATCTGGCGTCGGAATGTCTGTCGTATCGTCAGGCATTGCTTCTCCAGCTTCAGTAAAGAAGGTGTCGTGCATCGCGCCGGGAGCATTTATACAAAGTAACCGGCCAGGGCGTTCACCGGTGCATTTAAAGGCGTGCACTGCACCGTCCGAAACTTTAACGAAGTCACCTGCTTTTACGTGGACGGTCTCGCCATTCAAAAAGAACTCGAATTCACCATCGAGCACATAGAAGCTCTCATCTTCGCCGGCATGATGATTGGGCGGTGCACCAGCACCCGGAGCCGTCTTTATCTCAACAATTGTACAACGATCTCCGGTCTCACTTGGAAAGGCGTGAAAGGTCAAAAGGTTTCCAAGAAGATGATAAATTCGTGGCCGAGGTTCAGTCATTACTGCGACTCCCTTTACTTGAATAACACTGCGCTTATGATACACATATCTACTTATGAGACAAGTGTATCACAAAGGGATTGAGATTGGCGCCTCGTACAAATCAAATCAACCGGACGCGAGAAGCACTTCTTTCGGCTGCACGTGACCTGATGTCAGAAGGCGAGGAAGTCACGCTGGCAAAAGTCGCTGAACGTGCCAGAACCAGCCGTGCGACGGTCTATCGTTATTTTTCTGACCCAAGTGTTTTGGCTTTGGACGCGACGCTCGATCTAGATGTCACTCCAACGTCAGAACTTCTTTTTGGGCTGAATGACGTCAGGAGTCGTGTACATATCGTCGCGCGCTACTACCTGGATTTTTCTCGGGTTCATGAGGCGCACTTCCGGCGGTTTCTGGCTGAATCACTTAAGGCATCACTTGACGATGGAACGGTCAAAATGCGTGGAGCCAGAAGAGTGGCAGCATTTTCGGAAGCACTTAAGCCAATTCGCTCCTTTATGGAGCTTAAGGAGTTTGATGAACTGGCGAAACGGTTGTCCATGACGACGGGCATGGAACAACTTATTATTCTTGAAGATATTTTGCGAGTGGACGAAGCAACCGGCTACCAACTTCAGAAAGGGTTGGTCGATGCTCTATTGGATCGGTACTTGCCAAAAATTTGAAGCAGATTTCATCCTTAAACTGCTAGCAAAAAGACGCCAGTTTAACGTACGCTTAGTGCTGTGAACGGTCTTAGAAGCGAAGAAGGCAAAGGGTTGTTGTGCCGTTCCTATTCAGTGCTGCTGGGCGTCAAAACTTGATGCCACTGGGGATTGATATCGCCTCGGTTACTAAAACGGAATTGCAGGCATCCTTATGGGGCCAGCATTGATTGGTTTCATTTCTTGGGCATAGACACTGGCGACGGCATTCTGGATTTTGGCGCTGCTTATGGTATCAGTTCCGATTTTCGCAAGACTGGTGGCGAAAGTCTGAACTCAGCATTGGCAATAGTCGCGATACGTTTCGTCAGTATCTGCTCAGTGCCTCTAGTATTATGTTCCGCGTATTGATGTCGTTGTGGAAAATCCTGTCGGCGAGAAACTCGGACGGAAACTCAGGCCATGTCCTGCGCATTTCAGCAACGAGCCGTCGTGCTTCTTCTGAATTTCCTAACTGATCGTGCGCAACGGCTTGGAACAAGAGCGAAGGAGCACTGACTGGCGCTCCAGCAGCTGGCGCTCCCTGAAAGGCTTCAACAACATTTTCGTAGTTCCCGAGCATAAGTTGCGAGACGCCCCAGATGTTTCTCGCACCAAACCTACCGGATCCTGATTTGGGTCTATCCGGGTTGCTAACCTCGGCAGAAAATTCCGGGGCGTTAGCCAAGATGGCGGTGATACCTGCAAGGTCGAGAATATGGCCATCATTCGGCGCCAGTTCGACCGACATCCTTGCGTATTTCAATGCCTCGTTTGGCTGGTCTTTGACAGCCAGCACCCAACCGTTTGCGCTGTTTGCCCAGGCGTCGGCCGGGGACAATTGAAGCGCTTTTTCAGACATTTCTGAAGCTTGATTGGAGAAATCATCCCTTTGTGATTCATCCGGCGACAACACCGCCAGGATCGCCAGGACCTGCGCTGAGCCGGCATAGCCGTCGGACAGAGCCGGATCGAGTTCCATCGCGTGCTGGAACATTCCCAGTGCGATCTGCTGACGTGTGACATCAAAAACGGGAAAAAACATGCCTCGGGCTTGGTCTGCAATGTTGGCCGCCTGGAGTCTCGTCAATGATTGTTCACCAAGCGCCACACGTTCTGCTTTCTCGATGGATCGAATTGTCGGCACAACCTCCCTGTTATCCTGGCTCATCCAGATGCCAAGCACAGCGACTAATGCAACAACACCTAGTCCAGCAGGCAGCAGTTGCCGCGAACGCCAACGGCCAACTGGATTGTCGCTCTTCAGTACACTTGATGTACGGTCTTCAATTGTAGATTCGTATGAAAACCGCGGCTTGTATCCGCCGGGATCAACAAAAATGCGAACTCCGTTGCCGTCCCAGTGATCTTCGTAGAACTGATGTAAAAGACGACGCAGTCGCCTAGCCTCAACGCGAACCAGGTTTTGACCACCAGTACCATCTATGCGCCGCCCATAGACCTCAACAGCGATAGCTTTGCCTCTAATCTGAGCGCTTCGACCAGATAGAGTTTCCTCGACTATATAGGTGAGAAACTGCGTGAGTCGGGGTGAAGCTTGAAACCCGTCGCTTGATACAATTCGACTCAGAGCTTCCCGGATGAGTTCCGAAGAAGGTTGGCCAACTTGTTGATTTATTGGCAAATCATTTGATTTGTTCAATGTCAACTCACCCCCAACTCACGGTGACTCACTTGGCCTTTAGGGTCAACCGCACTCATCTTGATTTGAGAATAGATAGTGGGCGTCGGGATTTTTCCAGTGACGGTGAACCTGATTGAAGAAATTCCGGAACTTTCCGATGTGCTGTCGGGGCGCATCGAAACGGATGCACTACTCGGCGAGGTCATCAAGGACCTGAAGAAAGCATCTGCGTTTTCGAAAGACGCATCGATCACGGCCTCAGAGCGCGCCGAATGGGCCCACATCAAATCTGAACTCATCAACGAGCTTCGCCGGATGTTGAAGCGCAACCTGTGAGATACTCTAACTGAGGACCAATCCATGACCAAGGAAGACAATAGAAAAGACCAGGACGACAAACAGGTTCAGGCGTCAGATCAAATTGAAGACCCGTCGCGGCGGAGTGTTCTAAAGGGCTTGGCCACTGGAGCGGCTGCCACAGGGGCGGCTGGGTTTGCGGCAGGAACTGCCGAGGCCCACGAAGGAGACGGCCCTCTAGGAGAAACACTCAAGAACCCATATGGTGGTCGACCCGCAGGTGGCATATCATTGCCGGAGTACTTCCGTCCGACGAAGTACATGACGGGTTCAAATGCGAACTATTTCCCACTGAGTGAGGAATTAGGGCCAGATGAGATGCGCATCTCATTCTGCGGCTCAACACCATATCCGCCGCGCGAAGATCAGGCGGGTACTTGTATCATGGTGGAGTTGGGGAATGGAAAACGGTTCTTCTTCGACTTTGGGTCCGGTTGTGTCCGCAACATCATTGCGATGCAAGTGCCTGGGCAGTTGATCAACGACATCTTCATCTCTCACCTGCATGTCGACCACTATGCCGACATTCCGTATATTTACCCCTTCCGTGCCTGGTCGGGTGGCTACACGCCACTACGCATCCATGGGCCGTCAGGTCGAACGCCCGAGCTTGGCACAGCCGGAATGGTCAAAGGCATGCAACAGATGCTCAAATGGCATCTGGAGGCCTTTGATGTTTTCCCGATTGGGGACGGCTACGAGATCGAAGTCAATGAATTCGATTTCCGCCAAGAAGGTGGTATTGTTTATGACGAAGACGGGGTGACTGTTCGGTCTTGGCCGCGAAGTCATGCCAAGGACGGTGCGGTTGGTTATCGGCTCGATTGGAATGGTCTGAGCTTTGTATGGACCGGCGATGGTCGCCCGGATGAGCTTTCACGGAAATACGGCGAAGGCGTGGATGTTTTTGTAACCGAAATGTCGGGACAGGATATTGGTCAGTTGATGACCTACAAATACGGTATCCCACAAGATCTCTTTAACTACACTATCGATACGCATCACACCTCCCACTATGCCGTGGGTAAGCTCTTTGCTGACACAAGGCCGCGTTTGGGAATGGTGACACACTATACCCAGGACGAAGACATCGACGCTGAAATGCTGGCTGGTATTCGCGCCCACTACGACGGTCTTTTCCAATGGGGTCTCGATGTAGCCGTTGTGAACGTGACCAAGGATGCGATTTGGTACAGGAAAGCCGCACTGCCCGGAAAATCCGGTACTGTCCCACCATTTCGTGAACTGGCTGCGGCAGCCGAGGCCGGGCGTATTGAGCTTCCGGATGAAATCACATTGCCGAATCCGAGGCTCACCCGAGCAGATCAGCAAGACCAGAAGTACCGTGATATGGAGATCGATCCACGCGAATACTACCCAACTGACGTTTTCCGAGCACCCGGCGGGGACTGGCCGCAGGACTTTACCATCAAAGTTTCGGATGTTATCGGCTCGCGTGATGAAGACTGATAGGAGATCGAACAATGATTGAATTTGGTTCGACTTCTGCGATCCCCGTAACGATCCTTACCGGCTTTCTAGGAGCCGGTAAGACAACACTTCTGAACCGCATCCTCACCGGTAATCACGGATTACGAGTGGCAGTCCTGGTGAATGACTTTGGATCCATTAATGTAGATGCTGATCTCGTGGTTGGCTTGGAAGATGACGTAATGAGTCTGGCAAACGGCTGCGTGTGCTGCTCGATCCGTGATGATCTGATCGAAACCGTGGAAGCCGTTCTCGCCCGACCTGAGAAACCGGAATACATCGTCCTTGAAGCAAGTGGAGTGTCGGATCCATCGTCAATCGCGATGACATTTACAGATCAAAAGTTTCGGGACATGATCCGCTTGGACAGCCTCATGTGTCTTGTCGACGCGGAACAACTATTTGCTGCACCAGAACAAATGGAACTAAAGCTCCGTCAAATTGCGTTTTCGGACATGGTTATTTTGAACAAGGTCGACCTCGTCGACAGGGCGGCTGTTCAAAGGGTGCACGATTGGCTCGGATCTCGCTTCCGTCGATATCGCCTGGTCGAAGCTGTAAACGCAGACGTCCCACTCGACATACTTCTTTCTGTTGGTCGGTT
This sequence comes from Ruegeria sp. A5, assembly GCF_056543005.1. Classification (NCBI taxonomy): domain Bacteria; kingdom Pseudomonadati; phylum Pseudomonadota; class Alphaproteobacteria; order Rhodobacterales; family Roseobacteraceae; genus Ruegeria; species Ruegeria sp. A5. Next base: position 12,632 of record NZ_JBQGAV010000005.1, read on the forward strand.
TGCCGCCGAACAACTCGAAACGGAAATACCTGATCACCATGAACATGGACCAGATTGTGGTTGTCATCACTCTGATCACTCAGACAGCTTCTCAACAACTATGATGAAAGCTGAACGCCCGATAAGCCTATCCTCTCTCAGGAGTGCAATTCGGAAGCTTCCGGGTGACGTTTATCGTCTCAAGGGTTTTGTTTTCAGCGAGGAGGATCCAGATCATCGCATTCTTGTTCAGGTGGTTGGAAAACGTATGGACATCGCGCGGGATGGTGCTTGGGGTGACCGCAAACCCGAAACACGGCTTGTCGCTATAGGCGCACCGGGGGCGCTCTCCGAGGATGTCCTTTCGGATACGCTTATGGAGACAGTTTGAAAGCCAGTTTCGACCAAGTATTTTGGCTATAAGTCAACTAGGTTGGATAATTTCATCCCGTTCGGCGGCGGCGGACTTTGAGTGGGCCATAGACGTCATTGCCAATCTGGCGATCTCAACTGCAAGCCACCCTTGAGAAAACGGCCAGCTGAAAGGAGACCGCCTGTGAAACTAAGGTTGCTACGCTGCTTCATACTTGCCGGGACCGGTGCCCTTTCTGGTGCTGCCTGGGCAGAGTCCAAGGAAGAAGAGCTAGCAAAGCAACTTGCCAACCCCGTGGCCGCTCTGATTAGTGTGCCATTCCAGCTGAACTATGATCAGAATTTGGGTGCCGACAGAAACGGTTCGCGTTGGATATTGAATGTACAGCCGGTTGTACCCTTTAATCTTACGGACGATTGGAACGTCATATCCCGAACAATTCTCCCAATCGCCTCCATAGATGGTGGCATACCGGGTTCTGGATCCGAGACTGGGCTAGGAGATACTGTTCAAAGCTTATTTCTTTCGCCCAAAAAACCAAGTGCGGGCGGTTGGATCTGGGGGGCTGGACCTGTTTTTCTGCTGCCAACGTCGACAGATAACAGCTTAGGTCTCGGAGCGTGGGGTGCAGGAGTTACCGGCGTGGCACTCAAACAGCAGGGTCCGTGGACATATGGTGGCCTGACAAATCACATCTGGGACATTGATGGTGATACCGACATCAGCCAGACGTTCTTATAGCCATTTATTTCCTACACAAAATCGAACGCGTGGACGTTCACTATTAACACTGAGTCCACCTACGATTGGGAAAACAAACAATGGTCTGTGCCAATCAACGGTGTTGTCACCAAAGTTACCCAACTCGGGGATCAACTTATCAGCGTAGGCGGGGGATACGCTATTCGGCCGACGGCCCCGATATTGGGCCCGAAGGTTGGGGCGTGAGACTTGTGGTTACTTTTCGGTTTCCCAAATAGTTGAGTTTTTCCTCAAAGAATATCTCTTACCGGATGGCGGCATTGCGCCAACGAAAGCGAAGGCGGTTTGGTCCGCGTCTCGGAAGTTTTCATGCTCGGATTTGAATTTCCGCTTTGGGCCGCGACCAACCTATCGAAGCGACTTTAGCGAACGCGCCGTCGGCGGATGGTTTTGTCTGACCGAGTCGAAAAATACTGTTTTCAAATAGCGTTGTGAATGTCAGGGATTGGGTGCTACAGATCTGGTCCAATTCCGAATCGATGATCGACGTAATCCGCGGGTGTTGCCTGCCCCGGACCAACCGGGGCAAGGGAGTATCCGTCTAATGGCTACGCCAGTTCGGGCTAAAATCACGCAGCCGCGATCTGGCGAGCCTTTTCGACCATGACCTCCGCCTGGCGGATCGAGGCATAGTCGATCAGACGACCATCCAGAGACACCGCACCTTTGCCTGCGGTCTCGGCTTCGGCCATAGCAACAAGGATACGCTGGGCCTTGGTGACTTCGGCATCGCTGGGTGACATGACCTCGTTCGCCAACGCGATCTGGCTGGGGTGGATGGCCCATTTGCCTTCGCAGCCCAACACCGCCGCCCTTTTGGCAGCTGCCTTATAGCCTTCAGGATCCTGGAAATCACCGAACGGACCATCAATCGGACGCAGACCGTTGGCACGGGCGGCGACAACCATACGGGCGAGCGCGTAGTGCCACATATCGCCCCAATGGGTCGCGCGCGCAGCATCGCCATCCGGGTCAGTCAGAACCGAATAGTCGGGGTTCACGCCACCAATGATCGTGGTTCGCGCGCGGGTCGAGGCTGCATAGTCCGCCACACCGAAGTGCAGGCTCTCATTGCGGTTCGAGGCCGCCGCGATTTCGCTGACATTCTGCATGCCCAGAGCGGTCTCGATGATATGCTCGAACCCGATGCGTTTCTTGTAACCCATCGCGTCTTCGATCTGCGTGACCATCATATCGACGGCATAGACATCTGCTGCTGTGCCGACCTTGGGGATCATGATCAGGTCCAGCCGCTCACCGGCTTGTTCGACTACATCCACAACGTCGCGATACATGTAATGCGTATCCAGCCCGTTGATGCGCACCGACATTGTCTTGCTGCCCCAGTCGATATCGTTCAGGGCTTGAATGATGTTCTTGCGGGCCTGCTCTTTTTCATCCGGGGCTACCGCGTCTTCGAGATCTAGGAAGATCACGTCCACATCCGATTTCGCGGCTTTTTCGAACATGCCGGGCTGGCTGCCCGGCACGGCGAGTTCGCTGCGGTTCAGGCGCGCGGGGGCCTGTTCGATGGCATAAAAGCTCATGGGTTTTGCTCCTTTGAAGAAGGGTGCGTCAGATCACGCGGTCACGGGGTGGGCGACCAGCGAAGAAGTCGCCCAGATTGTCCAGCACGCGAAAGCCCATGGCTTCGCGCGATTCTTTTGTTGCGCTGCCCAGATGCGGCAGCATCACGAGGTTGTCGCATTGCAGCAGGTCGGGGCTGATGCGTGGCTCGCCGTCGAACACATCCAGCGCGGCGCCGCCGATCGTGTCGAACATCAGCGACTGTACCAAAGCGCGCTCGTCCACCACCTCGCCGCGCGCGGTGTTGATCAGGAAGGCGTCGGGCTTCATCAGGTCCAGCCTGCGTCCGTTGATCAGGTGCCGGTTCGCAGCCCCGCCGGGGCAATGCAGCGAGACAAAGTCGCAATGCGGCAGCAGATCATCCACCGTTTCGACTTGGGTCGCATCGAACTGCTTCAGCACGTCGGGCGACACGGCGCTGCGGTTCTGGACAAGAATTTTCATGCCAAACCCGTGATGGGCGCGACGGGCCATTTCCTGACCGATGCGGCCAAAGCCGATGATGCCCAGCGTCTTGCCGCTGACCTTGGTGCCGACCAAATGGGTCGGACGCCAGCCGGTCCAGCCGCCTGCGCGCAGCTCGCGCTCGCCCTCACCGGCGCGACGGGCGACCATCAGAAGCAGGGTCATGGCCAGATCGGCGGTGCATTCAGACAGAACATCGGGCGTGTTGGTGACCGTCATACCCAGATCACGGGCCGCCGGTTCACAGATATGACTGTACCCGACGCCGTAATTGGCCAAAATCTTGGTCTGAGCTGCGGCCACGTCCAGCGCCTCGGCGCTAAGCGTGTCGGTGACGGTGGGCAGAACCGCGTCGTATGTCTTCAACGCGTCGCGGAGTTCCGCCGGAGACATCGGAATGTCCCCGGTATTCAGCACGGCGTTGTAGTTTTCGGCCAGTTGCGCCTCGACGGCGGCAGGCCAGCGACGGGTGACAAGGACCGAAGGTTTGACCATCACGCGGCCTTTCCCATGACACGGGCGATAGTCTCGCCGATCACCGCGGGGTTTTCAGCAACCGTTACACCAGCCGCTGACAGGATTTCCACCTTCTCGCTGGCGCTTTCGCCAAAGGCCGAGATGATCGCCCCAGCATGGCCCATGGTCCGGCCCTTGGGCGCGGTCAGACCCGCGACATAGGCCACAACAGGCTTGGTGACGTGGTCACGGATATATTCTGCAGCCTCGGCTTCCTGAGGGCCACCGATCTCGCCGATCATAGCTATGACCTCGGTGTCTTCGTCCCGTTCGAACCGCTCAAGGATATCGCGGAAGGACGAGCCGTTGATTGGATCGCCGCCAATGCCGACGCTGGTTGAGACACCGATGCCGCGCTCTTTCAACTGCGCCGCAGCCTCATAACCCAGCGTGCCCGAGCGTCCGATGATCCCCACAGTGCCCGGCAGGTAGATATGTCCCGGCATGATGCCCAGCAGCGCCTTGCCGGGGCTGATGGTACCGGCACAGTTCGGACCGGTCAGCACCATGCGCTTGTCCTTAGGATAGCGGTACATGTAGCGTTTTACGCGGATCATGTCCTGCGCGGGGATACCGTCGGTGATGCAGACGCAATAGCGAATACCGGCATCTGCGGCCTCCATGATCGAATCCGCCGCGAACGGAGGGGGCACGAAGACAAGGCTAGCCTCGGCGCCAGTGACCTCAACCGCCTGTTTGACGGTGTCGAATACGGGTACGCCTTCGACGGCCTCTCCGCCTTTGCCGGGAACAACGCCGCCAACGACGTTGGTGCCATATTGCACCATATCCTTGGTATGCAGGCGCGCCATGCGTCCGGTGATGCCCTGAACGATAACGCGGGTGTCGCGGTCCAGAAGAATGCTCATTACACAGCCCTCATCTTGGTGTTTTGGGACAGATCGTTGCGCCATGCACCCACAGCGCGTTCAGCGGCTTCCATAAGGGTTGTCGCGCGGATGATTGGCAGGCCCGATTTGGCCAGGATTTTCTGACCTTCCTCGACATTGGTGCCCGCCAGACGCACGATGACCGGCAGGTCGATTTCCAACTCGCGCAGCGCCTGTACTACGCCCTCGGCCACCCAGTCACAGCGGTTGATGCCTGCGAAGATATTAACCAGCACCGCCTGAACGTTGTCATCGGATAGTACCAGTCGGAACGCCTTGGCCACCCGCTCGGGCGAGGCACCGCCACCGATGTCCAGAAAGTTCGCAGGTTCACCCCCAGCCAGCTTGACGGTGTCCATCGTGGCCATGGCCAAACCGGCACCGTTCACGATACAGCCGATATTGCCGTCCAGTCCGACATAAGACAGTCCGCGATCCGCCGCGCGGCTTTCGCGCGGGTCTTCCTGACTTTTGTCGCGCAATTCAGCAACCTGCGGATGGCGAAACAGGGCATTGTCGTCAAAGCTCATCTTCGCGTCCAATGCCAGCACTCGGTCGTCACCAGTGATGACCAGCGGGTTGATCTCGACCATAGTCGCGTCCAGCTCGCTGAACGCAGCATAACAACCCTGCAGGGTACGGACCATGTGTTGAATTAGGCGAGGTTCCAGCCCCAGATTAAACGCTATTTCGCGGGCCTGAAACTCCTGCAGTCCAACGGCAGGTTCAACGATTGAGCGGACGATACTGTCGGGGCGCTCAGATGAGATTTCTTCGATCTCCATCCCACCTTCCGAAGAGGCCACGATCATCACCCGCTGACTGGACCGATCCAGCACAAAGCCCAGATAAATCTCGCGATCAATCGGTACGGCGGCCTCCACATAGACGCGGTAGATGCCTTTGCCCTCGGGGCCGGTCTGGTGCGTCACCAGCTTGCGGCCAAACATCTCGTCACAAGCCTCGTATATTTCGCTTTCCGAGTTGCACAGCTTTACACCACCGGCCTTTCCACGCCCGCCGGCATGGACTTGCGCCTTAATGACCCACTTGTCACCACCCAACTCACGCGCGCGATATGCCGCTTGCTCGGGGCTGTAGGCCAAAGCCCCCGAAGGGACCTCGACGCCGAAATTCGAAAGAAGTTCTTTCGCCTGATATTCATGGATATCCATCTGCATTCCCTCCCGTTATGCAGCGATAGATGTGCCGTAGCGACTTTCCAAAAGTGCTTCGATGGCTTCGAAATCAACCGAGCCGCCCATCTCGCGGATGGCCTGGGCGAACAGCCTGACGATGCGACTGACCGATTGGTGGGTTAGCTGGTTCAGGATGCCGATACGGACTTGAACCGGGGCGCTGAGCGTGGGCCAGATGCCAAAGCCACGGGCGCGGCAGTTCTGTACCAACTCCATCTCACGACCCGCCAGCTCTGCGGGCAGGTTCAGCACCACAAGGCTGGGCATGTCCGATGTGACCTGGCAACCCATCGCGGTCACGGCGTCGCGCAGGACGGCCTCATGCGTGCGATAGGAATGCGCACGTTTGGCCAATCCCTCCTGCAGAGTCAGGCGTAGCGATTCATGGAAGGCGGCGACCGCATAGCCCGAATGGGTACGGTGATAGGTGCCCTTTTCCACGTCTTGCCCATCAACGATGCCCCAGTGGCGTGCTTCGAAAATCGGGTTGTGGACGTATGTATAGGCGCCGGAGGTCTTCAGCGCGTCGATATAGGCGTCGGTGAAGCTGACCGGCGCATAGGTCAGCGGTAGGCAGCACAGCCCTTTTTGCGGGCACGAGGCCCATCCCGCGACACCCGGATAGTCATCGATGCGGAAATCCGCGATACCCAACGACGATACGGCATCGATCAAACCCATCACATCGTGGCGTTTACAGGCATCCGAGAAGCCACGCAGGTCGTTGACCCGACCCGACCCGGTTTCCCAATGCGCCATGAAGGCCCACTTCGGTTTGTGCGTGGCCAACACCTCTTCGACCATCTCGCCTGTGACGGGCTGGCCGTGGGGAATTTCAATAACGGCGACACTCGCGGCTTGTGGGTCCAGAGGGTTGGTCGCGTGCTCTTCCGGTGTTGCAGCCTTGATCCGCAGAGTCATCGCATCGATGCCTGAGAAGGTGCCATTGGTGAAGGCCACAACCTTGTCACCCGGCATCACCGCCGAGAACATGGTGTCCAGCCCACTCCATCCGGTGCCAGCAACCGCGAAGGTATGGGTGTTGGCGGTGCCCCAGATCAGACGCAGCATGTGCTTGCATTCGATCATGCCACGCAGCACGTCGCTCTGCATGTGGTCGGCAACGCCGGCGCTGGCAAACGCCTGCAAAACACGTGCGTCGGTGTTTCCCGGTCCTGGGCCAGCGGCCAGCGTCTCGGGGATGTCGAGCGTTGGATAGATCTGAAACGTCATGTGCTCCTCCTGTGCGTCGGGTGTGTTCGATACCGCCGATCGCCTTGACCCAGAGGAAAACTGAAACTTGCGCCGGGGCGCAACGTAACTTACTACAGCTTTAGCATATCTTGTTAGGTGGGTAATAACCTACCCATTTTGGTAAATATGCCAATGTATACTGAAAGCATCCCCACCAAAATGGGTAGGTTTAGTTAAAATCAGACGGGAAAACAATGTCCGACTCATCTCAACGCCCCATTGATGTCATGCTGGCCAACAACAACCCTTTGGTGCTGTCGGCCATGTCCGAGATCTTCGAGCGCGACCCGCGATTCTCTCTGGTGGCCACTTCAGCGACCGCCGAGGGATTTCTGGGCACAGTCATGCGGGTGCCGGTTCAGGTGGGGATCGTGTCCTGGGAACTTCCTGCTTTGGGCGCGGCAAAACTGATTGAGGTTCTGCGCGAACAGACCAACGCGCCACGCTTTGTGGTCTATGGGGACGAGGCTGGGGACGTACCGCGTCAGGCTATGCAGGCCGGGGCCGCAGGGTTCGCGCCGCGTTCGGGCGAGGTCGAAGGCTTGCTGGAAACCTGTGTCGATGTCGCTAAGGGCAAAATGGTATTTCCCTATATCGACGTGCGCAAAATGCATCAAAACCCGTTGCAGACTTTGTCGCGCAAGGAACTCGCTATCCTTGAAGCGCTGGCGCAGGGCATGTCTAACAAGGAATTGTCGAAAGAGCTGCAGATTTCGACCAACACGGTAAAGTTCCATCTGTCGAACATTTACGACAAGCTGTCGATCAAGAACCGCGCGCAGGCGATTGCCTTCTATTACGCTTCAAAACTGGACAACGGAAACTCGTGAACTGCGAAGCTCAGATAATCGGAGATTTCTAGAAAGAAGCGTCCGCAGGTTTTGTGATACTGGCGACATTCTCGCGCGTTAGGGCTGCAGCCTGCAGAAATACCAAATAGCCATTGCAATACCCGTTGAAACCAAGATAACCCGCGAAACAGATTCCCGTCTGCAGCCCCCTCTTGATTGTGATACCCCGCACCTTCGGCTCTTAGGATTAGAGCAGTCAGGATGTGAAGCTGAGTCACGGCTGAGAGATGTGCATATTCGTTGGTGCTAGCGGGATATCGCCACGCTTGATAACTCTCCTAATCGCAGCAAAAAGTCAGCTTTTTACTTTAGTCTCGCTAAGTGATGCAGATGTAGTGAGCTTCTGCTTTTCGCCCTGCCTTCAGGTTAGGCATGTCCGGTTTGGGCTGAAAGCTATCTTAGTCGATACTGCGCCTGATCCGAATTTTCGAATTACGTTTCAAGGCGCTACGCAATTTCGTGGCAACCAAAGCGATCTTCGATTTCTACAACCCAATATAATACTGCGGCGCTACTCTGGTAGACCGGCCTTTAGCATAGCATCCGCCCAGAATTTGCGCAGGGCTTCAGTTTTGTAGACCATGTGCCCGGTATAGGTTTGCACCGAAAATTGAGGTTCGATTGAAAGAACTGCGTCTACTGCTTTCGTAGCATTTTCGGTGTCATCAAGATCAGCGTGGATCGCTGCCAAACGGATTTGGCACAACAAGGTGCCAGGCAAGCGGGTTTCCAAGTGCCGGTAAACTGTTCTTGCTTGCTCCAGCTGACCTAACCCACGATAGGCATCCCCCAAATGGCTGAAATACCAGTCCGGGCTGTAGGGCGACAGCCGAATGGCCTTTCGCATGCTATTCAGGCTTTCCTCAAGTTCACCGCAACTATTGTACGCAATTGCCAGCATGGCATGAGAAAGCGAGACACTGGGTTGCCGTTCGATAGCTTCATTGCAAAAGGCTTTGGCTTCATCAAAACGAGATTGGTTGGTGAAAATATACCCTTGCAGTGCGTAGACATCAGCCGGGACATTTTTCATCGCCAACAATGCGTCGCAGATAGATTGGGCCTCGTCAGTTGACGCCTTCGGATCTTGATGAAACCCAAGGCGGGCACCGGCTTGCAACGCCCAGCCGAGGCCCGTTCTGAATGACGAGTTCTCGGGGTCAAGTTCAACCGCTTTCCGGTAGAGCTGAATCGCGGAGAGATTCCCTTCTTTTGTAAATTTATATTGTTCACTGATGCCACGCATCATCAAGTCCCACGCCTCAAAGTTAGGCGCTTGATCAGCCCAAAGCCTGAGCTCTTGTCCGTGTGTAAGGTTGACCGCCAAAGAGATGGAAATTTCGCGTGTGATTTCATCTTGAACGGAAAAAATGTCTTCAATCTGACGGTCATACCGGTCGGCCCACAAATGCGACCCGGTTTGACACTCAATAAGCTGCCCGGTGATGCGAACCCGCTGCCCCGCCTTTCGAACACTCCCTTCAAGGACGAAACGAACACCTAACTCCCGTCCGACCTGTCTTACATCGACAGACCTTCCTTTGTAGGCAAACGTCGAATTGCGGGCCATCACGATGAGGCCATTTATATGCGACAGCGCGGTCATGATGTCTTCTGTAATTCCGTCCGCGAAGTATTCCTGCTCTGGGTCGCCTGACATGTTTTGAAATGGCAGGACAGCGATTGACGGTTGGTCCGGCAACTCCAACTGCTCACCCGTTAGAACTTCGTAGAACTCGGGTGACAGGCGCGCCGGGTCGAGATCGATGCTGTAGGCACCAATCTTATGCTCGATGTTTTTTAGATCTTGTTCACCCAGATCCTTGAAGCTGCCGGAGACCTTTCCTTTGATCTGACGGTATACATCCTCAGAAATGCAGACGCTTCCGGGTTCTGCGATTGCTTCCAATCTTGCGGCTACGTTGACACCTTCGCCAAAAACATCTGAACCTTCAGAAATCACATCTCCCAGATGAATGCCGATCCGCAATTGAATGCGTTGCACGCGGGGCACGTCAGGTTCTCGGTCCTGCATTGCTCGTTGAATGGCAATAGCGCACTCTGCCGCGTCGACCACACTGGTGAATTCGGCCAACAAACCATCGCCCATCAACTTGACAATTCGCCCTCTGGACTCGCGAATTTGGGGTTGAACCAATTCAGAAAGCAAAAGGTTTAGTCGCAGAATCGTGTTTTCTTCATCACGCCCCATGAGGCGTGAGAAGCCAACAACATCGGCTGCCAAAATCGCTGCAAGTTTCCGCTTCACTGTCTGCCCCCCGCGAAAGTTACGTTAGAGGCAACGACCCGCAAGGTCTACATTCGTGCCCCCTTGAACGCTTGCTGTTCCATCGCGAAAACCATGTTGAAGCTAAAAGATATGGCCACGAAGGCTCCGACCCGCCTGAATTCTGCTTTGGCGATTTGAAACCATCGACCGCTTTGGGCTGCCAATGCCGAATACAAGTGCAGCGCTCCGTTGAATTTGCGTAGGAGGTCTGGGCTCAGGGTTACCGTTCTCTGCGGTTTGCTGGTCTAGCTGCTCACAGCCCCGAAGCGAACAATCTCCACTGAGCTTTGAAACTCCAAAAGGCGAAAAAGTAGCAAGCCTTCAAAGGCGCTTTATGGCGTCGTTAGATTGCGACCGTTCCTCAAATTCATTTGGCTTCGCGTAATCGTTGAGCGAACAACCCGACAACCTGTTACCCCGAAGATGTTGTAAGAACTTGATCCGCTATCCAGTCAAAAACGAGTTTGGGACCTCGGCCCGAGTTGGCATGAGTTAGCGACATCACGTATCCAGCGTCGCTGGAGACCAAATCGTCCGTAACGGTCACCAAAGAACCTTTGTCGAGCAGATCATCGATTAATCCAATCCAGCCCAACGCCACGCCATCGCCAGACAATGCGGCCTGGGTGACCATGTCATAGTTATTAAAACTGATGTAATTTTTTTTTCTCTCGCCCGCTATACCCAAACTATCAAACCACCCTTGCCAGGTTTGCCAAGCAGCGGTTGCGGGTTTTGATAGACTCAACAGTTGAATTTCCAGTAAATCCGAAGATGATTGGATTGGCCTAATTTTTTCTAATAGATGTGGGCTGCAAACGGCTGCTACGACCTCTTCCAGAAGTAGTATTTCATCGGGTTTTATTTGGTCCTTTGGTGCCACATGGATTTGTATATCGCAATCGGTGTCATCTAGATCGGGTGGAACAGTCGAGGCCAAAATCTGAATTTCGATTTCTTCCCCGATTTCCTCTCGAAGGTATCCCAAACGCGGTAACAACCAGAACGTTGAGAACGCAAAATCGGCAGAAATTCGAACCCTGGGTTTAGTTTTGCGTTCAAGCAAAGAACTTACTGCATAGTTCATCTGCGCCATCGCGGGTCTTACCACATTCAAAAGCCTCAGGCCCTCGTATGTGAGTGAAACACCACGGTGTTCTCTTTTGAAGAGGACGACTCCTAGATCAACCTCGAGACCTTTTATTCGCTGCGAGATCGATGACTGCGTTAGCCCGAGTGCTTCTCCCGCACTCGTAAAATTCCCATGTCTCGCGACCATTTCGAATGCATATAGCGCGACTAGGTTGCGACTTAGACTGGTATTAACTTTGTTAATGTCATCCATAATTACTCAGCTACTGCAAAACAGCGAAAATATATACCAAAAACTGTATCAATGGGCGTGTAAGGCGCCCCAAGAGTGTACACGGGAGCCAATGATGACCAAGCAATGTCGTAACCAGACAGTCCATCCAGCGATCGCCATGCATATCGGTGAAGTGGCCGACGGAACGCTAAGCCGCCGTGAGTTCCTGACGCGTGCGACGGCACTTGGGCTGTCTGCATCGGCTGCTTATTCGATGATTGGTGTACCGCAGCAAGCACAAGCGTCGTCGAATATCCAGCCAGGCGGCACAATTCGTATTCAGCAGGTTGTGCGTGCGCAGCTTGATCCACCGCTTTACAATTGGCCTCAGCTTGGAAATGTGGTCCGAGGATTCTTAGAATATCTTGTTCAGTACAACGCGGACGGTACGTTCGAACCTCGCTTGCTTGAAAGCTGGGAAGTGAACGACGACGCCACGGAGTATGTTCTGCGTGTGCGGCCCGGAGTGAACTGGAATGACGGGCGTGGAACGCTGACGGCCATGGATGTTGCTTACAACTTTGGTCGATGGTGTGACGGCAGTTGGGAAGGTAACTCTATGGCCGCGCGCATGGGATCCTTACAGAACGAAGCTGGAGATGGCCCGGCCGCAGGCGCATTGGAAGTAGTCGACGATCTGACACTGAAGCTGAAGCTGACGCGACCTGACATCACTATTATCCCCGCAGTCACAGAATACCCGGCAGCAATCGTGCCCGATGGTTGGTCCGGCGATCCAGCGAATGACCCGGTCGGTACAGGACCATACAAACTGGTCGAGTATCTGGTTGGTGAAAAGGTCGTACTAGAGAAGAACACAGATCACGATTGGTGGGGCGAAGGCGCTTATTTGGATCGGATCGAGTTTATCGACTACGGCACGGATGGCGCAGCACATTTGGCAGCTGCAGAAGCAGAAGAAATCGATATGACCTATGAAACGGTCGGTGAATTTGTCGACATTTACGAAAGCATCGGTTGGAATCAGAGCGAGTCCGTTTCAGCCAATACCATGGTATTGCGAACAAACCGCGATGCCGAAGTGGATGGCATAAAGCCTTATGCGGACGCGCGTGTTCGCCGCGCTCTTGCGATGGCTTGCGACAATGCCATTTTGCTGGAATTGGGATACGCCAATCGTGGGACGCTGGGCGAAAACCATCACGTTTGCCCTATTCATCCGGAATACGCGGACATTGGAGCGCCGGAAAAGGATGTCGAAAGCGCACGCGCATTGTTGGAAGAAGCTGGAATGCTCGACTACGAGCACGAAATTTTCTCGATTGACGATGACTGGCGCCGAAACACAACCGACGCATTAGCGGCACAACTGCGCGATGCTGGGCTCAATGTAACGCGCACGGTATTGCCGGGTAACACATTTTGGAACGATTGGAATAAATACCCATTCAGCTCAACAGATTGGGGACATCGACCGTTAGGTGTTCAGGTGCTGACCTTGGCATACAAGTCGGGTGTGGCTTGGAATGAAACCGGTCTGGCTAGCGCCGAGTTTGACACGATGCTGGAAGAGGCCTCAGCAATCGCCGATGCAGATACGCGCCGGGTCCGCATGGAAAAGATCGAACAGTTTATGCGGGATGACGGCACGATAATCCAACCTTATTGGCGATCTCTGTACCGCCACTCTCGTCCCGGCGTGATAGGCGCGGAAAGCCACCCGATTAATGAAATTCACGTGCATAAGCTGGCTCTGGAAAGCTGAGAACTCCAGCAAATTTTAACTCCCCGGACCCGATGAGATTGGCGACGCAGATTATCTGCATCGTTGTCTCATTGGTTTCTTGGGGGAATGGGTAATCGAGTCAGAACAAGCAAATCTATCTGCTCTAAAACCAAAAATAGGGAGAAGTTGACTTTGGCGATAAAGCCACCTCTTTCGGAACTTCCGATTAAGACCGCTGACAACGGTTTTATTCGGGGTTCAGAGTAAACGTGACGGTCATCAATATAATCATCATCAGTCTGTTGGTTATCTGGTGCATCATGTGGCCAACCTAAGCCGGCAGGATTCTCGGCGGCTGGAATGCAGCGTTCCTAGCTCAGTTTGTCGCGTGGTACACTTGGGTTGTCACCAGATTTGTTTTGTCTGCATCGGTTCGGCCAACTGGCCAGCAGCCGGACGCCTGAACCTGATTGTACAAGGCGAAAAGCCTGAGTTTTCGACTTCTGCTGGTTCTTAATAATGTTCGGTGCTGGTATCGGTGTCTGGACGTTGACATGGGCCGTTGCGGAATCCGTCGCGCATTCTAAGAACAACCCCTCGGTTACTCCTTTCCGGGCGCTTATCGGTGGGTTCGAGGAAACCTCCAACATTCAAGTGCCGAAAGCTAATGGCTTCTGTGCAAAAAGCGACATCAACAGCGAAATGCGGAGAAGACTGGAACAAAGATTCATTTTTTTGACCATACCTACAACGCATGAAAACAGAGGTATCGTGCAAGTCGTTTAATTCAAACGGGATTTACGGGTAAATGATCATCCAGCAGCAGCGCAAGCGTCTGAGTTCGGGTCAGTTCTGCCACTCTATGTGGTTGAACCTGAGCTTTGGCTGCAACCCGTCGCGTCAACACGGATGTATTTGCTCGCACTGTGGCAATTTCGACGTCCAACTCATTTTTAATCCCAACACACAAGGTGAACGCGTTGATCATGGGGCCAGCGGGTTATCGGGTGGTCGGTTTTGTTCGCTCGGGCGGAATCATGGCCCTACTTTTCTTGGTTGTGTCAATGACCGGGCTTGCGCTTTTCTTCTGAGCCGCTTCTCGGCGGTCCGTACAGATGTACTCTGCTTCAGCTCAGAAGAACTCATAAGGCACTCGGTCGCCTTTTGGGACTGGAGATATGAATCGTCAAAGCGAAATCCTGAATCAGGTCGGCGGTTTGATAGACAATGGAAAGATCAGATCCACAGCAACCGATACACTTGGTAGGATCAATGCTACAAACTTAATGAAAGCGCATGCTATCCTCGAAAGCGGAAGAGCCAATGGTAAGCTTGTGCTTGAGGGTTTTTAATGAGAATTGAACGGCTGGATCATGTGAATGTCGTGACGACTAGGTTGCCTGAGATGGTTACTTGGTATGAAAATGTCCTGGGTTTGAAACCCGGGGCCCGCCCCGATTTTCCTTTTCCCGGAGCATGGTTGTATGCGGGTGATGACGCCGTGGTTCATCTTGTGGGTCACGAAGGAACACCTAACGTTGGCTCCGAAGTGAGGCTCAAGCTCGAGCATTTTGCGCTCTCAGCCACGGGGTTGAGCGCATTCGAAGAAAAACTGATCTCGAGTCAGATCCAGTATCGCAAAACTGAAGTCCCTGGGACTCGGATGGTCCAAATCCACGTGGCCGATCCTGATGGGAATCATATTCATATTGACTTCGATGACACCGAGTAATTGGCCAACTCTCGAAATAGTCGGAGCACAAAATCAAGCTCGCAACTTCTTGTCGATTAGTAATTGAGATTCTTGCCGGGTTGCTCCCCGGAATTGCGTAGGCCAACATTTTTGGGTGGTACAAACGTCGATTTGGAGATCAGCATGCCGGACCTCGAAACAAACAAGAAAAACGTCATCGCTTTCTACGAAATGATGTTCAACGAGCGTCGACCTGCCGAGGCCATAGATATCTTTGTTGGGGAAACCTATACGCAGCACAACCCGCATGTTGGCGACGGCAAGCATGCTTTTATCGAATATTTCGAGCGCATGGCCGCCGAATACCCGGGAAAGCGTGTGGACATCAAACGTGCGTTTGCTGAAGGCGATCACGTTATTCTGCATTGCCATCAAATCTGGCCCGATGGTCTCGAGTACGCAGGGATCGATGTTTTTCGCCTGGATGCTGATGGCAAGGTTGTCGAACACTGGGACGTTCTTCAGGAAGTTCCAGCAAACAGCGAGAATGACAATGGTATGTTTTGACTTCGTCGTTCTGACAGCGGTGCATGGAACTTCGAAAGGGCCTGTCAGCTAAACCACCATAGTCAAAGG
The DNA here is from genome assembly GCF_056543005.1 of Ruegeria sp. A5. Taxonomy (NCBI): domain Bacteria; kingdom Pseudomonadati; phylum Pseudomonadota; class Alphaproteobacteria; order Rhodobacterales; family Roseobacteraceae; genus Ruegeria; species Ruegeria sp. A5. The sequence continues at coordinate 28,180 of NZ_JBQGAV010000005.1, forward strand.
GCATAAGTCTGATCCAAAAAACCCGCCAAAGCGTATCTACCAAGAACCCTTTAGCAAGGAGATAAATATGCTCCCGACCAGCATTCTTGCGGCGACCCTTGGACTATTTGCAGCCACTTCGCTTCAAGCCGGAGTTCAAATTCGCTTCATAGAAGGCGCACCCAAAGACCGTTTTGTTCTGACAAATGTAGGAACGTGCGAAGTAGAAACCTCGACCGTTAAAATTGACTTGTCGCAATCTGCTGGACGTCTGATTTTCGACGTTACCGAAAAAGGCGCGGGTGTAGAGGTATTCCAACCGCTCGAATTCGTTGAGGGTGCGGATGCACTGCGTCAATTTCCTTCGGTCGTGGACGGGCAGAATACAATTGAACTTGAGATCGTTTCCCTCGCAGCCGGGGACAAATTAGCCTTTACCATCGATGTGGACGACACGATCGGGCAACGCGAAATCACCGTAACGGAGTCGGAGATCGAAGGCGCCACGGTGTCATATACCGACGCGGATGAGACCAGTACTGCGACCTTCTCTTCCGAAGCGCTTGTCAACGTGACGACCAAGGGCTGCTGAAAGCTATCCCACAATGTCGAATTGGATGGTCCGCATAGCATTTCTTGCGCTCGTGTTGGGAGGCGGCATCCTGATCGGGATATTGACCGCGCCTGGCGATTGGTATGCGCAGCTTTCTAAACCTGCTTTCAATCCACCAAATTGGATATTTGGCCCGGTCTGGACGGTGCTTTATGTGTTGATCGCCATGGCGGGTTGGCGCCAGTTCGAAACAGACCGAAGCTCGACTGCCATGAAGCTGTGGTGGGCACAGATGGGTCTAAACTTTTCGTGGTCCCCAATCTTTTTCATACTGCAACTACCGTGGTTTGCGTTTGTGGTAATTGCCGCGTTGCTGGCTGTCATCGTCATGTTCATTGCTCAGGTTAGGAACTCAGATCGGATCTCCGTACTGGGCTTCCTTGCGTACTTTGCGTGGGTTGCATTTGCCGCTGCGTTGAACCTTTCCATTGCGATACTGAACTGAGCAGGAACAATATACGTGCCAACTTTGCTGGGCTTGTTTCAAGTCTTGTAATCATCGGATGCACAATGGCACAGGCTGATGAAAATCTTGCAGAAGACTTCTCCAGGTCTCCGGAGACGCGTTGGGACTACGTTGCCGACACCGTCATGGGAGGAGTTTCTTCAGGACAGGCGCAGTTTCGTTCGGAACGTGATGTTGCGTTCGCCCGGTTGACCGGAACCGTCAGCACAAAAAACAACGGCGGCTTTATCCAGTTCCGACGCAAGTTGTCTGATCGACCAGATGAGGGTGTATCGGGCGTCAGGCTGTTGGTACGGGGGAATGGCGAGCAATACTTCGTCCACCTCAGGACACGTGGCACGGTGCTTCCATGGCAATACTATCAGGCCACGTTCGCAACTTCTGACAACTGGACCGAAGTCTGGTTACCTCTCTCAGGCTTCAAGGCTTCAAGGCTTCAGGTGCCATGTTGCGCGCTATTCCCGTTGCTGACGAAATCACCTCAGTTGGAGTTGTAGCCTACGGGAGAGATCACGAGGCCCGCGTAGATGTCAGCGAGATTGGTTTCTATTGAAGGTTTCCCAAGAGAGGGCTGCAATCTTCAAATAGGTCTGTTTGGAACCGCGCGGGATCTAAATTTACAAACCATCTTCCCGATGGAATACATTCCGTTGATGCCCGAGCATCAATTTGGACAGGTCTGATCAGGCTGCTCAACAACAGCAACCGACATTGCCAATCCAATTGTCTTTGCTCATCGTTTCCAAGCGAATAAATTGGGTCCATGGAAGAAGTCACTCGACTGACCGAATGGATGATTACAGAAGGTCGTCGCTCCGGTGATCCTGTAAAGGTGGTGTCACAGTTTTGTTCCTCCTTGATCGAAGCCGGAGTGCCGCTATGGCGGGCAAACATTGGCCAGCGCTTTGCCAACCCATTGCTTATTGCCTGGGGGGTAGTTTGGACGCCTGAAGGCACCGACAGCTACGACGTCACGCATGAGACGATGTTGACAGATGGTTATGTCGGGAGTTCATTCGAGTATATTCTTGCGAACAGAAAGCCACTTCACAAAAGTCTTCGGCGACTGGACTTGGAAACAGAGCATTCATCCTATCTTGAATTTGCAGAGCAGGGCGGCACAGACTACTATGCTACTTTGCTCTATTACGGCGATGGATCGCTGCATGGATGTACGTTTGTTACTCAGGCAAAGGATGGTTTCTCGCCCGAACATCTTAGGCTGATTGAAGCGGCCTTACCGGCCCTTTCTTCCGCCTTGGAACCTGTCACGATGCGAAAATCGTCTAAAGGTCTGCTTCGAACTTATTTAGGAGATGGACCTTCCGAGGCCGTCTGGAGCGGCAATATAAAGCGCGGAGAGCGAACAACTTTGGATGCCGTGGTGATGTTCTCTGATCTGCGAGGCTTTACTGCACTTTCCGAGACCTCTCCGGAAGAAGATATTTTCGACACGCTTAGCGACTATTTTGATCTGGTGGTTAAAGCCGTAGAGGACAACGGTGGAGACGTCCTCAAGTTCATGGGCGATGGCATTCTGTCGATCTTTACTATTGAAGCTCAAAAAGACCATGCCGACCGCTGCAGAATGGCGGCTCTTGCAGCGCAGAGTGTGCTGAGTGGTTTGAACGATCTCAACACCAGACGAGACGGGTTTCAAAAACCGCCTTTGGATGTTGGTATTGGAATTAACGTCGGGCAGGTCAGCTATGGTAATATCGGCAGCCCCGGCAGGCTTGATTTCACAGTTCTGGGCGGGGCGGTGAACGTTGCAAGCCGAATTGAAGGTTTAACAAAATCAACTGGTCGGAGAGTGTTGGCGACGTCAGCCGTTGCAAGTGCTGCTCCGAACATGTTCGTTAGCTGTGGGGATCACGAAATACGTGGCCTTGCGCAGCCCATTGAGTTGTTCTTTCTCACTGAAGATGCACAATAGTCAGCTATAGTTATTCAAAACAATCTACCTTCGGCATCTTACGAAATTAGATGATCGCTAGAAATGAAACACAAAGCGCAAAAATCCACTAAGGCACGGCAAGCTGAACGTAACTGTTAGAGTAACCGGAAAACGGGACTTGCCCGTTGTCGTTCAGCTTCCCTGGAATGATGAACATGGCCATTGACTTTGGTAGCAGGCATTTTCCCGCCAGCAGTTGATAAAATGAATATCTAGTCTGTGTTAAGAACTGGATATTGGGAAATATCTGCGACTGATGTCCTATTTCTTTTTTGCTGCCATCTTCGCAGGCGCCGGTGACGGCCAAGCGATCAAGTAGTTTGCAGAAACCTAAAGCTGGGACCCAATTGGTAAAATACTTAATAGCCCGGCAACTATGTGATCCCAGGCCGATCCTGTCGGCTCGAATTGGAACTCAAGAATGGTGCCATCATTGGCTCTTGTCGTCCATTTAAGCTGGCCAGCTTGCTCGAGCGTCACGTTATATGTGTATGCGGGTAGTGCGTCGTCCAAGGCTCCCATCGTCTGCGCAGTCAACGCTGGAGAGTCAATCAGAATTCCCATCTCGGTGTTGATGTTGACAGATCGCGGATCCCAGTTGAATGAACCCACGAACAAGTACTGGTCATCAATTGCAAATGCCTTGGAGTGCAGGCCTGACCTGGATTGAGCCCAGTTAATACCGCGGCGCTGGACTTGATAAGCGTCGGGTCGCAGCTCGTAGAGTTCTACTCCACCGCGTAGCAGTGCTCGGCGTTTCTTGGCGTAGTGTGCGTAAACGGGTGCGACGTCGTTAGATGCAAGTGAGTTGGTTACAACCTTTACGTCGACCCCGCGGTTCTCGAGTTCGGTCAGCCATTTCACACCGTTGTTGCGCGGCACGAAGTAGGCGGACACGATGTTCACTTCACTGCTGGCATTCTCAAAGTACGGAAGCAATTGAGATGCAAGAACGGGACCTGAGTTCTCTAGGCCCGCGGCCTTTGAAGGCGGATCAGCATAAAGTTTCGCTGGCAGCCAATCCAGTAACAGGGCACCATCCGCGAAGTTCTCTTTTGCCGACTTTCTGAGCGCTGCGCCGTACTGCGTTTGCTTCGCTTCCTCGACGAGTTCATTCAACCTGCTGCGTGCATCGCTCAGGTCAAATTCTTCGGGTTCTCCGACAACCACGCGAGCCGGAACAGCGAATTCGCTGTTCCAGTAAGCGTCAAAGCTACGTGACACTTCGCGTACAACTGGGCCTGCGGCCAGCACATCCAGATCGGCATAGTTCATTTCTTCCCGCGCCAAAAAATACTCGGCACCGATGTTTCTCCCACCCACAATCGTGAACACGTTGTCTGCTGTCATGGACTTGTTGTGCATTCTGCGATTGATGCGTTTGAAATCAGTCAGACCCGCGATCAAAAGGCTCTGATCTCGCCAGAACGGGTTGAATAGCCTTATTTCAATGTTTTTGTGATTGTCCAACGCAGCGGTCATCGCGTCGTAGCCCGACGTATCCATATCATCCAACAACAGCCTGACACGAACACCCCGATCCGCCGCTTGCAATAGGCTGGCAGCGAACAGGTGACCGGTTGGGTCGTCGTGCAGAAGATAGTATTGCGCGTCTATCGTTCGCTCGGCCGCAGTGGCCAACAACAGCCGAGATACGAGCGCTTCTTCTCCATCACTGATCAGCTTGATGCCTGACCGACCGTCTTTAGGATCCCCAAGGCGATTGGCCGCCTGACCCAGAGCAGTGCTGGAATTTGCCGGTAGCGCAGCAGATACAGTCTTTTCATACGTGCGGGTTTTCGGAGCGCAAGCGACAAGAAACAGCGCGCAATAAACACTAATCACGAACTTCCACAGCGCCATTGGCTTTCTCCAACCCTATGCCCTAGGTGACTACGCCCGAGCACGCGATTGCAAGTTTGTTCTATGAATCCGGAGGTTGTTTCGTTCGCTAGTGTTGATTTCGTAACTCTCACAAGCGCCATGTTGTTGGTTTGCGATTTCGACACACCCCTAGTTCCAACGGACTATGGCAGAACCCAGATGCGTCGAACCACACCGCTCGTAACCAGTTTCCGTGTTATAAGTCTTTGATCAGGTAAAATGATGCTCTCTGATTTTGGAAGTTTAGGTGCTCTTAGCATTGACGTGTTACGATTCCACCCCACAGTTTTGACGCAGATTTTCGGAGCATCCAGAGTGTTTGTGAGGACAACCGCCTTGTTGATTTTTGCTGTGTCGACCCCGGCCACGGCATTGCAGCTTCGCGAAACAGGGCGTTATGAACTTAATCAGCCCGCAAGTCTTGACTACGATCCGACCTTTTGTGGGTTGTGGATTGCGAACGAGGGGCCCGAGGCAATTCTCGTTACATTGCAAGGTGATGAATTGCGCCGTATATCCAGCGATCTCTTTCGGATCAAAGCAATTGCTGTTGAAGGGGATCACTTGTTGCTGGGCGATGGTCTCGGCAGTCTTCAACGTGTCACCAAGGACGGATCACGCCTGGGAGCACCCTTCGAATTGGAAGGTGGTTTCGCGGATACGGAAGGAATTGCGATCAACGCCAAGGGACAGATCGTGACCGTAGAGGATGACCCCGAACGGTTGTCGTGGTTCACCTCAGAGGGTGCTTTGACGGCGAGGTTGGATACCATGAAGCTCTCTCCTCCCTTGAGTGAGGCGCAGGGCATCGCGATTGATCCGCGTACCGGCCACATGTTGATTGTTGATGACTGGGAAGGGTCAAACAGCCTGTATGAGTTCACGGCAGATGGCCAACTGCTCGCCCAGCAAAGTTTGTTGGAATTCGGAACCGATCCAGAAGGCATCGCCATTAGGCCGGGGTCCAATCAACTGTTCGTTGCATTCGACGGTGGCGCGAAGATTGTGACATTTGACTACACGCCCACTTTGCCTGAAGGATCGCCGCCGCTCCCGCCGGGCGCGGATTGCATGATGTTCTGAAAATTTGGTTGCTTGCTTCGGCTGGCGCAGGTTTCGGCTAGTCGCGCTCGCTGTCCAAAGTTTCGCGTATGAGCGTCAGATTAGGCAATGATTCATGGAACGGTTCAGGCCCGAGTTCGGACAAAACTGGAGCCAGGGATTCCGACATCCGCTCCATACAAGCTTTCAAAAACTCCGCGCCTTGCGGTGTAGGCCGAGCAATTTTCGAACGTTTGTCATTGGGGTTGGCTTCAAGAGTAACAAGGTCATGATTTTCAAGACTGGAGAGTATGTGCGTCATCGAAGTTTTAGGCACTTGAAACGCGTTCGAAAGTTGCTGTGGAGTTTCACCCTCGGGACGCCGTACCAGATGGCCCAAAATTCCGAATTGAGTCGCCGTCATTCTACCAGGCAAGAACGCTTCCAGCTTGGTCGAGATCAACTGATTGATGATCCCGACCTCGGTGAAGAACCGGTAAACTTCGTTGGTCTCATCTTCAGGCTTCATTCAGAATTCGTGTCTCCAGCGGCCAGCGTGGTGTGGGAATTGGTTCAGGTCCATACCCCAAACGCAGCAACATTTGCACCGTGTGGCCCGGTGACGCAAGAAGCTCATGCGCCAGAGCGTACTCATCGGCCATCTCAGGATACTCTTGAAGTGCCTGGCTGACCGGATGAACGCCTAGGCCCATTTCGGTTGTCTTCAGGTAGAAACGCATCAACTGACGTCCTGCATCGATTTGATCGCTTCGCGTATTTTTAGCTGTCGTGAGAACTGCGTACTGCGGTGTCGCGTCTAGCATAGCGAAATAGTCTTGCATGTGCGCCTGAGTGCCTGGGTGATCAACGTTCATCAGGGTCTCATTGTCCAATAGGCCGGTAAGTCGCAGCGTTTCCAGAAACGGATCGCGTAACTCAATCCCGTCCGGGTTGGCGTTGATTTCTGCTTTCCCGATCCGCATGAGGTCCACGGATTCTTTCAAGGTCTGCGGTGTTCGCATTTCGATTTCAAAAGCGCGTTTCGTGAGGTCTCGAATACGGACCACCAAATCTTCATCGGTAATCAAAGTTGCATAGTTGCCAAGCGTAGACACTTGATCGGCAGAGAGGCGCTGTTCTGTGTACGGTTCTTTGTTGGAATGCCGTTTGAGGATTTGATCTGAGAGTGGATCGGATGCCCCGCCAGATACAAACATCGCTTCTGCGATAGGTCCGTCATTCCCATCTGGCAGTAACTCGACCTCTGTATCAAACCCCTGTGCACCTGCTGCCAGAACCATCGTCTCAACAAATGCGCCGAGGCCAATATAGAGCTGGCGGTGGTAAGGGTCGGTTTCAGGAAGCTCACGTTCAGGATCACGGTGGATGCGCACTTTGTCTTGCCCAACCAACTCGATCAGCCAAGGTTGCAAATTGTGTGGATTGGGGGCGAGAATTGCGTAGGACAAAGCAGCCTTGCGTGGGTCATCATACGGTTTTGGCGTCCACGGAGCTAAAGCTTCATGGGGCGTACGTGTCGTGAGAAACCCAGCCGCGCCCGTTGCCGCCAGTATTGTGCCTCCGCCTAGAATCTTGAGAAAACGTCTTCGGTTTGGCATCTTGACTCTCCAATAGTACGATATCGAACTAAATTAATACGAAATCGTACTATTTCAACCCCAATCGATGCAGTGATTGTTTGAGCGACTAGAAAAAAGAATATCAGAGCAGCCGGAGGCAACTGCGGGTTGCCGTTATCGACAAGTATTCGGAGCGCCTTTAGTACCGAAAATAAGCAGATATTTTAGATGATTAATGGCCGGATACGAGAAGATCAGAGGCTGTTGAGCCGATGCTTTTCGAGTATCTCGCAAAGCATAGCCTTGGCTTGCAGCCTGTGTTCTCGATGACGTTCACGGGCGACATCCGGACGACCTTCACTAATCGCATGGAAAACAACCCGATGATCTTCATTGGATTTGACGGGCAGGGGTCTGATGAACAAGGTCGTTGCGCGCGCGCGGCGCACCTGGTCGCTCATCATGGCGACAATCGCTTCGACCCGTTTGTTGCCGCCCAACCGAACGAGCTCTTGATGAAATAACTCATCGGCCTCGGCCCAGGCTTCAAGATCTTCGGCTTCGATGGCTCGGTCCATCTTCGCAATTGATCCAGCAAGTACTGCCAGTTCATCTTCTGAATAACCCGCTTCGGCAGCGCGTTGTGCAGCGAGGCTCTCGAGCTCCGTCAGGATGTCGTAGATTTCACGCATATCGTCTGATGAAACCGGCAGTATCCGCACGCCTTTGCGGGGCCGCATCTCCAACAACCCCTTGCTTTCCAACATCAGCGCAGCTTCCCGTATCGGGGTGCGGGACATACCAAGGGTTTCGGCGAGTTCCGACTCCAGGTGGTCAGTTCCGGCTGCTAGTTCGCCGGATAGGATCATCTGCCGCAAATCCCTAACGGCGCGTTGCGTATTGGAAAGAGTTTTTGCGTCTTGACCCTTCACGGCGTCTCCAGGTTGATCTTTCGTCCCTCCGCAGCCGAGAGATAGATGCTCTCTTCGATGCGGATCACGTCCAAATAGTCTCGAGCCGTGTTTTCCAGCGGCGTGCCCTTTACAAGGCCTGAAACGACGTGACTTTGCAAGGCGTGGACGCAATCGCCGCCAAATCCATTATGATCGCTTGGAGGTAGAATTTGCTGCTGCGCCTGCTTTCCAAAAGCGCGGAGTTCAACTGAACCATCGCCGTTAAGAACCAATGATCCTGTTGTTCCTTCAATGAGAGCTTCACCCATAGTTTGACGCAGGTTTTTGGCGCTGTGGTCAAGACACCTGTTCCCATCAAACAGAGCTTTCAAACCATTGGGATGATCAAACAGGATATAGCCGGCGTCCTCACCCGCGATAATGGGGTTCACTTGGCGCAAGTCCGCATAAACTGCGCTGGGCGCATCGAACAAGAATCGGAATGTGTCAACCCAGTGAACTGCTGTTTCATGAACCAGGAAACGCGGCATGTCCTGAAAGTACGGCTGCCGGTCAAGGTAGGCTCGTGGTCCCTGTCCGTCGCCGGGCCGAAGCCGGAAAGTAGCTTGCAAAGGTGTACCAATTCGACCCTCGGTCATCGCCTCTTTGATCGCGCGATACCAAGGTTGAAAGCGAAAGTTCTCGTGTACAACAATAGTTGCTCCTACCGCTTCGGCCTCTGAAACAATTTTCTCAGCTTCATGCAGCGACATGCAGAAAGGTTTTTGGCAGATCAACCACTTTATTCCAGAGCGCAACGCCGTTCGGATGGTATCGGCCTGCGCTACAGGCGGAAGGATGATGTCCACGAGATCTGGTTGTTCCGCCTCCAGCATTTTTGATAGATCATCGTAAGCGGCCAGTCCTGTATCTTTCGCCTTTTTGATGTCACGGTTGCAGGATGCAATCGGAACCGCTCCGGGCATTCGAGACCAGCTTTCGTAGTGGAACTTGCTGAAATACCCCGCACCTACGCACGCGACCGTGATGGCTTGTTGAGTATTCATGCCAGCAATGCTTCCAATACCGATGAGGCTGCGTCCTGCGTTCCGGCTGTGCCACCTAGGTCACGCGTCAGGTTTTGACCGCTCTCAGTCACCTTTTCCACGGCTTCCCGTAAACGTTCGCCATCTTTGGACAGTTCTGGATGATTATGGGTCAACCCTAACCATTCAAGCATCATTGCTGCAGACAGGATCATCGCGAAAGGATTGGCAATGTCTTGTCCCGCAATGTCCGGAGCAGAGCCGTGACAGGGTTGGAACACGGCGTGGTTCAACCCGATATCTGCTGAAGGAGCCAATCCAAGACCGCCCATAAGGCCGGCGCCAAGGTCAGAAAGGATGTCGCCGAACATGTTTTCAGTCACCAGAACGTCAAATTCCCAAGGCTTCTGCACCATCCAAAGCGCAGTGGCATCAACATAAGCATGGTCTGCCCGCAATTTGGGATGGCGAGCGGCTTCAGCGTCAAACATCGATCTGAAGAATGCAAAGGCGCGGAACACATTGGCCTTGTCGACACAGGTAACCCGCCCCTTGCCACGCCCTGAAGCCTTTCGGTTTTTGGCAAGTTCAAACGCGAACCGGAATAGCCTTTCAGATATCTCGCGCGTGATCAAAAGGGTTTCACGTGCCTCGTCTTCGGTGACTTCCCCCGCGCCTTGAGTGAAGAACAACCCTTCAGTGCTTTCACGAATCAAGACAAAGTCGATCTCTTTTCCGGGAGGCAGCGCCAAGGGGGTCATTTGTCCGCTGCTAACCTTTACCGGACGCACGCCGGCAAAAAGGCCGAGCTGCTTCCGCAGGTCGATCTGTGGTGAAATCTCGGTTCCGTCAGGGTAGCGAACATCCGGCAAACCCATTGCAGATAGCAGAATCGCATCAGCCTTGCGTGCAGTTTCAAGTGAACCAGTCGGAAACGATTCTCCAGTTTTGGCGTAGTGGGCTGCGCCCGCCGGAGCGTCTGTAAACACCAGTTCGTAGGAAGGACTGCCGCGCGAGAGCTGACGCAGAATTTCAAGCGTAGGGGCCATAATTTCCGGGCCGATTCCGTCCCCGTGGAACACTGCCACATCATAACTTTTCTTCATCTTAGCCCGCTTCCTTCCCGTTTCGCATTCATAGCGCGATAGCAGCTTTCACTACAGTCCGTTGACAACGCATTCTTTAATGTATACGCAAATAAATGCAATAATAAACGCAAAGATGTTTGGGAGGACTTGGAAATGAAACTGAAGCTAGGGCAGTTGGCGGCCGCAGCCGTGATTGCAACCGGGATTTCAGGGGCTGCTACCGCGCAGGATTACCCTTACCGTGATATCACCACAGCTGTGGTCTGGGGGGCCGGTGGCGGCACGGACACGATCAACCGAATGATCATGGCCGAAATGGAAAAACACCTTCCAGTCTCGATCAATGTGATCAACCAAACCGGTGGGGTCGCAGGCTCCAACGGCATGGTCTACGTCATGAACCAACCAGACGATGGCTATACACTGGTTGGTCTGTCTGAATCGAACGTCACCGCTGCTGTGCAGGGTGGTTGGGATAAGAAATTTGACTTTTGGTATCCGTTTGTTGTTGGCGGATCACCCGATCTGATCTCGGTTCCAGCGGACAGCCCTTACAACACTCTGGAAGAACTGGTCGACGCTGCCAAAGCCGCTCCTGGCACTATTCCCGCTGCCGCGTCCGGCGCGGGTTCGATCCACCACTTGAATCTTCTCGCCATCGAGAAAGGGTCCGGTGCAGAGTTCAAGTTTGTTCCATACAAAGGCTCAGCGCCCGGGCAGGAAGCGGCGATAGCAGGTGAGGTTGCGTTGGTTGTGACTTCGCTGGCTGAACAAGCTCCTTTGATCGAAGGCGGACAGTTGAAGCCACTTGCGATGTTGACACCGGAAGATGCGCAGATTGCCGGAGCTACAGTGCCATCTGCCTTTGGCATCTATGACGGTCTCGACAAATATCTGCCACTAAAACAAGCCATCGGATTTGCCGTTCACAGCTCGGCTGGAGATGATGTGAAGGCGGCCCTCGGCGATGCGTTCGAGCAGGCGATTGCATCCGATACCGTCGCTGAATGGGCTGAGGCAAACAATTATGATGTCGGTGGTCAACACGGCGAAGAAGCTCAAGAATTGTTTGCGAACCTTGAGGCTACTTTTGCCTATACCTTGCAAGATTTGGGCGCTGCCACGGTCGATCCAGCCTCGCTGGGTATCGAGAAGCCCTAATCCGATCAATTTTGGAAGGGCGCGTTTGATCGCGCCCTTTCCTCTAGGAGGCAGGCATGGACAAAATCGACGAAACACTGGTCATGCGGACCCGCGATTTCTGGGCTGCTATTGTTCTAATAACAGTGTCCGTCTTTTTCCTTTGGAAAACGTTGGACATCCCACTTTGGGGTGAAAACCGCGCAGGTGTAAGTGGGTCGGACTGGTACAACTCGGCTGCAATTGTACCGTTGTTCATCTTCGGTGGATTGCTTGTGTTGTCCTTCGTCTTGCTGGCTATTTCGATCTGCTCAGGTGGAGCCCAGAACGCGCTCACGGCTTTGGGGATCGGATGGGATAAGTGGGAAGCCTATCGAGCATCAACAATAGGCTTGATCCTTCTTGCATATGTCGTCGGACTGGTTCCCAGAGTGGACTTCATATTGTGCTCGGGGTTACTGATTACAGCTTTGACTTACGGCTACTACGGCGGTCACGCGCGGCGTGCTTTGGTGGCCTGTGTCGCAGTTGTCTCTGCCGGGCTTTTTGCGTTCGCTGTATTTCCCGTGCAGGCGGAATGGAATGCACACAGTGATGATTGGTTTACACTGGCCCTATGGGTCTCGCTATCACTTGTGGTGTTGACCAAAGCGGCTTCTGAACGCGTTTTGCGGTTTGTGCCAGTCGTCGCATTAATGGCCCCGCTGATCCTCGTTTGCGCGATGGCCTTTATTTTCCGACAGAACGTGCCCGCGCGCGGGGGGCTGATCTTCAAGCAAATCGAATACCACTACTACGTGACGCTTCGTCCGTTATGGAAAGACTGACCGGATGGACTTTATCCTTTCGCAACTGGCTGGGTTTGGGACCGCATTCGTTGGTCTGGCAGTGGACCCGCTGACCTATCTGTATTTGATTGCATCCGTGTTCCTAGGCATCACGTTCGGCGCATTGCCCGGCCTGACCGCAACGCTGGCAGTGACGATCCTGACGGGATTTTTCGGCAACAAGATCCCATTGGACTATTCGCTTATCGCTTTGCTCGGGGCCTATGTCGGCGCGATTTATGGTGGCTCTTACCCGTCAATACTGCTGAACATTCCCGGCACAGCAGCCAGCGCGGCGACGGCCATGGATGGCTACCCTCTGGCCAAAGCAGGTCGAGGGGGCGAAGCACTTGGGCTGACCACGACGGCCAGTTTCATTGGCACAGTTATCGGGACTATCACGCTTTTGATTTTCGTCTGGGCGCTGCTTTTGGTTTCAAAGAACATCGCAAGCCCGGAGAAAGCATTGCTGGCCCTGTTCGGCATTCTGCTTTCTGGCACTTTAATGAGCGAAGACCTGGCGATTAAGGGATGGATCGCCGGTCTGATCGGGCTTGCGATGTCCATGGTGGGACTCGACCCTCTGTTGTCTGAACCGCGCTATACTTTCGGCTGGTCTTACCTGTTGAGCGGGTTTCAGGTCGTGCCAGTTTTGATGGGGGCCTTCGCCATCCCCCAAATCATCGACGGCTTGAGGCATGTTGAGGCCGGGAAAGTTCTGGCCCTGAAAGGTCGCATCCTTCCGAACCTACGCTCCATCCGACGCTACCTGCCCACCATTGGTCGGTCAGGAGTGATTGGGACCGGGGTAGGAGCGCTTCCTGGCGTCGGCGAAGATGTCGCCGGTTGGGTCAGCTACGGTGTCGGCAAGACCGTATCTGCTGAGGGCGATAAGTTTGGAAAAGGGTCATTGGAAGGTCTGCTATGCTCTGAAACAGCAAACAACGCCTGCATTGGGGGCGCGCTAATCCCGCTTTTGGTTTTGGGCATTCCCGGTTCACCGCCCGCTGCGGCTTTGATGGGGGCTTTCAAGATCAACAACGTGATCCCGGGCCCCACGATAGACCCCGAGATCATTCTGCGCGTAGTCGCAATCCTAGTGCTGGCATCCCTGACAATGTTCCTGATGGGGCTTTTCACGGCCCGGGTTTTTATCAAGATACTCGCGATCCCGCAGACCATCTTCTTGCCGGTTGTGATGGTTCTGACAACAATCGGGTCCTTCAGCGTCGGTGGTGGCATCAATGATCTCTACCTGATGCTTGGTGTCGGCGCCGTCGCCTATTTTATGAACCTGATGAAGTACCCAATCGCTCCATTGGTCATTGGGGTTATACTGGGAAGCCTGTTTGACGAAACTTTCCGCCGATCGCTGTTCTTGTCGGACGGGGATCTTTCGGTCTTCTTTTCGCGACCCGGTGCGGCCATTCTACTTGTGCTCAACGTTGGTCTGATCCTCAGCCAACTGCCCATGGCAAAGCGCGCTTTCTCACGTTTGAAAGGAATTTCCGTATGATGTTTGTGGTTACCGTCACCTTCACTCTCAAGCCCGGTACGAGAGAAACCTTTTTGCCGCTAATGGTCGAAAACGCTTCAACCTCTTTGCGTGAAGAACCCGGATGCCAGCAGTTTGACGTTTGCTTCGGCGACGATCCCGAGACAGTTTTTCTCTATGAGGTTTATGATGACAGCGTGGCGTTCTCCGCCCACTTGGAAAGCGCGCATTTCCAGTCCTTCGATACGGCTGTGGCTGATATGATCGCCACCAAGACTGTTCAACAGTATTCCGAGGTCATCCGATGAACGATTGGGAAATTCACGCCGTGAAATACGCGGATCGCAATGCCCGCACTCGACGCGACAGCTTCATATTGGATGACAATCACGATGCACCTCACGCGATGGACTATTTCGTTTGGGTGCTCAAGCGTGGCAACAAAGTTATACTGGTCGATACCGGATACGACAGCGACGAGGCAGCCGCCCGTGGTCGTCCCATTGCGATGGACCCACGCGAGGCTTTGCGCCCATTAGACATCATGCCTGAAGCGGTGACCGAGGTTATCGTGACCCATCTTCATTATGACCACGCTGGGGGGCTGCATATGTTCCCAAATGCGAAGTTGCACATGCAATCGGCGGAAATGGCCTTCGCCACAGGTCCCTGCATGTGCCACGACCACTTACGCGCGCCTTTCTCGGCGGGCCATATCTGCGAGGTCGTAAAGCGCCTCTATACAGGCAAGGTCGTGTTCTACGACGGAGAGGCCGAGATAGCAGATGGGGTGACCGTACACTGTATCGGCGGGCATTCGCGGGGGTTGCAATGTGTTCGTGTAAGAACAGCAGCCGGGTGGATGGTTCTGGCCTCGGATGCCTCGCATTACTACGAGAATTTCATGGCGCGAAAAGCTTTTCCCATCGTTGTCGATTTGCAGGACATGATGGATGGTTTCAAGACCCTAGAGAGGTTGGCCTCACATCCTCGACTTATCGTGCCCGGCCATGATCCACTTGTGCGCGAGATTTTTCCCGTCGGAGCAGCACCGCACATCCATAGGCTGGATCCAGGGCCGACGAAGGACATTAAGATATGCTAATCGGCGTCATAGCGGACGATTTCACTGGTGCGAGCGACATTGCGAACACCTTGGCAAAGGGCGTCGAGCCGGAAGGTGGGTTAAGAACCGCGCAGTTTCCAGGTATTCCGGATACCCCGGCCGACAAAGAGATCGAAGCGGGTGTCGTCTCACTCAAGAGCCGCACTGCACCTGTCGAAGAAGCTGTTGCGGACGGCCTGCGAGCCCTGCGATGGCTTAAAGATCAAGGATGCCGCCAGTTCATCTTCAAGTATTGCTCGACCTTTGACTCCACTAGGCGGGGAAATATCGGCCCGGTTGCGGAAGCGTTGGCCAACGAACTGGGCGCGCAAAAGGTGGTTTTCTGTCCAGCATTTCCGACAACGGGGCGCACCATCTATCACGGCCATCTATTTGTGCTTGGCAAGCTGTTGAACGAGTCCGGGATGGAAAATCACCCTCTTACTCCGATGACGGATGCGGACATCAGGCGGTGGTTGCAGTATCAGACCCAAGAAGCGGTTGGGTTGGTTTCAATTGACGCCGTAACGCAAGGACCAGAGGCGATTGCTACTGCTTTGCGGAACGTCGACGAACGCTTTGTGATCGGTGATGCGATTTCGGACGAGGATTTGCTGGCCTGGGGCGAGGCTCTGAAGGATGCTCAGCTCATTACTGGGGGATCTGGGATAGCGCTGGGGCTACCCAAGAACTTCGTCAGAAAAGCTTCGTCCAAAAGAGGTGGCAGTGTATTCACAGGTATCGCTGGGCCCGCCGCTATCCTTGCAGGGTCTTGCTCAGGTGCGACCCGTGGTCAGATCGATGTTCATGCGAAATCCCATCCGACCTTCGCCATTGACGTTCCGGGTGTTATGTCCGGGGATGTGACTATGCAAACGCTTCTGGATTTCTTTGAAACGCATCCGGGTCAGGCACCGCTCGCCTATTCATCGGAAAGCCCGGATGATGTGCGCGCGGTACAAGGTCAATTTGGCCAAGAAGCCGTGGCGGAAAAGCTGGACAATCTCTTTGCAGATACCGCGCGCGAACTTGTTCAGAAGAGCTACAAGCGATTGGTGGTTGCCGGAGGGGAGACGTCGGGAGCTGTCGCCAAGGCTGTCTCTGAGGCACTGGGGTCTCCGGCCATGTCAATTGGACCAGAGATAGACCCGGGCGTACCAGTCCTGAGCGTTGGAAAAACTAAACCCATTGCGCTGGCTCTAAAGTCTGGAAACTTCGGCGCTCCGGACTTTTTCGCTAGGGCGCTCAAAATGATGGAGGCCGGCAAATGAGTTCTAAAGAACAGGCGCTGCGCCAGCAGATGTCGGACCTGTGTGCATCTCTGTTTGCGCGTGGGTTTTCCGTCGGCACTGCGGGCAACGTCTCTGCACGTCTGCACGACGGCATCCTCCTGACACCAACCAATTCCACCTTGGGCGATATTGACCCCGAGCGCATCGCTAAGATTGATTTGGATGGCAACCACGTCTCCGGTGACAAGCCGACCAAGGAGGTCTTTCTGCACCAAGCCTTCTATGAGACGAGGCCACAAGCTGGTGCAGTGGTGCATCTACATTCGACCTGGGCCACCGCACTGTCGTGTCTGGAAGACACCGATCCCAATGACTGTATTCCACCGCTTACACCATACATGGTCATGCGCGTAGGCACAGTCAAACTGGTTCCATACGTCAAGCCGGGCGATCCGAAATCTGGTGATTTGATCCGCGATCTGGATGGCAAATATAGTGCGGTTCTGTTGGCCAATCACGGTCCCGTCGTATCGGGAGAGGATCTGTTTTCAACGGTCTCTGCAGCAGAAGAGCTGGAAGAAACAGCCAAGTTACTCCTGGCGCTACGAGGAATGCCAACCCGAATGTTGGATACAGAACAAGTCGCAGAACTCAAAGAGACTTTCGGAGGCACTTGAGCGGACACCGAATAGAGTTGTGTGCAAACCTTTGGACATATCGTGTAAAACTATGCGCAAATGCTACGTAGACTTATGGGCAAACTTCCAAGATCTTCACTAATGAAATCAATATCGGAAATGGAGCGTTACGAGAGAACCTTCATCGTTTGGAACTATGACCATATGCAAATCCGGGAAATATGGGCGAGTAAATGTCATTCACTATCTGTGCGAGCAGTTGTTAAGAAAGCTAAAGAAGAGAGCATTGAAAGCCACTACGATCAAAAACCGCTGACTCGTTCAATTAGCCAGTACATCGACACCGAACCGATGCTATAGGCTGTAACAAGCGTTGGCATTTGGCTGACAGGAAGCGCAATAAATCGCCAGACTATAAGCAGGATAGCCAAAGCTCCGACAAAACTCAGTTGTCCGGCCTCGACACCAAGGTTAAATGCAAGCAAAGCTGCGGGAATATCGTTAGTGGGAAGTCCTATCTCGGCTAGAGCGCCAGCAAAACCAAGACCGTGCAAAAGCCCAAATCCGAAACAAACGATCCAGGGGCTCTGTTCTGAAAGCCGGAGCCGACCTTCGCTACCCTTTACAATCTCCATCGCCAAAAAAACGATGGAGAGCGCAATAACCGCCTCGACCGGTGGGCCGGGAACATTCAAAACGCCGAGTGTTGCCAGTGCTAGTGTTATCGAATGCGCAAGCGTGAAAGCTGTAACGGCTCCCACCAGTCTCCAGGGATCACGGACCAAAACAAACAGTGCAAAGACAAACAGCAGGTGATCCCAGCCTTCTAGTATGTGTTCATAACCCAACTGAAAATAGGCTATGAAAACAGACCATGTTGTCTGTTCAAAAGGTATATTTTGGATGGCAGCATCCGGGGTGAAACGAAGCGTGGCAGGCTCGGCGTGCAGAGGATGCACACGGACCAAAACGTCGTTCTTTTGTGCCGCCAGTCCGTCGATCTCGATGGATTGGCCCGCGATCTCAGCACGGCATTCGACAACCCAGGAAGAAACCCACGCTCGCCCATCGGAGATTGGGTCAGGGCCGTGTGAGGGTGTACAGCCATCCGGTAACACCGCATCAATCGCCATTGGTTGACCATACACATCTGGTTTTCGCCAATGAACACTCCAAGTGTCCGTAGTGATTTGTCGAATTTCCAAGTATCCCGGATCAAGCGCATGCGCGTTGGCGTACCCCGTGGGCCACGTGAACAGCAGAGCAAACATCAAGCTGAAGATGAAGTTCATTTGACCTGACCTGTGAGATCGGGTGCTGTGATCTCATAATTGTCGGCAAGAGCCTCGTATTGCGCCTGCGCCAAATCTTCGCTCATGGCGCGACGCCAATCACGAAGCACCACACTGTGGATCTCTTGCAAGCGAGGTATCCGGCTTGGTTCAATGGCAAGCACTTTCACCAGATGGATGCCGTAACCCGATTGGACCGGCCCCATCCACTGGCCTTTTTCGAGATTGGCGAGACCATTGGAAAATCCGGTTCCAAAGACCGAGTCGATTACCCGTGTCGCGGTTAGGGGCATTGATGCAGGCAGTAGTGTCGCGCTTTCCAAGCCGGAAGTCTCTTGCTCCGCACGCAAGGCGGCCAGTGCCCTTTCAATCTCGGTCTCACTTGGTTCTTCACCAAGAAAAACTTGAGTGAACGCGACCTTGTTGGGTGTCGCGTAGCGGTCCGTGTTTTGTTGGAGGAAAGCCTCTAGATCTTCGTCTTCTGGAATAACTGAAGCGGCGATGGCTTCGGTCAGAAAATCCATCTTTTGGCTCAGCCGCGACCTGATCACGCTATCTCCGCGTTCTAAACCAAGTTTTCTTGCTTCCCTAACTAATACTTCTTCGCGAATTGAAGCGTCGACCAACGCTTGTAACTCGGAACCGCTTGGCTGGCGTTTCCACCTTGCTTCGAACTGTGAAGCTAACAGCGCGGCATCACTTTCGCTTATAGTTATCGTCTCCGGATCTGCAGCGGCGTCGTTATCTGGTGATATTATGTGGAACCAAATGAATATGGCAGCTCCGATCAAGAAGAAATGGAACAGAGGTTCTTTCACTATTCGCATGAAGGCTCCTGCGTGAAACGCGATACGGCATTATGTTTTATGCTGGCATCAGGCAGTTGAATAACACAAGGAATTGCAACTCAAGGCGCGCCGCTTATCATAAGAGCGTCCCGAGTTAGTGATTGCGACCTGGGTCCCCAAATCTGCACGAAGTAAGGTCACTCTGCCGGCGTGTACCAAATCGGCGAGGAATACGCGCGCTCCTGATGCGTAAGTACCGCATCTTCTGGCAGCTCCGCACCAAACCTCAGTTTGTCGTACAACACCCAGCGTGGGGTTGGGATTTCGAGCGCACGTACGTAATAGAATGCCCGCGCATTTGGATCGAAATCAGGGTCAGACCAAACGGTTACCAGTTCGGCGGTTCCAATTGTATTGGTCCAGCTGGCGGTTTCCAGATCCACGGTATTCCCAACCGCAGGGATCTTGCCGTTTTGATCAGCAACACGGTTGTCCGACCATGCCACGTCATAGACGTTTTCCTGCAAAGCACCTTCGGAATCGAGCCATCCCTTTATCACCTGTACGCGATCCAGGTTGGCCCCGACCGGGTCGCGCAGAGCAGCGATCAGGAATGTGGGCGGACCTTCACCCTCGCGAGGTCGCAGATCCGAACCCATTGGAACACCTTTGGTGTAGCCCACATCTGCAAGAAAGCGAGTTTCGACATCAGCGTCGAGGAAATCCCATCCGCCAAAGAACCGCAGACCAATCCGCGGTCCAGTGCTCGCGTAGGTTTCGCGCCGCTTGAATGCATCGAAGATCGCAGCGCGAGTATTGTCGGTCGCCCAAACGGCCGTGTACCCGGAAGCTACAAGGAGGTCGCCAGGAATTTCGCCAAGATCGTTGGCGATGAAAGGATGCTTTATTCTCGTGGCCGAAGGTTCAACGCTGACGGATTTTCCAAAGAAGTTGTCTTCCTCAGCAGTTGCCAGAGACGTGTGGCTGTCCGTCGCGCCGCCCATGCCGAACTTATATGGGTTCACGCCGAACTTCTCTTCCAACAACAAACCGCGCTTCAAAGCTTCTCGGGCGTACTCGCCGGCCAGCATGTCATCGGTTTTCAGCTCGGTTATGTCGAGATTGCCAACGTCCCAGTTTTCGTAATCCGCGAATTCGTCGTCGGGGCTCAGATAGGGGTGCGCTTCGCCGTCGCCCTTGATCTGAGTGACTTCGTAATGGGGCTCCCATTTTGCGCGGGCAGCCACATATTCCTCGTCGACCTTGCCACCGTGATAGGTGTCTTCGGTCGGGAACATCCATCCGTTCGAAAGGTTGCCGTTATGGGCGAAAGCTACCGCGCGACCGCCAGTATTCTCCTGATACTCTTCAAGCCAGGCATAAAGCGCCTTTGGATCAGTATCACCGTAGGGAGGTTGCGTAACCGGAGGCACCATTTGAAGCGCTCTGATGGGCCCATCACGCAGCATGACGTTCCGGTGCAGGTTGAATCCTTTTGGTACGGAGGTCCACTCAAAGCCAATGAAAGCAGTAAAATTACCGGGATCGTTATGTCGATCTGCTGCAAGGACAATGTTCTCCCAAGTAAAGGCAAAAGCATCGGCACCTGGGCTGTAAGAATTAAGAAGAACTTCCGGCAGAGTCATTTGCGAGAAGTTGGTGATAATGTCGAACGCGGCCTTTCCGGCCGCTTCGCCGCCAGCCATGTAACCTTCGTACCACTCCAAACCTTTTGGATCGGCAAGAACGCCCGGTTTGCCAGCTTGCAGATCTGGGGCAAACCCCATCAAATCTGTGTGGTCTGTTAGGACCATCCAGTCCAAAGGCCGGGCTAGCCGAACAGGCAGTCCAGTCGAAGAAATGACCTGTTCGCCCTTGGCGAAACGCCAGGCATCGTCCGGTAGCAGGGTGTTCCCAAAAGCTCCGGCGTCAAGTGAAAGCCCTGTATGAAGGTGGGTGTCCCCCCAAAGCGGGCGTTCAGGGAAGCTGCGATTTGCGTAGGGAGAGTAAGGTTGCTCTGAGAACAAGCCTTCGGCTGCTTCTTCACTGGGCACCGCGTCGGCAAAGACACTCGTTGGTGCCAATCCCAGAGCGAAAAAGCTTAGCAACATACGAAGCATTGTGACCTCCCAAATCAACTTTTACCCGGTTGTTTCGATAGACTATATCACAACAACTTCATATTCGCATTTCCTTATGTCACAACGAGTTTTCTCTTTGGGAAATTATTAGTTGATAGCGTCATTGCGGCGATGCAAGAATTAAGTGAGGCCTAGTAGACCTATCCTATAGTGTCCCGATGGGCGTGTAGCCTGAAAAGATACCTTCTGACGACTTTCCGGTCTGAGGATGAGGAAATGAGATATGAAAAAGGAAATCAAATGTCTCATATCCGCACGACGCGCATCGCACGAAACAAACAAGCACGCGCTCGCAAATTCCTGAACTATTGCGGTGAACTGCCGTGTGAATTCCCTGCTAAGACAAAAGTCCCGGCGAATTATTCGTGGTGTTCACCGGACCTTAATCGTCGGAGTGACCTCGACGCCGAACAAGAATGTTTAGAGAAAAACACGAAATTCGCCGTCCACTGGCTTTTGGCAACAATATCTTCCACAGTTACAACGTTTTACGGCGCGCCAATCTTGGCAACGGCCATTGAGGAGTTCATAAATTGCGTTGACTTCACCGGGACCGAAGGGATGAGGTCTGGAACAAGTGCATCTGGCAACGGGGGCGTAGTCATTTTGTCACTTTCAGGGGTGCCCAGAAGTAGATCCGCTAGGCTTGCCAACAGCTAGTTCCTTTCCGCCACCGGCAGACATCGCCGTACTCAGCACAGTTCTATTTCTGGCGATCTTTACGAAGAACGATTGTATTTACCAAAATCGACCCACTACGGGGAAGCTTACAAAGACCCCATTTCAACTCAGCGACTGAAGCGGTATCCTGTGTAAGTCGAAATGCATACAAGCACGACTGCTGCGAACGCTGGATCAATGAGTTCTAAGCTCATTTCGCCCAGCATCATTGCCTCTAGGGGCCGAGTTCATCCCTAAATGCGTTTGCCTTCTTTGGTACTTCCGTGAAGTGCTCATGCACCTTTGTGCGCAGTTCGCCGTGGTTTATGCCTTATGTTTCTATGTGCTTTGTTTTTATGTCGCCGCGCACCGCAAGACGCCGTGCCAGAGTACCAGCCTCTTTAGGGCATCGTTTACGCAAAAACATCCGAAGGGTTCTTCGTTTGGTGTTTGGTCTATTGTGGGGTTTTGGTCTTGTGTCGGGCAATGGCCAACGAAAGTAGTAGATGCCATGTCTGGACAGTGAGAGATACTCATGCAGCTTCATTTTGTGTCACACCTGTGTGTCACACCGCTCTTATGCTTGCTATCTAGTTGTATTGTTAGGTTTTGGTGGAGCCTAGGGGAGTCGAACCCCTGACCTCTTGCATGCCATGCAAGCGCTCTCCCAACTGAGCTAAGGCCCCATAAAGGTACCGTCGTAACGGTGGACGGACGTTTATGAGACGCCGTCGATGAGTGCAAGTCCTAAAATCGGAATCGGCAAAAAATTCAGACCGACTTCGCGGACCGGGTCGAGGCGGCGGGGCCGCCTCGGGATCCATCAGTTTTCGTCTTCTGACGACATGTCCTTGATATCGTCGAGTGAAACGTTATCGCCATCGTCATCGTCGTCCAGCAGATCATCGTCCAGTTCGACATCGACGTTGTCGTCATCATCCAGAACGATGTCTTCGTCCGACGACGCTTCGCGCGCCTTGACCGATGCGGCATCTTCAGCATCCGCGGCGATCATCCGGCTTTTTCCGGTGTCCAGCTCCACGACCTCGCCCGTATAGGGGCTGACGATCGGGTCCTTGTTCAGGTCGTAAAACCGTTTGCCGGTTGTCGGGCAGACACGCTTTACGCCCCATTCTTCCTTGGGCATATCAAATCCCCTTGATATCAGGTGAATCTCATCAATGATTCAGGTCACCTGCCACATGCGGCAGGCACTGTCAAAGCCTTTGCGCAAAGGAGGCCCACCTATGGGGCGACACGCATTGCCCGGAACGCCTCCGGTGCCACTGACACTGCGCAGATCGGCGCGCGCACGGCGGATCAGTTTGCGAATTTCCCAATTGGATGGGCGGGTTACGCTGACCTACCCGACAGGGGTGGCTGAAGCCGAAGCGCTGGATTTCGCACAGCAGAAAGAGGGCTGGATCCGCGGGCACCTGCAGGATCGACCTAGCCTTGAAGCAGTCGGCGTAGGGCAGTTCATTCCGATCGAGGGTACGGCTCGGCGAATCGTTTCTGCATCGGGTCGGAGGGTCTTGCTGAGTGGCGATGCGATCGGGGTTCCGCCCGGTGCCGAAGCACGGCGACTAGCGCGGTTTCTAAAAGAGCTTGCCCGTGATCGTCTGACCGGTGCGTGCGATGATTACGCGGCGATGCTGGGGCGGTCGTACAGTAGCCTTACTTTGCGCGATACGCGTTCGCGCTGGGGGTCGTGCAGTTCTGCGGGCGGGTTGATGTTCTCGTGGCGGTTGATCCTCGCCCCGACAGAGGTTCTCCATTATGTGGCCGCGCATGAAGTGGCGCATCTTGCCGAAATGAACCACTCACCTGCGTTCTGGGCGCAGGTCGAGCATATTTTTGGCCCTTACAAAGAACCACGCCGCTGGCTGCGAGACAACGGGGCTGAACTGCACAGATATCGCTTCGACTCCGTCGCTTGACCTCAGCGCGATTTGTGATCACATAAACTCATGTTAACCTCACGCCCCGCCGAGTCTCATACGGCAACCCATGATCGCGTTTATCGCGCCCTCAGATCCCGCATCATGCATGGAGAGATTGCCCCGGGGCAGGCGTTGACGCTGCGCGGGATTGGCAAGGAATTCGGTGTGTCGATGACTCCGGCGCGCGAGGCGGTGCGGCGTCTGGCGGCAGAAGGTGCTTTGTTCCTGTCCACCTCCGGTCGGGTATCAACGCCGGAACTCACGCGCGATCGGATCGAAGAGCTGGCGGCGCTGCGCGCGCTGCTTGAGGTTGAACTGGCCAGCCGGGCCCTACCGCGCGCGCATATGGCGCTGATTGACCGGTTGCAAAGCATCAACATGGCAGTGGCCGAGATGGTCACGAAACGCGATGCGGTGGGATATATCCGTGCAAATCTGGAATTTCACCGCACGCTGTATCTACGCGCACAGGCCCCCGCGATGCTTGCCATGGCCGAAACTGTCTGGCTGCAGCTGGGTCCCACGATGCGTGCCCTATACGGTCGGTTGCGGAGGACCGAGCCACCGCACTACCATCGCCTGATCATCGCAGCACTCAAGGCAGGGGATGAGCCTGGGTTGCGACTAGCAGTGCGCTCGGATGTGACCCAGGGCTTGCGCCTGCTTGTGACCTGAGCGGCATGTTGCCCATCTTCCAATTCAGTTGATTTCGGATGTCGCTTTGCTGGCTTGAGCGACCGGGCTGCGCTATTCTAAGCGCAAATCACAACAAGAGCAGATTTAACCATGATTAATCGAAGAGTGTTTTCCTTAGGGCTTGGGTCAACCTTGTTGGCGGCCTGCTCCACAGGCACGGCACCCAACAGTGCCCCGGCTTCGCGGATGCGTGCGGTTCCGAACGCAGGATGGGATGCCTGGGTGGCCAGTTTCAAAAATCGGGCAGCGTCGCAGGGCATTTCACAGACGACCCTTAACCGAGCGTTTCAAGGCGCCGGATATCTACCCGACGTGATCGAACGCGATCGCAATCAGGTCGAATTCAAACGCTCGCTTGAGGATTATCTGGCGATTGCTGCCTCGGATGAACGGATCAGCACTGGCAAGCAAATGCTTGTGCGGCATGCAGGAACCCTGTCGCAGATCGAAGCCCAATACGGTGTCGACAAGGAGGTCGTCGTGGCTGTTTGGGGCCTGGAAAGCCGTTATGGTGCACGGCGGGGCGATGTGCCGGTGATCTCGGCAACGTCGACTCTGGCCTATGACGGGCGGCGCGGAGCGTTTTTTGAGAAGCAACTGGTGGCAGCGCTGAAGATAATTCAAGAGGGCGATACGACCCCGGCTAACATGACCGGCAGCTGGGCCGGAGCGATGGGCCACACACAGTTCATTCCGACATCTTACCTTGCTTATGCGGTCGATTTCACCGGCGACGGGCGGCGCGATATCTGGTCCGATGACCCAGCAGATTCACTTGCGTCAACGGCTGCTTATCTGGCACGTGCCGGTTGGGTGCGAGGGCAGCCTTGGGGCGGTGAAGTCGGCACGGTTTCGGGCACGCCGGCGGCAGTGCTGCAACCGCAGACGCCCGGCCCACGTATTGCTGTGTTCCGCAATTTTCAGGTGATCAAGCGCTACAACAATTCGGACAGCTACGCGATCGGCGTAGGTCATCTTTCTGATCGCATTGCTGGCGGCGCGCCGTTCCAAGCGTCATTCGGGCCGGATGCGACCGGTTTGACGCTGGAGGATCGTAAAGAACTGCAGCGCCGCCTGACATCCGCGGGCTATGACACACAAGGCGCAGATGGTGTTATCGGCAAGAATACTGAGGCGGCAATTAGCGCCTACCAGCGCGCCAACGGGTTGTCCGTGACTGGCCAGCCTTCGGTGGCTCTGTTGCAGCGGTTGGGTGGCTGACGGGTTAAGCCGCCAGCCCTTTCGAACCGATATCCAGGAACTTCTGACGGCGGTCCTTGATCAGGGCTGCCGCGTCTTTCCCATCAAGCTCTTCCAGCATCGAGGCAATTGCAGACCGCACGGCTTCGACCGCCGCCGGGCGGTTGCGATGTGCACCGCCCTTGGGCTCGGTGATGATGTGGTCACAAACGCCCAGCTTGTGCAGATCCTGAGCGGTAAGGCGCAACGCTTCGGCGGCCTCGCGCATTTTTTCGGCATCTTTCCAAAGAATCGACGCGCAGCCTTCGGGCGAAATCACCGAGTAGACCGAATGCTCCAACATCGCTACGCGGTTCGCAGTCGCAAAGGCGACCGCGCCACCAGAACCACCTTCGCCGATGATTACGGATACCAAAGGAACGCCAATCTTTAGGCACATCTCGGTTGAGCGCGCGATCGCCTCGGACTGGCCACGTTCTTCCGCCCCCTTGCCGGGATAGGCCCCAGCTGTATCGATCAAGGTGATTACCGGCAGGCCAAAGCGGCCTGCCATTTCCATCAGGCGTACGGCCTTGCGATAGCCCTCGGGGCGGGCCATGCCGAAATTGCGTTCAATCCGCGATTTGGTATCGCTGCCTTTTTCGTGGCCAATCACCATGACGGGTTGATCGTTGAACCGCGCCAGACCGCCAATTACCGCCAGATCGTCGGCAAAGTTCCGGTCACCTGCCAGTGGGGTGAATTCGGTAAACAGCGCATCCACGTAATCGTTGCAGTGTGGACGTTCAGGATGACGCGCCACCTGACATTTCCGCCATGGGGTCAGATCGGCATACAGCTCGTCCAGAAGCTTGGCGGCCTTGGCATCCAGCGCGGCGGCCTCTTCCGTCACATCCATTTCTTCATTGGCACGGGCCAGCGCGCGCAGCTCTTCAGCTTTGCCTTCGATCTCGGCCAGCGGTTTTTCGAAATCCAGATACTGGGTCATGACGCCTCTCAACGCGGAAGTTCCCTGCTATATGACCAAAGGTGGTCCGGGATGCAACTCAGCAAGATTTGTGGTCGCGGAATATGCGACCACGGGCGGGCAAAGAGAAGGAAGGATACCGATGGCCGCCAGCTACGAAGATCGCGTGTTGCGCGTGTTGGCCTACATCCATGATCACCCCGCCGGGGATCTGTCGCTGGATGCTTTGGCCGAGGTCGCAGCCATGTTGCGGTTTCACTGGCATCGCGTGTTTCGCGCCATTACTGGCGAGACCTGCGCGCAGGCCACCCGTCGGATACGCCTGCACCGTGCCGCCTGCTGGCTGGTGCAAACAGACAGACCGGTTACGCGGATCGCGACCGACATTGGCTATCCGAACCAAAAATCCTTTGCGCGGGGCTTTTCCGAGGCCTACGGCAGCAGCCCCACCGCGTTTCGACGTGCGGGGCAAATACTGCCGGCCCATCCAATGTTCAAAACCGGAGGATATCCGATGCATCCCGTAACAACCCGAACCGAACCGTCCCGCCGAGTCATAGCGCTGCCACATAAAGGGGCGTATGCCGAGATTGGCCGCAGCTTTGAGGCCTTTGGTGCCCTGTGCGAATCCCGCAAGCTGTGGCCGCAAGTCGGCCCGATGATCGGGCTGTATCTCGACAGTCCGGACGATGTGCCCGAGGATGATTTACGCAGTTTTGCAGATGCTGAATTCTGCGGTGATGATACGCCCGAGGGGATGGAAGACCTTGAAATTCCGGGTGGCAAAACAGCGGTGCTGACCTTCAAGGGCCCTTATTCCGGCCTTCACGGCGCGTATCAGACATTATTTGGCAATTGGTTGCCCGAGTCTGGCGAAGAACCTGCGGACCATCCGTGTTATGAGATCTATCTCAACGATCCACGAGAAACGGCCCCCGAGGATCTGTTGACAGAAATTTGCCTGCCGCTCAGGTAACCTAATTCGGCCACAGCACCGGATAGAGCGAGGCCACAAGCAGGGCCGCCATCGTCCAGTTGAATACCAGCAATCGGTGCGGGTTCGTCAGGATTCGCGCCATTTGTTGTCCAAGAACCGTCCAGGTGCTGACCGAGGGTAGGTTAATGGCGCCGAACACCAGCGCGACCAGCAGAATCGCGTTGATCGTTTGGTCGGGCGCATAGGCGGCTGTCGCGGTCAGCGCCATCGCCCAGGCTTTTGGGTTGACCCATTGGAAGGCTGCAGCTTGCAGAAACGTCATCGGGGTGCCCGCAGCATCGGCACCTTTTGCGGGCGCTGCATGGGCGATTTTCCATGCCAGATACAGCAGATACAGAACCGAAAGAACTTTCAACACGGTATGACTAATCGGATACCGGTCAAAGACTTGAACCAGACCCGCCCCTACCAGAAGCACCATAAAGGTGAAGCCCAAACCGATACCCAGCATATGCGGGATCGTGCGGCGAAAGCCGAAATTCGCACCTGATGCCATCAGCATAAGGTTGTTGGGGCCTGGAGTGATCGACGAGACAAAAGCAAACGCGATCAGGGCCATCAGGATATCGTAGGTCATGGCTGCATTTTCTCGCTGAGTTCGGCAAATGAAATTGCGTATTCGTGCGCTCTAAGGTTAATGTTGCAATAAATGGCGAAGATTGATCAGATCAACCAACATATATTGCAAGAGCTTTCGCGGGACGGTCGCATCAGCAACCTCGATCTTGCCGAGCGGGTGGGCCTGTCGCCCTCCGCTTGCTTGCGCCGGGTGCAGGAGCTTGAGCGGGCAGGGATCATTTCCGGCTACCGAGCAGTGCTGAACCCGGCGGCGCTGGGGGTGGGTTTCGTTGCCTATATCGGCGTTGGTCTGGGCGAGCACACAAAAGCGGCGCAGGAAGGGTTCGAAAGGGCCTTGCAACAAGCGCCCGAAGTGGTGGAATGTCACAACATCACCGGCACGATCGAATACCTGTTACGGGTCGAATGTGCCGATCTGCCTTCCTACAAAACCTTCCACACCGAGGTGCTGGGTACACTGCCGCATGTGACCTCGATCACCTCATATGTTGTGATGGGATCGCCTAAGGATATGCGTGCGTGACCATTAAAAAGTGATTTTTAACCATCTTGCGAGGTCAAAGTTCAGCGCCTAGTGTCATCTCAACAGGATCGTCGGCAGGGATTAACCCCGAAGCAGGCGCAAATTCAGGGAGTAGACCATGACATTTTTCCGCACCGGAGCGCTGGTGGCTGCCTTGGCAATGTTTGCCGGCGCTGCGACAGCAGCACCTTTGAAGTTACAGCCAGCTAGCCCTCAGCCCAGCCCAAAAGCCGGCTTGAACGTAAAATACAGTTGGGAAGGTAACCCGCCTCGCAAAATCCAGAACCTCTCGAAGGTCAATCATCTATTGAAGAAGGCAAAGCCGGGTCAGCCCCTCAGAGGTTTGGACTACAGAGACACGAACGAAGGTGATCCTGTCCTGACCTACAATCAGGCGTTCAATGTTGCCGCGGAAATCAGCGGATATATCCGCTTTGATTCACCCGGAGTTTACGAGCTTGAGACCTGGTCGAACGATGGGATTGACGCCTGGGTCGGCGGTCAGCAGATCGGCTATGTCAACGGCCGTCAGGGCTGCGAAGCCAACCAACGCACCGAGGTCGAGGTGCCGCAGGCGGGTTGGTATCCAATCAAAATCAAGTATTTTCAGAAATACGGTACATCCTGCCTGATGATGAAATCAGGAAAGAAGGGTGAGCGTTTCACATGGACACCAAACAATGTATTTGGACGCTGATCAGATCGATTGGGGCGCTCAGCTGAGCGCCCTTTTTTCTTAGCTACCCGCCGCGATTAATTCCGCCTGCGCCACAATAACCTCGGCTTGCTTAATCGAAGCGATATCGACCAAACGCCCTTTGTAGACCGTCGCGCCTTCGCCGTTGGCTTTTGCCTGTTCCATGGCAGCCAGAATCTCGCGCGCTTCGGACACTGCTTCATCCGACGGTGTGAAGACCTGATTGGCCAATGCGATTTGCTTGGGGTGGATGGCCCATTTGCCGACCATCCCCAGTGTGGCAGACCGTTTGGCCTGCGCGACATAGCCCTCATCGTCGGAGAAATCGCCAAACGGGCCGTCGACAGGCAGCACGCCATGAGTCCTGCAGGCGGCGACAATTGCGGCCTGCGCCCAGTGCCACGGATCGGACCAGTGCTTCTCACCCTCGCGCAGCATATAGTAGTTTTCCTGCGTACCCCCGATGCCGGTTGTCTGCATGCCCATTGAGGCTGCAAAATCTGCGGCGCCAAGGCTCATGGCCTGCAGGCGCGGGGATGAGGCTGCGATTTCTTCGACATGCGCCAGTCCGGCGGCGGATTCGATGATCACTTCGAATGAAATTGGCTTGGTTCGGCCCTTGGCACGCTCGATTGCGGTAACCAGAGCGTCCACGGCATAGACATCGGCCGCGCAGCCTACCTTGGGGATCATGATCTGATCCAGACGGTCGCCTGCCTGTTCCAGCACATCAACCACGTCACGGTACCAATAGGGTGTATCCAGCCCATTGATCCGAACCGACATGTATTTATTGCCCCAATCGACTGTGTTCAGCGCCTCGATTACGTTAGCGCGAGCGGTATCCTTGTCGGAAGGAGCCACCGAATCTTCTAGATCCAGATTAATGACGTCTGCAGCTGATGCAGCCATCTTGGGAAATAGCTTGGTGTTCGAGCCCGGGCCAAACAGTTGGCAGCGATTGGGCCGGGCCGGAGCGGCAGGTTGGATGCGGAAGCTCATTTGGACCTCATGCGAGTAAGGAAATTGCGTTTAGGGTTGGTCATGGGATATTAAATTGCGCAATGCTGCGCAAGCTTGATTGTGCATATGCGGCAATGCGTATGCAGCAAGATTGAAGATACTGGCAAAATGGGGTGCTTAAAGTTTGATCAGTTTAAAAACTTCGAACAATCTTGTGTAAGAATGCCCAAATGCGCAAAAACTTCCCGCTGTGGGCTGGCAGGCAAGAGGAATTTGAGAAACCCTCGTCAAAACGGTTCTCTAGCTTAAGCCAGAATCAAAGGAGTGCACCGCAATGATCGAGACACCGTACCTGTTGTTTTTGGGCGATGCGCCCGACTTGTTGGCGGCCAAAGTGGCCATTGGTATCCGGGACTGGCGTCCTGAGAATGCCGTGGGTCAAATAAGGCTGGATGGTTGCAAGACTGATTTGGGTCTTACCGAAATGACACTTGCCGAAGGTAAAGCTGCTGGTGCCAAGACTCTTGTCATTGGTGTTGCCAACCGGGGTGGTGTCATCAGTGAGGCCTGGAAAGAGGTTCTTATCGCAGCGCTGGAGATGGGTTATGATCTGGCGTCGGGCCTGCACAACCTGCTGCGCGACGAAGGCGATCTGGTTGCTGCGGCGCAGACTCACGGCTGCACGTTGCACGACGTCCGTGTGCCGACCGTAGGATATCCTATCGCAAACGGCCGCAAGCGTACCGGTAAGCGGTGCCTGGCCGTTGGAACCGACTGCTCTGCCGGCAAGATGTACACTGCGATGTCCATGGACGCTGAAATGCGCAAACGCGGCATGAAATCCACCTTCCGGGCCACCGGTCAGACCGGAATTCTGGTCACGGGTCAGGGCGTTCCGCTGGATGCGGTTATCGCCGATTTCATGGCGGGATCCGTTGAGTATTTGACACCGGACAACGATCCGGATCACTGGGATCACATCGAAGGGCAGGGCTCTTTGTTCCATGTGTCCTATTCTGGCGTGACCATGGCGCTGATTCATGGCGGTCAGCCCGACGCGCTGATCCTGTGCCACGAGCCGACCCGGACCCATATGCGAGGATTGCCTGAGTATTCGCTGCCGACGCTGGAGCAGTTGCGCGACACAGCGCTGCCGCTGGCGCGTGTTGCTAACCCGGAATGCCAGGTTGCGGGCGTGTCGATCAACACCCAGCATCTGAGCGAAGACGACGCACACGCATACATCGCCAAGGTTGAGACCGAGATGGGTATCCCAGCAACCGATCCTTACCGGTTTGGTGCCGGTAAACTGGTGGATGCGCTGGCCGCACTGTGATCTAAGCAGGTTGCCGATCGCCCCTTGCTGTCGGCAACAGACATCACTTTCGATGAAAGGTTGAACGCGTGCAGATTGACGTTTCCCGCGATGTATTTCGGCTGGCGCAGGTATTCACTATCTCGCGCGGCTCACGGACCGAGGCAAAGGTCCTGACGGTTCGGATCTCGGATGGTGTGCATCATGGTTGGGGCGAATGCGTGCCCTATGCGCGCTATGACGAAACGCTGGATTCAGTCGAGGCCGAGATTGCCGGCCTGCCCGACGTATTCTCTCGCTATTCCCTGATGGATCTGCTGCCTGCCGGCGCTGCTCGGAATGCAGTGGATTGTGCGCTTTGGGACCTTGAGGCGAAACGCTCCGGCAAACGGGCGTGGGAGCTGGCGGAACTTGCCGCACCGGGGCCTGAAGTTACGGCCTATACTCTTTCCCTGGACACTCCCGAGGCAATGCAGGCACAGGCGGCAGAAAATGCGTTCCGACCCTTGTTGAAGATCAAACTTGGTACACCGGACGACATGCCCCGGCTTGAGGCTGTGCGGGCTGGTGCGCCGGACTCCAAAATCATTATCGACGCCAATGAAGGTTGGTCTGCTGAAGTGTACGCCGATCTTGCGCCGCATCTTGTGCGACTGGGCGTTGCTCTGGTTGAACAACCTCTGCCAGCCGGTGAGGATGATGCACTGATCGGTATGGATCGTCCGGTGCCGGTATGTGCCGACGAATCCTGTCACGATCGGGCCAGCTTGCCTAAGTTAAAGGGCAAATATGATGTGGTGAACATCAAACTCGACAAGACCGGCGGTCTGACCGAGGCGCTGGAGCTGCGCAAGGCCGCGCTGGCCGAGGGCTATGGCATCATGGTCGGATGCATGGTTGGAAGTTCGCTGGCTATGGCACCTGCGACGCTGGTGGCGCAGGGCGCGATGGTGACAGACCTCGACGGACCGCTTTTGTTGGCAGAAGACCGCGACACACCCCTGATTTTTGATGACGCCGGAGTGCATCCGCCCAATGCGGCACTTTGGGGCTGAGGAGAAGAACATGACCCGCACCGTTTATGTGAATGGCGAGTACCTGCCTGAAACCGAGGCAAGCGTCTCGATCTTTGATCGAGGTTTCCTGTTTGCAGACGCCGTCTACGAAGTGACCAGTGTGCTGGATGGTAAGCTGGTCGATTTCGAAGGCCACGCGGTGCGCCTGAAACGCTCGCTGGACGAGTTACAGATGGCTGAACCCTGCAGCAAGGATGAACTTCTGGAAATCCATCGCAAACTGGTCGAGCTGAACGACATCGAAGAAGGTCTGATCTATCTACAGGTTTCGCGCGGCAGTGACGGCGACCGGGATTTTGTGTTTCCGTCAGCGGATACCAAGCCTACGCTGGTTTTGTTCACGCAGAATAAGCCAGGTCTGGCCGACAGCCCCGCGTCGAAGAAAGGGGCCAAGGTCATTTCGATCGATGACATCCGTTGGGGCCGCCGCGATATCAAAACCGTGCAGCTGCTGTATCCGTCCATGGGCAAGATGATGGCGAAGGCGGCTGGCTGTGACGATGCGTGGTTGGTTGAAGATGGCTTTGTCACCGAAGGCACCAGCAACAACGCCTATTTCGTCAAGAACGGCAAGATCGTCACCCGCCCGCTGTCCAACGACATTCTGCACGGCATCACCCGCAAGGCGGTTTTGCGCATGGCAGCCGAGGCGCAGATGGAGATTGAGGAGCGCCTGTTCACCATCGACGAGGCGAAAGAGGCGGATGAAGCCTTCACCACTTCGGCCAGCGCTTTTGTCATGCCGGTGGTTGAGATTGATGGCGTGGCACTGGGTGATGGCACGCCGGGCCCGATTGCCAAACGCCTTCGCGAGATCTATCTGGACGAAAGCCGAAAGGCCGCAATCTAAAGCAAAGGCCCGCCAAAACGGCGGGCTTTTTCGTTTTCGGGGCGTCAGCCTTTTTTCGTGACGTTCTCTTCAAACGCGACCTTGAAGGCGGCTTGTTTCTCGGCGTTCGCTTCGGTTTGGTAGTTGGCCTTCCACTCATCCATGGTCATGCCATAGAAAATCTCGCGCGCTTCGTTTTTGTCCATGTCGATGCCCTTGGCATTGGCGGCTTCCTGATACCAGCGCGACAGGCAATTGCGGCAGAACCCGGTCAGATTCATCATATCGATGTTCTGTACGTCGGTGCGATCCTGCATCAGATGCTGCTGCAAACGGCGAAACGCTGCGGCCTGAAGTTCGATTTCGGTTTGCTTGTCCATTGTCGGGCTCCGAATGATTGTCTTGCGTTCTGGACCTGACCTAGCAATCCGTGGGCCATGTTACAACGAACAGAAGGGGCCTTAAGGCCTCTTGGAACGTCAGGTTTGGATGCTTTATGCCAGTTTGAGGGCCAGCCACGGCACAAGGCAAAAAATGATTGTCAGGATTTTGTAGTTCGCAAGATATCTGAAATAGGCCCTCTTTACGTCGGCCCGCTCCATTTGGAACATTCTGCCATGCACGCCTGCAATCCAGTCCTGCATGATGAGGATCATAAGTGTGCTGAACAACAAAACAGCGATGTTAAGGGCGGTCATCCAGCCGAAGACAGTTGTCAGGAATTCCTGAGTCATGGTCGTCTCCTTTCCCTTAATATATGGGTGTCAGTATATTGGCTCACAATATTTCGAGGATCGGAAGCGGCATGAAGTGACCTTACGTCATAGTCCGCTATCGTTCAGTGCATCCTGCAGAATAACGGCCAATCGTTCGGCCCAGCTGCGTTGCCCGTCATGATCCGCAATCAGATCATTACGCAGCTCGATCAGTGCATTAGGACGGCCGAAACTGCTGCAATGCTTGTCGATCGCATCGCCGGGCAGCACACCTGTATAGGGTTCATTTACCCCAACGCACAGATCATCCTCGGCGTTCAACCGGTTGATCAGCGGGCGCGAGAACCGCTCATCCGGTGTGTGCAAGACGCCGATGTGCCACGGCCGAGGATCGCGGCCACGGAGCTGGCGCGTAAAGGAATGCATCGAGACGATAACCGCATGCGGCAGGGCTGCAAGCTCTGCCAGCGCATCGTGATAGGGCCGGTAGCACATGGTCAGACGACGCTCACGCTCGGTCGCATCTGCGTGTCGGTTACCGGGGATGATTGAGCCGTCATAGAGCTTCATCAACAGCGTCGGATCGTCCTCGCCCCGGTTGGGGTCAATTACGAGGCGCGAGAAGTTGGCTGCGATTACGGGGGCGTTCAGGACCTCACCCAGATGCTTTGAGACCTCGTAGGCGCCCACGTCATAAGCGATATGGCGTTCCATATCTTCGCGCGGCAGGCCCAGGTCTCCGCCGTTGATATCGGGCGGCACCATGTTGGTGGCGTGGTCGCAAGTAATCAGCCAACGCGACGGGCGATCCGCGCCGTGAACAAAAAACGGAGAGTATGTCATGAGCCTGTCATCATGTTTGCCGCAGGTGTAGGACAGTTGCGTTGGAAAGGGAATTGCGCAATAAGCAGCCTGAGCAATGTTTGCGGTAACATTTACGCGTTTGAGGAGAGCCTGATCAATGCGACGCCTGAGAAATGTGAAAATCGTGGCGACGCTGGGACCGGCGTCCAATGACTATGACACCATCCGTGCGCTGCATGAGGCCGGGGCCGATGTATTCCGGCTGAACATGAGCCATGGCAGCCACGATGAGATTCGCGAGAGGCACCGTATAATCCGGCAGATCGAAAAGGATCTGGAAAGCCCGATCGCGATTCTGGCCGATCTGCAGGGGCCAAAGCTGCGCGTTGGCGTGTTTGCAAATGATGCGGAAGAACTGGAGGAGGGCGCCGCATTCCGTCTGGATCTTGATCCGGCAGCCGGGGATATCACCCGGGTCTGCCTGCCACATCCCGAAATTTTTGCCGCATTGGAGCCAGGTGCGCGCCTGCTGGTCAATGACGGAAAGATTCGTCTGATCGTACAGGATTGCGGTCAGGATTTTGCACATTGCACGGTCGAAGTCGGCGGCACGATCTCGAACCGCAAGGGTGTGAACGTGCCTGACGTGGTGCTGCCATTGGCAGCGCTGTCGGCCAAGGATCGCGACGATCTGGAATTTGTCTGCCAACTGGGTGTGGACTGGTTGGCTCTGAGCTTCGTTCAGCGTGCCAAGGATGTGTTCGAGGCGCGCGCACTGGCGGATGGCCGAGCATCGATCTTGTCCAAGATCGAAAAACCTGCTGCGGTCGAAGCTTTTGACGATATCCTTGACGCCTCAGACGGGATCATGGTTGCGCGGGGTGATCTGGGCGTCGAACTGCCTGTTTCGGCAGTCCCCCCGATCCAAAAACGTCTGGTGCGTAAATGCCGTACAGCCGCGAAGCCTGTGATTGTCGCAACCCAGATGCTGGAAAGCATGATCGAAAGCCCAATGCCCACACGGGCCGAGGTTTCGGACGTGGCCACCGCGATCTACGAGGGTACCGATGCAATCATGCTGAGTGCTGAATCGGCTGCTGGTTCTTATCCCATCGAGGCGGTTCAGACGATGAACAAGGTTGCCATCGAAGTTGAAGCTGACCCAACCTACACTCAGATTATTGCCGCGTCGCGTACCGCCAAGGGTACGACCATCGCTGATGGTATCGTGGCTGCGGCACGCGAGATTGCCGAAAAGACTGACATCAAAGCCATCTGCTGCTTCACTCAAAGCGGGACCACCGCCTTGCTCACCGCCCGTGAGCGTCCCGGTGTGCCTATCATCGCAATGACCCCCGCCACTGGCACCGCCCGCAGGCTTTGCCTGAGCTGGGGTTGTCATTGCGTCTTAACCCCTGAACAAGAGCGGTTCAAAGGTGCGGTCGTCAGCGCCGCTCGCGCCGCCCGTTCGGGTGGTTTCGCCGCTGAAACTGATCAGATTGTGGTCACCGCCGGCGTCCCTTTCAATGTTCCTGGCACCACCAACATCTTACGTATAGCCCCTTGTGATGAACGGCTGATCTACAACACTGATCCGGGCTAAGCCCGGATCACCACTACTAATTTCAGTTTGATGCAAAGCGCATGCCTAATATTTGGGCATATAATAATATTTATTTACAGTGCCTTAGAAGTTTGAGGGTTGTATCCAGAAATAATCTCTCTGTTTTTGCGTGTTTTTTCGGGATACTTGCCCTTAGGGCGGTCTACTAAAGAAAGTTCCAGGTTCCGGCTGCCCTGCCGGGGGCGAGGGCCCCGGCCAAAGCAACAATAACGGAGGAACGGCATGACAACGAAAATCGTCATAGGACTGGACGGGACAGAAACCGGAGAACGCGCGATCGCCTTTGCCAAAGACTTGGCCGGGCGTATCGGTTCATGCGAGCTTCTGGCGGTTTACGTCATCGAATGGTCTCCTTTCACATTCCAGACACCAGAAGAGAACGCCCTGCGCCACAAACGGCGCGAAGAAGAGGTTGCGTTAGCTACGTCACGGATCATCGAGCCAGCGGTCGAAGCGTTGAAGGCTGCAGGATTCGAGGCGCGCGGCATCGTCCGTCACGGAGATGTGGCGGAAACGCTGAATGCAATCACGGTTGAAAACGGTGGCTCCCAGATCGTTGTGGGTCGGGCCTCGGCAGATGGGTTTAAAAAACGCCTGTTTGGCAGTTCGACCCAGAACCTTGTCATGCACGCCGATGTTCCGGTTACGGTCGTGAACTGAGGGGAGAGATTATGATGAATATTCAGAACAAACTGAGTCTGGCAGCACTTGCCGCTCTGGTTGCGAGCCCCACTGCCGCACAGGAGGCGGTCGGGTTGGACGATAAAATCAACCAGGCCTTTGCTGATTTCACCGGGCCTTTCGTCAGCTTTATTTTTGCCCCGTTTCCGGGCACCGGGTTCCCTTGGATCGTGGGTTGGCTGGTCATCGCCGCGACCGTCTTCACGCTTTATTTTGCCTTTGTACAATTGCGTTTCTTCGGTCATGCGATCAGCCTTGTGAAAGGTGACTATTCTGATCCCAATGATGCGGGTGAAGTTAGCCACTTTCAGGCGCTGGCAACGGCGCTGTCCGGTACAGTTGGCCTCGGTAATATTGCCGGTGTTGCGGTCGCCGTCGGTATCGGCGGGCCAGGTGCAACTTTTTGGATGATTGTCGCAGGCCTGTTGGGCATGGCGTCGAAATTCACCGAATGTACGCTGGGTGTAAAGTACCGCAACGAATATGATGACGGCACCGTTTCTGGTGGTCCAATGTATTATATGTCGAAAGGGTTCAACGAACTGGGCCTGCCGGGCGGTAAAATTCTGGCCGTTCTGTTCTCGATCTTCTGCATCCTTGGCGCGCTTGGTGGGGGCAATATGTTCCAGGCCAATCAGGCGCATCAGCAGATCGCAGGCATCGTCGGAGATTACCCGGGCTGGATCACTGGCCTGGTCTTTGCAGGCATCGTCTTTGCAGTGATCGTGGGCGGCCTGAAATCCATCGCGCGCGTGACTGAGAAAGTCGTTCCTTTCATGGGCGTGATGTATGTGGCCGCGGCTCTGGTGATCATTCTGATGAACGCGGATCAGATCGGTTGGGCCTTTGGCCAAATCTTCGCGGGAGCCTTCACCGGTCTTGGTGTTGCTGGCGGTATGGTCGGCGCATTGATCCAGGGCTTCCGGCGTGCGGCGTTCTCGAACGAAGCGGGCGTTGGTTCAGCGGCGATTGCCCACTCGGCGGTTCGCACCAAAGAACCGATCACCGAAGGGTTCGTGTCGCTGCTGGAGCCGTTCATTGATACGGTCGTAATCTGTACCATGACCGCGTTGGTGATCATCATCACCCAGCAGCTGATCGTCGATCCGGAGACCGGAAACTATATGCTGAACGAAGCCGGTAATGCCATCGCAACGGTTGACGGAAACTCGGGCGTCAGCCTGACTTCAGCCGCCTTTGGCAGCGCGTTCAGTTGGTTCCCTTACGTTTTGGCAATCGCAGTAGTTCTGTTCGCCTTCTCGACCATGATCAGCTGGTCCTACTACGGCCTCAAGGCCTGGACCTACCTGTTCGGTGAGGGTCACACCAAGGAACTGGTGTTCAAGGTCATCTTCTGCATCTTCGTAGTCATCGGTGCAGCGGCCAACCTTGGCCCCGTTATCGACTTCTCGGATGCGGCGATCTTTGCCATGGCGGTTGTGAACGTCTTCGCGCTCTACTTCCTGATGAAAGTGGTGCGTCAGGAACTGGCATCTTATGCAGAGCGTTTGAAGAGCGGTGAAATCCGCAAATTCGAACATTAATCCAAACCACCGGGGCGGCGCGCGTCGCCCCGGTGCCTAGCCAGCCTGCAAAAAGCGCAGATTCTGGCCCAAACCCCCTTGCCAGTATGACCGAACTTGCGTAAACGGCGCTTCTGATCGCGTGACCGGCCGAGATGGCATGCCGAGTCGCGTTTGAAACCGAACCCCGAAAGGAGACGGAAATGCCTAAGATGAAGACAAAGTCGAGCGCCAAAAAGCGCTTTAAGGTGACTGCGACCGGTAAGGTCCTTGCTGGCCAGGCCGGCAAACGGCACGGTATGATCAAGCGGACCAAGAAATTCATCCGCGACGCCCGTGGCAACACCACCCTGTCCGCCCCCGACGCCAAGATCGTCAAGGGCTACATGCCCTACGACCGCTAAGAGGAGATTAAGAGATGTCCCGCGTTAAAGGTGGAACCGTAACTCACGCCCGTCACAAGAAGGTCATCAAGGCTGCCAAAGGTTACTATGGCCGCCGCAAGAGCACCTTCAAGGTTGCCCGTCAGGCCGTAGACAAGGCCAACCAGTACGCAACCCGCGACCGCAAGAACCGCAAGCGCAACTTCCGCGCGCTGTGGATCCAGCGTATCAACGCCGCTGTCCGTTCGCATGACGAGGCACTGACATATTCCCGCTTCATTAACGGCCTGAACCTGGCCGGTATCGAAGTGGACCGCAAAGTTCTGGCCGACTTGGCTGTGCACGAACCGGAAGCGTTCGGCGCGATCGTCGCCAAAGCACAGGCCGCGCTGGCTGCCTGAACCTCTTTCGAGAGACAGTGAATGAAAGGCCGTCCCAGTTGGGACGGCCTTTTTTTGAATCCGTAACGGGTGTCGATTGCGCCAGTTTGCCAAATTGAGCTTTCTAGGGCGACGAAGATAGATATCTCACCGCCTCCAACATCCTGGGCTGAATTGTACTGCAGACAACGCACCAAGCTCCGGCATCAGGGTGCAATGGTTGATGCGAGCGATCCAATCCGCCTTGAGAAATGGTAGTGTGCAACGCCCGTGAAATGCCGTGAATTCAGTGGGATGACTTTATGAGATCGTTCAGACCATGGCAGGCATCGCAGGTGATGCCCGGTATGGGTGGCGGAGACGAAGGGATTCGAACCCTCGAGACGGTTTCCCGCCTACTCCCTTAGCAGGGGAGCGCCTTCGACCACTCGGCCACGTCTCCGCTGGCCGGTATATCCTTGCCTGTCATCCAGATACAAGGCGATTTTCTATGTCTGGAAAATTTTTCTGAATACCGATGATCAAACCCACAAGAAGGAGCGCTGGGGCTACCGGAAGCAGGGGTGCGAAACCCCCGAAATGCTGAAAAACATGCAAAACCTTGCCAACTCCACCTGTTCTGGCGCATATTTGTCTAGTTTTAAGGCTCTAATAACTATTCAGATTTAGCTTTCTGAGGCGACAGATATCGGGCGTGGGGTGTTTGGCACCCTGGTAGGTACCTTTTGGGGGAAGGGGACTTGGGTTTGGCTTGGTTGAAATTGTTTTGTGTTTTCTTGGTTCTAGCGACGCTGCCTGCGTCGGCCATCGCATCAATCGGAAAAGTGCTCAGTGCTAAACCGGGCGCGGATATTATCCGGGCCGGTAAAAAGATACGCTTGCGTGAAGGGATGGATGTTGTTTCAGGCGATACTATTTCGACCGACAGATCAGGCGTGGTTCAATTGGTGTTCGTAGATGAAACCAAGATCGCGGTTGGTCCGAACGCGCGAATGATCCTGGATGTCTCAATGCTGCGAGGCAATCGGAAGGCAAAAAACTTCACCGTGCAGGCGCTGGGCGGCAGTTTCCGTTTCATTTCGGGCAAAAGCAGAAAGCGCGCTTATTCGATCAAAACGCCCGATGCCACCATGGCCGTGCGGGGAACGACATTTGACATGTGGATTACATCCGGCAGCCAAAGCGCGATGCTGGTTATCGAGGGCACCGTTCAGATGTGCGGCCGACGCGGGTCGTGCCGGTCTGCAAGCCGACAGTGCAGTCTCTTTGCGACCGGTTCGGGCGGTCAGGTGGGGCGCCCGATAGATCAGGAGCAGTATGACAAAGCGCTAAAAGGTGGTTTCCCCTTCATACGCTCGCAAACGCAACTGCTGCCACCGTTTCGGGTGAGTGCCGAAGGGTGTTCGGGCAGA
Source organism: Ruegeria sp. A5 (assembly GCF_056543005.1). Lineage (NCBI taxonomy): Bacteria > Pseudomonadati > Pseudomonadota > Alphaproteobacteria > Rhodobacterales > Roseobacteraceae > Ruegeria > Ruegeria sp. A5. The sequence goes on from NZ_JBQGAV010000005.1 coordinate 69,353, forward strand.
CAGGCTCAGGCCCCAAAGATTGAATCTGAAAGGCCAGAGCGGCGCGAAGCACGGCGGCAAACGGAACAAGGTCGTTCTGAGGTGTCGGCGGCCCGCGAAAGCGGGCGATCCGAAGCGCCAGACCGGGCCTCAGCCAGCGCCGAAGGGCGTTCCGGGACATCAGCGCGCGCAGGTGTAAGCGCCTCGGGTGAAACGAGAACATCCGTAAACGCATCCAGTGGAGATAGCGGTGGATCGGGTGTCAGGGCAACGGCGACGGCAGGTAACGCTTCAGCGATAGCTGGTTGGTAGCATCAGGTTACATATATTTTCATGTTCCCCTGCGCCTGAAAGGTGAACGTGGTGGGTAAGATAAGAGACAAAATTGGGCATCGATTAGTATTCAGGCTTGTGGGCTTGGCGCTGATCCTGATGGGCTGCTTCATTAGGGTCGCGGATCCGTATCCCGTTCAAATGTCCAGATTGATTTACTTCGATATCCTGCAGCGGATTTCACCACGGGCTTACAACCCGAATCTGCCGGTCCGCGTGGTGGATATTGATGAAAGGTCTCTGGCAGAATGGGGCCAATGGCCTTGGCCTCGTACCCTGTTGGGTCAGATGGTCGAACGATTGGGCGAATACGGTGCCGCTGCGATTGCCTTTGATATGCTGTTTGCCGAGCCCGACCGATACTCTCCGATGCGACTGTTGCAAGACCCGACCTTGTCCGGACTATTGCAGGTGGATCAGGCCGCGATCGATCTGGACAATGACGTCAGATTTGGGGACGAAGTTGCGAAATGGCCAGTGGTTCTGGGTGTGGCAGCCCGGCAAACCGATAGCGGTTCGGCCATTGTACCGAAGGCGGGGTTAGTCGAAATCGGAGAGAACCCCGCAGCTGGCCTTGTCAGCGTTGCCCACTGGACCTCTCTGGCGCCGCCATTGGGGGAAGAAGCGGCCGGGATCGGGGGTGTTAATGTTTCGCCCCAAGGAAGTTTGGGTGTGGTGCGACGGGTCCCTGTGCTTTGGTCCGGGCCCAACGGTGTATTACCTGCGCTTGGGGTTGAAGCCCTGCGGGTGGCCATGGGCGAATCCGTTTATTTTGCCGAAGGATCGCAGGACGAGATCGGCATCATGCTTGAGGTTGGTCTGGGTGATTTTGTGCTGCCGACCACCGAGAATGGCGAGATCTGGGTGCGTTACAGGCGGGACAATCCTGGCCTCTATCTGTCGGCCGATGATGTCATGCGCAGCGGTAGTGATCCAACGCTTCAGTCAGAGATAGAAGGACGGATCATTCTGGTCGGCACCTCTGCGGCGGGCTTGTTCGATATACGCGAAACGGCACTGGGTGAATCTGTTCCCGGTGTTTCGATCCACGCCCAGATTATCGAACAGATCATCCTTGGCGATGTGCTGAGCAGATCGGATGTTACCTCTGCACTTGAGCTGCTGGCGTTCGTGATCCTGGGCGTCGTTGTCACAGTGGTCATGTCCAACTATGGGGCGGTCGCTTCTTTTGCTGCAGGCGGTGTGGCCGCATCGGCCGTGATTGCCATCAGTTGGTTGGCGTTCCAGAACCAGTCGGTTCTGTTTGATGCGACCTTCCCTTTGGCCGGAGGTATGGCCAATTTCGGGCTTCTGGCCGGGTACCTCTTTGTTTCGACCGAGCGGGAGAAGCGGGTGATCCGCCAGACTTTCTCGCATTATGTCGCACCGGAAATCCTCGATGAGATGGAGGCCAACGGGCATCAGCTGCAATTGGGAGGTGAATCTCAGGAGATCACGGTGATGTTTTCGGACATTCGGGGCTTCACGCCATTGTCCGAGTCTGTGTCAGCCACCGATCTGGTGGCCTTGCTGAATGCGCTGTTCTCAGAGATCGGGGATCAGATTCTGGTCGAGCGTGGAACGATCGACAAGTTCATCGGCGATGCGGTTATGGCTTTTTGGAATGCACCGCTGCCCGTGGATGATCACCCGTGCCGCGCTGCTTTGGCCGCGCTGAAGATGCGCGGCGCGTTAGATAAGTTCAACACTTTGCCCATCATGCGCGGGCGTCCTCCCATCGCTCTGGCGACAGGCTGCGCAACCGGAGCCGCCTGCGTCGGCAATATCGGCTCGCGGCGCCGGTTCAATTATACAGTAATCGGAGATGTGGTGAATGTGGCAGCGCGGATCGAACAAAACTGCCGACATGTGGATTATGATATTCTGGTCTCAGACTCTATTCGCCGTGTCACCAATTCTGATCTTGCGCTGCTAGAGGCGGGCTTCGTGGATTTGAAAGGCAAAAGCGAGCCAGAGCCTGTTTATGTACTGGTCGGAGATCGAGAAGTTGCAGGCAGTGCATCGTTTCAAAAGCTGCAGACCGCACACATAGGTATACTAGAGGCGATACGCGCACGGGAATCACAGACCGTAGTCGCTGGGTTGTGCAAGGAATGTGCCAAGCATGCGATGGCGGTTGAGCCAGGTTTGGCGTCATTCTATCGCGCGCTACCGGGGCGCATGGCGGATTTCCGATCAGAGGTGCTTCATGCGCGGCCGGTGTTTAGTCATCATCATGGTCTGCGCGAAGGTGCAGAGTAAGTACTTCGCCATATGCTTTGGAAAAGAGAACGGGGCGCTGTTGAAAATCAACTGCGCCCCGCCGGAAGTATCAATCTCGCCCCCTCGAATACCATCTAAAACAACACGGGCTAAAACTTTCGATATATTCGAGATCGACCTTCTGTCCCCATATTTAACGAATTCGGCAGGGTAGACAGTGAAGAAGTTCACATTACCCTGAAATTGTTTAAATTTTTTCTTAGCGCCAGTCGAAAAACCCTGGTCCGGCCTGTTTCAGCAGAGAGGCGGCCATTGAATGACCCAGTTTTGCGCCGTCTTCGAGCGCTCCGGTGGCCTCTTCGCTGATCGCCTCGGAACCGTCCGGGCGCAGAACTTCTCCGCGCAAAGTAAGTTGGCCATCCTTAACCTGCGCCAAACCGGCGATCGGTGTTTCGCATGAGCCATCCAGCCCGGCCAGCAGGCTGCGTTCAGCCGCAAGGCGTTGGCTTGTTTCGACATGATGAATCGCCGCCAGCATCTCGGCGGTGCGGCTATCGTCGCTGCGCCGTTCAATGCCGATGGTGCCCTGCGCAATGGCAGGTAGCATGTCATCAGGTGATATGGCAGTCGCGGGGACGTCTTTCATATCCAAGCGGCGCAATCCGGCCATGGCCAGAAAGGTACAATCGGCCACGCCATCGGCCAGCTTCTTCAGGCGAGTCTGAACATTGCCGCGAAACTCGACCACTTTCAGATCGGGCCGCCGATTCAGCAACTGCGCCCGGCGGCGCAACGATGAAGTCCCGACAACTGCGCCCTCTGGCAGATCGTGAATCGAACTCAGAGTCGGCGAGATAAACGCATCGCGCACATCTTCGCGCGGCAGGAATGTATCCAGCACCAGCCCGTCAGGCTGTTCGACGGGCATGTCCTTGGTCGAATGTACGGCGATGTCGATCTCACCTTTCAGCATCGCCTCTTCGATTTCCTTGGTGAACAGACCCTTGTTGCCAATCTCTTTCAGCGGCCGGTCCGCGTCGATCATGGCGCGGTTGTCACCGGTGGTCTTGATTACCACGATCTCAAACGCGTCCTCAGGCAGGTCGAAAGCGGCGCCAAGTCTCTGACGGGTTTCATAGGCCTGCGCCAGCGCCAGCGGAGATCCACGGGTGCCGATTTTCAGAGGCGATGCGGGGGTAGGCAATATCAGACTCATGTGCACAGCTTTAGTCGCGTCACATTGCCCTGACAATGGGGGCAGAGCTTGACAAATTGCCACTGAGGGCCGACGCGTTGCACCAAACCGGAACACTGGGGGCACGAATGGCCGAGACAAAGAAATTGCTACGGGCGCTGGCGGGGGAAGTGCAGGATGTGCCGCCGATCTGGATGATGCGACAGGCCGGGAGGTATTTGGCTGAATATCGTGCAACGCGCGCACAGGCCGGAGATTTCTTGTCTCTTTGCTATAACCCCGAGCTTGCCGCCGAAGTCACCCTTCAGCCCATTCGCCGCTACGGCTTTGATGCCGCGATCCTGTTTGCTGATATCCTGCTTGTGCCGCAGGCGCTGGGCGCGGATTTGTGGTTTGTCACCGGCGAAGGTCCTCGCCTTTCGACAATTACACGGCAGTCGGAGTTTGATGCGCTGAAGCCCGTTGACGCAATTCATGAGACGCTTTCTCCGGTGTATGAAACCGTGCGCATCCTTTCTCGCGAGCTTCCTTCTGAGACTACTTTGATTGGCTTTGCTGGCGCGCCCTGGACAGTGGCGACCTACATGATCGCCGGACGGGGCACCCCGGATCAGGGGCCAGCCCATGCGCTGCGCGAAGAAAACACTGCGCTGTTCGAGGCGCTGTTGGATCGGATCACGGCCGCGACAATTGAATACCTGTCTGCCCAAATCGAGGCAGGGGTCGAGGTTGTCAAAATATTCGATAGTTGGGCGGGATCATTGAAGGGCGAAGCGTTTCAGAAATACGCCGTAGAACCCTGTCGCGAGATTACTGCCGCCATAAAAGCCCGCCATCCGGGCATTCCCGTGATAGGTTTCCCACGCGAAGCGGATCAGGGTTACATCGGTTTCGCCAAGGCCACCGGTGTGGATTGTGTCGCGCTGGACAATTCTGTGTCGCCCGAATGGGCTGCTGCGAATGTGCAAGTCGATGGGTGTGTGCAGGGCAATTTGGCTTCATCGCATATGGTGACAGGCGGGCAAGCGCTTGTTGATGAGACGCGGCGGATTGTCGAAGCCTTCTCAAAAGGACCGCATATCTTCAATTTGGGTCATGGTATTACGCCAGATGCGGACCCTGAGAACGTTCAATTGATGATCGATACGGTGCGCGGGCGGTAAGCCTGGCGAGGGGGCCAGCCCCCTCTTGGCCTGCGGCCAATTCGCCCCCGAGGTATTTTTAGCCAGATGAAGCGGGAGGAAGTTCGTTCAAAATCTCATTTGTATGCTCTCCGCGTTTGGGGCTGGGCCGCGGTTGCCAGTTGTAGGTTGAGAATCTAGGAGCGGCTGCGGCTTGACGTGTTTCGTCGTGGTCGACCCATGTTTGGCGAGCCGAATTCATGGGGTGATCTCGTGCTTCTTGTGGACTTAGGACTGGGGCAACGCAGGCGTCCGTGCCTTGAAACAGCGCCGCCCATTCGTCGCGCGGCTTCTCGGCAAAGATTTTGCTCAACCGCTTCGTCAGGTTGGGCCACGTCGCATGGTTATATTGCTGAGCGAATTCCGCGTCATCGCTGAGCCCGAGGATGTCCAGGAAGTGAGCATAGAATTTTGGCTCCAGACATTGAACTGAGATGAAACCGCCATCTGCGCAGGCGTAGGTTCTGCTCCAATGCGGTCCGTCAAGCAGGCTTTGACCCCGGGTGTCGGACAGGTTGCCGGTTTGGCGCAGGCTCATCAGCAAATTCATCATGTGTGCCGAGCCATCGTAGATGGCGGCGTCCACCACCGTGCCTTTGCCTGTACTTCGGGCATTCAAAAGCCCGGCGAGCAGACCTGCAACCAGATACATCGCACCACCGCCGATATCCCCGACTAGTGTTGCGGGCGTCAAAGGCGGTTGGCCGGGCGGCGACGCGTAGGATAAAGCCCCTGAAAGGGCAATATAGTTGAGATCATGGCCCGCTGTCTCAGAAAGTGGGCTATGCTGCCCCCAGCCTGTCATTCGGCCATAGACCAGCTTTGGGTTCAGGTGATGACAGTCTTCCGGCCCCAGCCCCAGCTTTTCCATCACGCCGGGGCGAAAACCCTCGATCAGCGCATCAGCCGTTGCGATCAGCCGTTTTGCAACGCTAAGGTCCTGCGGGTCTTTGAGGTCCAGCGCAATTGATCGTTTGCCGCGATCCAGCAGCGAACGTTCAGGCATACCCGGAGTGACGGCGGACCCTTTGCGATGGATGGTAATGATATCGGCGCCCATATCCGCCAGCAGCATGGCCGCGAAGGGGGCTGGGCCCAGCCCTTCGATTTCGATGATGCGTATGCCGTGCAGCATGTCTTCCTCCTGCGGCGCAGGGTTTCTGTTGGGCGGAACGAATGCAAGCGAAGAATCCCGATCCAGTGCCTTGGTTTGAGCAAACTGGTTGCCTGCATCGATGTTTCAGGGCTAGGTCTTTGTGGTCTGCCGTAGGATTAAAAAGAGGTTGAGAGATGCAGTTAAGCGATACCCGTGAAATTCAGGCGCCGCCTGCCGCCGTTTACGCTGCGTTGCTGGACCCTGAAGTATTAAAAGCCTGCATCAGCGGCGCGCAGGAGATTACCGGTGATCCAACCGAGGGGTATAATGCGACCGTGGTGCAAAAGGTTGGCCCTGTGAAGGCGACTTTCAAAGGCACAGTGACCATGTCCGACATGATTGAGCCCGAACGCCTGACCATCGCAGGTGAGGGCAAGGGGGGCGCTGCAGGCTTTGCCAAGGGAAGCGCTGATGTAACCTTCGCGCCCAGCGAGGCTGGTGGCACCCTTCTGACCTACGAGGTCGAGGCTAAGGTGGGTGGCAAACTGGCTCAGCTGGGCAGCCGCCTGATTGATGGGTTTGCCAAGAAGATGGCCGATCAGTTCTTCGCCAATCTTCAAGAATATTTCGAAGGTCCGCCACCGCAAGAAGACGCTGCCGTAGAAGAGACCAAGTCAGGCTGGCTAGGTCGCCTGACGGGACGAGACTGAACCCTGCGCACACGCGCATGGCACTGTGCGGAATTGGACTGTTCGACGATGGTCCGTCACGATAGGTTGCGGGGTCAGAACGAGGGTACGCATGACGACCATATTGTTGATCCGGGATTTGCGGAAGTCTTATGCCGATGGGTTTGAGGCGCTGAAAGGTGTGTCTCTGGACATTGAAGAAGGTGAGATTCTAGCGCTGTTGGGCCCCAATGGGGCGGGTAAAACAACGCTGATCTCGACTGTGTGCGGTATTACCACGCCGACTTCGGGCTCGGTCACCGTAGGTGGCCATGACATCCAGACCGAGTATCGCGCAGCCCGCAAGATGATTGGGCTGGTGCCGCAGGAAATCGCGCTGGAACCGTTCGAGAAGGTCTGGAATACTGTCCGCTTTTCGCGCGGGCTGTTCGGTCATAGCGGAGACAACGCTAGGATCGAGGAAATCCTGCGCAAGCTGTCCCTATGGGACAAACGCCGTAACGCAATCAAGGAACTATCCGGAGGCATGAAGCGACGTGTGCTGATCGCGAAAGCCTTGGCGCATGAGCCAAGGGTGCTGTTTCTGGATGAACCCACCGCCGGCGTTGATGTCGAGCTACGTAAGGACATGTGGGAGATCGTGGCCGAATTGAAGCAGGCTGGTGTCACCATCATCCTGACCACTCACTACATCGAGGAAGCCGAGGCAATCGCCGACCGTGTGGGTGTCATCGACAAGGGTGAGCTTTTGCTCGTGCAGGACAAAGACACATTGATGGCGCAGATGGGCAAAAAGCAGATTGAGGTCATGTTGACCGAGCCCATTTTATCCGTTCCCGACGTTCTGTCCGATCATCAACTGACGCTCAACGGTGCAGGCGATGCGTTGATCTATACTTACGACACCAATGCCGAGCGCACGGGCATCACCACTCTTCTCAATGATGTTGCACAGGCCGGTTTAGTGCTGCGTGATGTGCAGACGCGGCAATCGAGCCTTGAAGAGATTTTCGTCAACCTCGTGTCCGGAGAACCCGCATGAACTGGTCCGCTATTACTGCCATCTACCGGTTTGAAATGGCCCGGTTCTTTCGCACACTGGCGCAGAGTTTTTTGTCTCCGGTCCTGTCGACCTCGCTTTATTTCGTGGTGTTTGGCACTGCCATCGGCAGTCGCATTCAAGAGATCGAAGGCGTGTCCTATGGGGCCTTCATTGTGCCGGGTCTGATCATGTTGTCCGTAGTGATGCTATCAATCTCGAACGCGTCCTTTGGCATCTACTTCCCCAAATTCTTGGGTACGATTTATGAGTTACTTTCAGCCCCCATCAATTTCATCGAGATTGTGATTGGCTATGTGGGCGCGGCCGCAACTAAGGCACTGTTTGTAGGTCTTGTCATTCTGGCCACTGCGACGTTCTTTGTGGACATTCGCATTGAACACCCGTTTGCCATGGCGGCTTTCCTGATCCTGTCCTGCCTCAGCTTTTCCTTGCTGGGTTTCATCGTGGGTATCTGGGCGGGTAATTTTGAACAGATGTCGCTTGTCCCCCAGCTTGTTGTGACGCCCCTGATTTTTCTGGGTGGGACGTTTTACTCGATCTCGATGCTACCTCCGCTTTGGCAGACGATCACTCTGTTCAACCCTGTGGTTTATCTGATTTCCGGGTTCCGCTGGTCATTCTACGGTATCGCAGATGTCCCGATATTTTGGAGCCTTCTGGCCATACTGGCCTTCACCGGAATATGCCTCGCGATCATTGGCTGGATCTTCAAAACCGGTTGGCGCATCCGCAGCTAGGGCGTTGCATTTTTGCCCATCAGGTGTGTGAAATTGGTTCACGTCGCGTTTATGGCGCTTCGGGTCTCTTGTTTACGGCTCCGGCGCGCTCTACATCGGCTTCCATGAAACTCAGCCTGCCCTTCATGAAAAAGCCGCCACTTGTGGCCGTTGTTCGCCTGTCCGGTGCCATTGGAATGGCCGGGCGAGGGTCGATGAACGCGACCGCTCTGGCACCGGTGTTGGAGAAAGCCTTTCGCAAGGGCAAGCCCGCTGCGGTCGCGCTGGAGATCAATTCGCCGGGCGGCTCCCCCGTTCAAAGCTCATTGATCGGTGCGCGTATCCAGCGACTGGCGGAAGAGCTTAAGATCCCTGTTTACGCTTTCGTCGAAGACGTGGCGGCTTCGGGTGGATATTGGTTGGCGGTTTCAGCGGATGAGATTTGGGCCGATGACAGTTCGGTTCTGGGGTCGATCGGCGTGATATCGTCGGGATTTGGCGCGCATGTTTTTCTGGCACGTCAGGGCTTTGAACGGCGCGTACATACTGCGGGTCAGTCGAAATCAATGCTCGACCCGTTTGCTCCGGAAAAGAAAGAAGACATTGCACGGCTCAAAGTGCTGCTGGGCGATATCCACGAGAATTTCATAACCCATGTGAAATCTCGCCGGGACGGCAAGCTGGACAGCAGCGCTGATCTGTTCAACGGCGAGGTCTGGCTGGCCCGTCGCGCGCAACAGCTGGGCCTGATCGATGGTATTGCCCATCTGAAGCCCAAGATGCAGGAGAAGTTTGGCGACAAAGTCAGGTTCCGCCGCTATGGCCTGCGCAAACCGATCTGGTCGCGCTTCGGCGCGACGCTGGCGCAGGATGCCATTGCCGGTATTGAGGAGCGCGCTGCCTACGCGCGTTTCGGGTTGTAGAGTGATCATCAAAGCAGTCACCTTGTTCCTGATCGCCATGGGCGTTCTGGCGATGTTCGGCAAGCTACGCTTTCCTGGACAGAAACGATTGAGTTCTGCGAAATGTCCGCGTTGTGGGCGGTTCAGGATCGGCAAAGGCCCGTGTCCTTGCGAAGAAGGAGGCCGTGGATGACGGCATGGCTGTTCTCCGGCCTCGGGCTGCTGATCCTGTTGTTGGCAGGTGACGCGCTGGTGCGAGGGGCCGTGAACCTCAGCCTGCGGTTGGGGGTTCCCGCCCTGATCGTCAGCCTGACAATAGTTGCATTCGGAACTTCGGCCCCTGAGCTGCTGATTGCAATCAGCGCCATCAAGGAAAACGCGCCGGGCATTGCGTTGGGTAACGTGGTGGGCTCGAATACAGCGAATATCTTGCTGGTTCTGGGATTGCCCGCGCTTCTGGCGACCTTGCACACAAGCGAGTGCGACAGCCGCAAGAACTACATCTTCATGCTTCTGGCGTCGGTGTTATTTATCGGGTTGGCTTTTTGCGGGGTCTTTAATCTGCTCAGCGGGGCAATTTTGCTGGCTGCGTTGGCTCTGATCCTCGGCAACGCGTTTCGCGAAGCACATGCGCACCGTAAAGCCTGTGGTGAAGCTTGTGCCGATGAGGACGAGCTTGAGGGTCTTGAGGAAGCAGATCCTGACATGCCCTATTGGAAGGTGGCGATCTACCTGATCCTCGGCTTGATCGGCCTGCCAATGGGTGCGCATCTGCTGGTCGAAAATGCGACCGTCATTGCCCGGAACTATGGTGTGAGCGAAACAGTGATCGGCCTTACGCTGATCGCGGTGGGTACGTCCCTGCCGGAACTGTCGACAACCGTCATGGCTGCCCTGAGGCGACAAGCGGATGTGGCACTGGGTAACGTCATCGGATCGAACATGTTCAATCTGCTGGCCATTGTCGGCATTACGACCTTGTTTGGGCGTATTCCCGTCGATCCTGAATTCCTGCGTTTCGATCTGTGGGTGATGCTCGGCGCGTCGCTCTTGTTGGTTCCTTTTGTATTCTTCAAGAAAGATATCACACGCGTCTGGGGCCTGATCTTGACAGCGCTCTATGTGATCTATGTTGCAAGCCTGTTAGCCTGACCTGACGAGGAGAATGAGCCCATGACCCGAGCATTGGTGACCGGTGCCGGTAAACGCCTTGGTCGTGCCATGGCGCTGTATTTGGCGCAGCGCGGCATGGATGTCGCTGTGCACTATTCCAGTTCGGCTCAGGCCGCGCGTGAAACGGTTGATGAGGTTCAGGCGCTGGGCCGAAGGTCAGTTGCGCTGCAGGCCGATCTGCTTGATGAGGGGCAAGTCAGCTCATTGCTGCCGCGTGCAGCTGAGGCGCTGGGTGGTCCGATCACCTGTCTGGTCAACAATGCATCGATATTTGAGTATGACAATATCCACACAGCTACCCGCCAAAGCTGGGATCGGCATCTCGACAGCAACCTGCGCGCACCATTCGTACTGACCCAAGCCATGGCCGAGCAGGGGTTGCAGCCGGAGCTTGATGATCAGGGAGAGCCTCTGGCGATTGGGCTGATCGTGAACATGGTGGATATGCGGGTGCGTAAACTGACGCCTGAGTTCATGTCATACACGATTGCCAAGATGGGGTTGTGGGCCTTGACCCGGACTGCAGCGCAGGCTCTGACACCCGCAATCCGTGTGAACGCGATCGGCCCCGGTCCAACGCTGCAGGGTCATCGCCAAAGTGATGCTCATTTTAGCGCTCAGCGGCAGAACACGATTCTGGAGCGCGGCGCGAACCCGTCGGATATCACTGCTGCGCTGGGATACTTTCTGGATGCGCATGCTGTTACGGGGCAGCTTCTTTGCGTCGATGGTGGGCAACATTTGGGTTGGCAAACACCCGATGTTCTTGGTGTAGAATAAGTAAATCTGCTGCAAGTTTTGCACCGCTCTCATCTCTGTTACTCGAGCGTTACAAAAATGTCTTAATTTTCATACACTTGTCGCAGATCAAGAAAATTATCCTTTAAAAACAACGCCATAATTTCCTGCCTATTTTTTGTGCAGATCAACGAAAAGGCAAGGATTCAAGGGAAAATCGTGATGCCCCAAAAGTTATCTGCACAGTTATCCACAGAAGTCGTGGATTTGTTTTCTCTTGATCTGAAGCGCACAAGATTGCAGCCATGGTCAGAGAATCATATCTCAGACTCATGACCGCCAGCACCGATCCCGAATCGTCGACCCAAGCCACCGGCTATGCCTGCATTCAGCGTTATGCGAAAACGCTGGACAGCTCGCCGGGTGTGTATCGGATGTTGGATGGGGACAGCCGAGTTCTTTACGTAGGTAAAGCGCGAAACCTGAAGGCGAGGGTATCGAACTACACCCGCCCGGGACATTCGGGTCGGATCGAGAAAATGATCGCCGCAACTGCCTCGATGATGTTTCTGACCACTCGGACCGAGACCGAGGCGCTGCTGCTGGAACAGAACCTGATCAAGCAGCTCAAGCCCAAATACAACGTATTGTTGCGGGATGACAAAAGCTTCCCGAATATTCTGGTCGCCAAGGATCATGCCTTTCCGCAGATCGAAAAGCACCGAGGGGCGAAGAAAGAAAAGGGGGCTTATTTTGGCCCCTTCGCCAGTGCAGGCGCGGTGAACAGGACGCTGAACCAGCTGCAAAAGGCGTTCCTGCTGCGGAACTGTTCGGATTCCATGTTCGATAGCCGGACCCGGCCGTGCCTGCTCTATCAGATCAAGCGATGTTCTGGGCCGTGCGTCGGACTGATCTCGGAAGCCGATTATCGTGAAAGCGTTAAGGATGCCGAAAGGTTCCTGTCAGGCCGATCTACCAAAGTGCAGGAAGATCTCGCCGCGCAGATGATGGCTGCCTCCGAGGCGATGGAGTTCGAACGGGCCGCCGGTTTGCGCGACCGTATCCGGGCGCTGACGCAGGTGCAGACGTCTCAGGGCATCAATCCGCGCGGCGTGGCCGAGGCTGACGTCATTGGCCTCTATATGGACAGCGGTCAAGCCTGCGTTCAGGTGTTTTTCATCCGGGCCAACCAGAACTGGGGTAACCGCGATTTCTATCCGCGCGTCGGCCCGGATGTGTCACAGGCTGAGGCGATGGAAGCGTTCCTGGGCCAGTTCTATGACAACAAGGAACCACCCCGGCAGTTGATCCTGTCTGATGCAATCGAGAATGCCGATCTGATGCAGGAGGCATTGTCGGAAAAAGCTGGACGCAAGGTGGAAATCCTGGTGCCCCAGCGCGGTGAAAAGCAGGAACTGATCGCCGGTGCCTTGCGCAACGCACGTGAATCGCTGGCCCGGCGGATGTCGGAAAGTGCCACGCAGGCCAAATTGCTACGCGGTGTGGCCGAGGCCTTTGATCTGGACGCGCCACCGAACCGGATCGAAGTTTATGACAACTCTCACATTCAAGGCACCAATGCCGTGGGTGGCATGATCGTCGCGGGCCCAGAGGGGTTCATGAAAAACGCCTATCGCAAGTTCAACATCCGCGGCGATGATCTAACCCCCGGCGATGACTTCGGCATGATGAAAGAGGTCCTGACCCGCCGTTTTACGCGCCTACAAAAGGAAGATCCGGATCGGGACAAAGGGCATTGGCCCGATCTGCTGCTGATCGACGGTGGTGCAGGGCAGGTGAGCGTCGTGAATGAGATCATGGCCCAGCACGGGGTCGAGGATATCCCGATGGTCGGTGTCGCTAAGGGTGTCGATCGCGATCACGGCAAGGAAGAATTCCACCGCATCGGGCAGCGCCCTTTTGCGCTGAAACGCAACGATCCCGTATTGTACTTTATCCAGCGCTTGCGGGATGAGGCGCATCGCTTTGCCATCGGCACCCATCGCGCGAAACGCGCCAAGGCGGTTGGTGCAACGCCACTGGACGAAATCCCCGGCGTCGGGGCCGCGCGCAAACGCGCCCTGCTGACTCATTTCGGCAGCGCCAAAGCGGTGAGCCGAGCCAATTTGGCGGATCTTAAAGCCGTCGAGGGGATTTCAGCCGGGTTGGCGCAGAAGGTCTATGACTTCTTCCATGACAAGGGCTAGGCCTTTCGCCCCCGCCAAAGGATATAGAGGCCTGACGCCACGATGAGGGCGCAGCCAATCCACATGGCCTGATCCAATCGCTCGCCAAACATCACCACGCCCAAGCCGATACCGAACAACAGCCGCGAATAGCGAAACGGCGTCACAGATGAGACCTCGCCGGTGCGCATCGCCTTCATCAGCGCGGCATAGGCCATGACCCCCATCACGATCGCCCCGCCCATGTGCAGGCTGACATTAGGCGTCAGGGTTTGCAGCGGTGTTCCTTCCCATAATCGATAAGCCAAACCCGCGACAATGATGCAAAGGAAGCCATAGAACCCCAGAACCTCAGTGCCCAGTGTTGCGGGCGCGGCGCGGCTGGCCAGATCGCGCCCCGCAAAGCCGAGCATCCCCAGCACGGCAAGGATTGACAGGGCCGAGAAGCTGTCTCCGGTCGGTTGGATGATGATCACAACGCCAACAAGACCGATCAAAATGGCGCTCCATCGCCGCCAGCCGACGGATTCACCAAAGAACAACGCGGCCCCTGCGACGACAACCAGTGGTGTGGCCTGAAGGATCACCGTAGCCGAGGACAGTGGCGTTAGCGCGATCGCCAATACATAGAAAAGCCGTCCAAGGATCTCGAAGACCACACGTACTTTCATCGGGCGCGACAACACGTCGGGCTGGAACAGACGCGTGCTACGTACTGTGGCAACCGCTGCGTAGATTACAGCACCGCCCGCACCGAAGAGAACAAGCACTTGCCAGATCGGGATCGACGCCGAAGCCGCCTTAAGCAGCGCATCCTCCAGCGCGAACAGTGCCATTGCGGCGACCATCCAGGCGCTGCCGATCAGATTTGACCGGGGATCGGTTTGAATATGCGGTGTCATGTCAGCTCTGGGGTGTTGTCTGGTTGGCCAGCCGACAATCTGACGCCAAAGCAATCAAGTGCCAAGATGAAACCTGTAATGTGACCACCGCTGCGACGCTTTGACTTTTAAGACAGCAAACGCTTGTGCTGGGTCAGTTTTTTAAGACCCTGTCTTTTCTGTCTTGAACCGGCGATGTAGGGTCCAAGCCATGAAATGGAACCTGCCGAATATTCTGACTGTACTGCGCCTTGTGGCGGCCCCCGGTCTCGCCGTGATGTTTCTGTATTTCACCCGACCCTATGCGGATTGGTTTGCTTTGATTCTGTTCCTGTCAGCGGCGATCACCGATTGGTTCGACGGGTATCTGGCGCGCGCCTGGAAACAGGAAACGAAGATTGGCGCCATGCTGGATCCCATTGCCGACAAGGCAATGGTGGTAATCGCGCTGATGATATTGGTGGGCTATTCGACTGAACACTGGACACCATGGCTGGTCCTGCCCGCGACAGTGATCCTGTTTCGCGAAGTCTTTGTCTCAGGCTTGCGAGAGTATCTGGGCGATGTGGCCGGAACCCTGAAGGTCACCAAGCTGGCCAAGTGGAAAACGACGGCACAGATGGTAGCGATCGCGATCCTGTTCTCGCAGGGGATATTCGAGCACCATTTTGTGATGGCCACGTTTGGCATGGATGCGACAACCATTGATCAGGTTCTGGCAGGGCAGGTCGAGGACCTGAACAACATCCGCTGGCATCTTGAGGCCATGTTCTGGTCAGGTCGTATCGGGCTATGGCTGCTCTGGATTGCCGCGACGCTGACATTGATCACGGGCTATGACTACCTACGTAAAGCCATGCCCCACCTGAAGGAGAGCTAACCGATGAACGTGCTGTATTTCGCTTGGGTGCGCGAACGCATCGGCCTGCCGAAAGAGAAGATTGAAACTGAGGCCGCAACAGTCAGCGATTTGGTCGCGGAACTGAGCGCGCGTGAGGATCGCTATGCTGCTGCCTTTGCCGATCTGTCGGCCTTGCGCGTGGCGCTGGACCAAGAGCTTTCGGATTTTGACGCCCCACTGACCGGCGTGCGCGAGGTTGCGTTCTTTCCGCCCATGACGGGTGGCTAGAATGCGGATCGTCGTGCAGGAGGCCCCGTTCGATCTGGGGGCCGAAGCCAACGCTTTTGCCGCCGGGGACGATGCCAACGGGGCCATCGTGACCTT
Organism: Ruegeria sp. A5; assembly: GCF_056543005.1. Taxonomy (NCBI): domain Bacteria; kingdom Pseudomonadati; phylum Pseudomonadota; class Alphaproteobacteria; order Rhodobacterales; family Roseobacteraceae; genus Ruegeria; species Ruegeria sp. A5. The sequence continues at coordinate 84,933 of NZ_JBQGAV010000005.1, forward strand.
CACAGGCGTTGTGCGCGATCTGGCTTCGGGCGATCTGGATGTGATGGAGATCGAGCACTATCCCGGCATGACCGAACGCGCCCTAACCAAGATCGCGGAAGAGGCGCAAGCCCGTTGGTCACTGGGCAACGTTCTGGTGATCCACCGCCACGGAAGGCTTGCTCCGGGTGACCGTATCATGATGGTCGCCACCGCCGCACCGCACCGCAAAGATGCGTTTGAGGCGGCGGAATATCTGATGGATTACCTTAAGTCTCGCGCGCCATTCTGGAAGAAGGAAATCACCACTTCCGGAGCAGAATGGGTGGCTGCCAAGGACGAGGATGAAGACGCGCTGACCCGCTGGTAGGGTGCCTAGTCTGCGTTGTTGATCCGCCCGCGCATCTCTTCGGCTTCCTGCCGCGCCGCGCGCAGCCCTTCCATTGCGGCATTCAACTCGGCTTCGGTTTGCGTCAGCTGGTTGGTCAGCTCTGCCTCGCGCTGCTGAAGATATGTGATTGCCTGATCGCGTGTTTCTTCGGCCTCGTGCAGTTCCTGACTCATGCGGTCAAGATCGGCCACGTCGCTTTGGCGAACACGGGACAGCCGATGGGCCAGCCAGTTGGCGAACCAACCCATGCAGAAAGCTGCGAACAGGATGATGGCTGTGGCGATGATGAATTCTGTTCTGTTCAACTTACTGGTCCTCTGAGCCTGCATCCGGTGCGTCGGTTTCAGGTGTCTCGATTTCGGCCTCAGATTCGGCCTCGGCTTCCATCGCCTCAAGCCCGGTCAGGGTGTTGGCCACGGGTTCAGGACGGATCAGGCGAAACTCGATGCGGCGGTTCTCTTCGCGGCCTTCTTCGGTTTCGTTATCGGCGATGGGCTGCGTCTCGCCATACCCGACCGCAGAAAAGCTTGAGGTCGGCACGCGCCGTCCGCGCAATTCGTTCAGGATCGACTGCGCGCGCGACTGGCTGAGCTGCTGGTTCATCTCTTCACGGCCCTGACTGTCGGTATGGCCCTGAATCTCCAACCGGATGGGGCCACATTCACGCAGGATGTCCGCGATCTGGTTCAGGGCATCGCGCGAGTCTGCTGCGACGGTGGCTGATCCCGGTTCGAAAGCAATCTTGCTGGTGGCCTGAACCTCGGCCAGCTGCTCTTCGCAGACCTCAGGGTCGGGCGGCGCGTCGGCGGGTGCGGGCGGCTCCTGATAGGTGATTGACAGGGTGTAATCCTGCGCCTCGCCCAGCTTGTCCGACAGCATGCCGGCGATCCGGGCCTTGGCGTCGGGATCATGGCTGATGCCCGACAGCGCTACATTGTCCGGCGTAACGGTCAGGGCGCCATTGTGCAGTTGCGACAGTGCCTCCAGCCCCGCCAAGACGCGTATGGGCCAATCCGCGGGCAGGTCCGGTGCAATCCGGGTGGCTGTGTGCACCTGCAATGATCCAAAGGCGGCACGTGCAAAGCTGTCGGTCATTTCACGCAGCGTTTCGTCACTCAGACGGCCACGCAGTTGAACCAAACCCTCAGGGCTACGTGTTGCGACGAATTCAATAGGCCCAGTCGGGTCATCCGGTTCGGGTTCGGGAAGAACTGCATGCAAGGCGAAAACCTCGGGCAGCGTATTTTCGAGCTCTCCCACGATGCGGTCGAACTCCAAAGGGTTAGTCCCTTGTGTGGCAACTAGAGTGATATCTGCATCCGACAGAGTAACCGAACCCTGACCAAGTTCGGATAGCGCACGAATGCTGAGCTGCGCTGCATTCGCCCAACGCGGAGACGGTACGCCTAGCCCAATGGTGCAGGAATAGGGGCCGGTTAATCCGGCCTCTTGTGCTGCAGCGACGATGATGTCGCGCGCAACTTCATCCTGGGCCGAGCACGCATCAAACTGCCCGCCATCCTCATCTATCAGATAGCGCAGCGTGAATGGTGTGATTACCGGGCGAGGTGCCGAAATCGAAAGGCCGATTCGCAGACCTGGTGGCGCGGCGCGGCTTAGGTCTTGTTCCAGCTGGTCTTTCTCTTGCTGGCTATCGGCAATCGCCGTGATACGCACCAACCCTGGGCTGGCAGATATCTTGGCCCGTGGCAAATCCGAGAGCGCTTCGATCGCATAGTCGATTGCCTGATCCCATCCGTCTGGCTTGGGATAGTCGGCACTTTCCATCAGGTCCGAGACTGACGCGTCCCGATCAAGGCGTTGCAGCCTGTCTACCAGATCGTCGCGATCCAGAGCCGCAGGTACTAGCCCGATAATCGAAATTCCGCTGTCATTGCGCAGGATCTCGGTAGAAAAGCGGGGCGGTGTCAGATCGGCGGTGGGAGCAACCTCCATCTCGTCAATGACGCGCGAGGTGTCGACCTCGGTGCCCGCAGCGATCAGGGCGTTGAATCGGGTCGCCTCAGTCGGGGCCGTGCCGGTCAGAACGACACGCAGGCCGTCGGATTCGACTTCGGCCCAATCATGCCCCTGCAAGTTCAAGGCCTTTCGCACGGCCAGTTCCGAGGCGTCTTCGATCTTGCTGACCGCAAATCCAGCGACCACCAGCGATAGAACGGCGGACACCGCGAAAATCAACGCAACAGCTAGGGCGTAAGGCAGACGCATGGGCGAAATCGAGACTCCTCGGGCGGTTGGTTCCGGGACTCATACAGAGCGCAGCACAGAGGTGCAATCAGAGGAAAAGGGCGACGCAGAGGAAGATCAGCGGAATCAAGCCGGTGTCACGATTGGCCCGGAAAAGCTGCAGCAATTTGGCGTTGTCCTCCGTGTCCAGCCCCCGCAATTGCCAGGCCAGATGCCACCCCATCGCCCAGGGCCCGCCAAGGGCGACCGCCAAAGCAAGAACCGATGTCCCGGGCAAAGCCGCGTCGATAATTGCAAAGGCCATTAGACTGACGGTTCCAATCAGAAAATACTTGAGCCAACGGGCGGTATCGGTGCCAAACAGCCGTGCGGTTGACTTGATGCCGATCAGCTCGTCATCCTCGGCATCCTGATGGGCGTAGATCGTGTCGTAGAACAAAGTCCAGGCGATTCCTGACAGATAAAGCATGATCGCAGGCCAGCCCACGGTGCCGGTATGTGCAGCCCAGGCCAGCAATGCGCCCCAGTTGAAGGCCAGCCCCAGAAAAATCTGCGGCCACCACGTAAAACGTTTTGCATAGGGATAGATGGTAACAGGCAGCAAAGACAGAACCCCCATCGCAATCGCGGCCCGGTTGAAGGTCAGAAGGATGGCCAGGGCCAACAGACATTGCAGCACCATCCAGAATGCAGCCTGACGGACACTCACTTGGCCTGAGGGAATCGGGCGCGACCTTGTACGCTCGACCTTCCCGTCAAACTCTCGATCGGTGATGTCATTCCACGTACAGCCCGCGCCACGCATCAAAAACGCACCAATGGCACAACCAACTGCGATCCAAAGATCCTCCCATCGTGGTGCGCCGTCGCTCAGGATGGCCAAGGCCAGACCCCACCAGCAGGGAATCAGCAGCAGCCATGTGCCGATGGGTCGGTCTGCACGGCTGAGCCGCAGGTAAGGGCGGGCAAAGGCGGGGGCGTGGGTGTCGACCCAATTGCCGGTTACGGCATCGGCGACCTGACCGTCTGGTGTTGGGGCATTGCCTTGCATATGTAGGGTCTCATGAATGCGAAGATCAGACTGTATGTAGAGCACCCTTTGGGTCCGGGGCAATCGGTTCCTTTGACGCGTGAGCAGGCGCATTATCTGTTCGGTGTCATGCGCCTGTCGGTTGGGGGCCGGGTCGCCCTGTTCAATGGCAGCGATGGCGAGTGGCAGGCAGAGGTTGCAGAAGCGGGCAAACGAGGCGGTATTCTGTCGTGCGTGGAGCAATCGAAACCTCTGCAATTACCGCCCGATCTGTGGCTTCTCTTTGCACCGATCAAGAAGGCGCGGACCGATTTCATCGTTGAAAAAGCAGCTGAAATGGGGGCCGCACGGATCATACCGGTGCACACCGAATTCACCAACTCTGAGCGCATTCGACAGGATCGCTTGCAGGCCCACGCAATTGAGGCGGCCGAACAATGTGGCGGCACTTTTGTGCCTGAGGTCGCTGACCTCCAGCGATTGGATCGTATCCTGGGCGCGTGGCCCGATGATCGCCAATTGATGTTCTGTGACGAGGCTGAAGCCGGCTCGGCCCTGCGCTTGGCAGAGAATGAGAAAGGCAAGCCGTGGGCGATCCTGATCGGCCCCGAGGGCGGGTTTTCCGAGCCAGAACGTAAACGGTTGGCGGAGCTACCATTTACCCATGTGGTCAGCCTCGGCCCACGCATCCTGCGCGCCGATACAGCAGCCGTTGCGGCGATGACAATGTGGCAGCAAGCGTTGGGAGATTGGACGTGACGTGGCAATTGGCGCAGGAAACGGACCTGTCCAGGATCGACTCGTTTTTGTCCCAACATATCCAAACATCGATGTTCCCTTTGGCCAATCTACGGGATTTTGGCCTGTGCGGTACGCATCCCCGGTCGTTGAATGCATGGACGCTTGGCAGCCCGTTGCGTGCGGTCTTTGCCATAACAAATGAAGGCATGATCCTGCTGCAATGTCCCGACTGTTCGGATACCGAACTTGCCGCAGCGATTGACCTTATTCGAGGCCGGGCCCTGTTCGGCATCGCGGCTGAGGCAACGCAGGCTCGTCGGATAATGCAGTTGGCAGGTTGGGAGGGGCGACCCGCGACCCTGAACAGCGATGAGCCGGGGTTTTCCCTAGCGTTGGATCGACTTCAAATACCGGATTTCAGTGGGGCAGATCTCATGCCGCTTACTGATGTAGACCGTTCGGTCCTTGAAGACTGGCGAGAATGCTACCTCATCGAAGCCATGGATTTTGATGCTGTGCGCGCACAGACGCAGGCTAGGAAGGACATCAAGACCTATATCGAGCGGGATTCGCATCGAGTTTTGCTACAGAATGGCCTACCGGTCAGCATGACCGGCTTCAACGCCCGCCTGCCTGATGTGGTGCAGATCGGCGGTGTCTACACGCCACCAGATTTACGAGGGCGGGGCTATGCGCGTTTGGCTGTTGCCCTGCATCTGGTTGAGGCGCGCGACGCGGGAGTTTCCAGAGCTGTCCTCTTTGCGGCTTCCGATGCGGCAGCGCGTGCCTATATATCCATTGGGTTCCAGCCTGCAGGTCAATACTCGCTGATCCTGTTCAAAAACCCGGAGGACGTGGCATGAGTTTCTTTCGACCCGAAGCCAAACTGGCCCTGTGGCGCTGGCGCGAAGTGCTGGTTGCAGGGTTTGTTCTGATCCTCGGCCTCAGCTGGATCAGCGGCCCCGGCGGATTGCTGGCGTGGTTGGGGTGGCTGCTGATCGTCGTCTCGATGGCACTGGCGGTGATCGGAGTGCAACGCGCGCGCTTTCGCAATGGTGCGGGAGGACCGGGTGTGGTGACTATTGATGAAGGCCAGATCACCTATCTGGGCCCGCTCGACGGCGGCATCGTTGCAGCCCGCGAAATCGAGCGGTTGGCGTTAGATCCGACCTCGCAACCTGCGCATTGGGTTTTGGATCAGCCGGGGCAGCCGACCCTTCACATTCCGGTGAACGCCGAAGGGGCCGAGGCACTGTTTGATGTGTTCTCAGCACTTCCGGGGCTTAAAACCGAGCAAATGCTGTCGGAACTCAACGGTCGTGCGGCGCATCCGGTGGTGATCTGGGAACGCACGCCGTCACGGCCTGCGCACCATAGGCTGCATTGACACTGGCGCGGTTTGCGCTCAGGACTGACCGCCAAGATAGACACATCAGGATCGGAGCACGGGTCACATGTCCATCCCCCAGTCCGGCGGCGGACCGATCGAACGCCATGAGCAACTGGCCGAATATCTGGAATTGGGCTGCAAGCCCAAGGAAGATTGGCGCATCGGAACCGAGCATGAGAAGTTCGGCTATTGCAAAGACACTCTGAAACCTCTGCCGTTTGAAGGCAAACGGTCGATTGTGGCCGTGCTGGAAGGTCTGCGAGACCGCCATGGCTGGGCTGAAGTGCGTGAAGCTGGACATTTAATCGGGCTTGAGAAGGACGGCGCGAACGTCAGCCTGGAACCAGGCGGTGCGTTGGAACTGTCCGGCGCTCCGCTCGAGACAATTCATGAAACGTGTGATGAGGTGAACACTCACCTGCGTGAAGTGAAAGATATCGCCGATGAGATCGGTGTAGGCTTTATTGGTCTGGGCGCAGCCCCGATCTGGACCCATGAAGAGATGCCGTTGATGCCTAAGGGCCGTTACCGGCTGATGAACGATTATATGGAGAAAGTCGGCACTATGGGCCGCGCCATGATGCGCCGGACCTGTACCGTTCAGGTCAATATCGACTTTGGCTCCGAGGCCGACATGGTGCAGAAACTGCGCGTCGCGCTGGCACTTCAGCCGGTCGCGACGGCGCTGTTTGCGAATTCTCCGTTTTTTGAGGGCAAGGTGAACGGCCAGAAAAGCTGGCGCAGCTTTATCTGGCGGCATCTGGACGATGCACGCACTGGGATGCTGCCCTTTGTGTTCGAAGAAGGCTTCGGTTTTGAGCGCTACGTTGAATACGCGCTCGATGTGCCGATGTATTTCGTTTATCGCGACGGCCAGTATATCAACGCTCTGGGCATGTCATTCCGCGACTTCCTGCAGGGCAAACTGCCTGCATTGCCCGGCGAGACGCCGACTCTGTCCGATTGGGCCGATCACCTGACCACGGCATTCCCCGAAGCGCGGATCAAGAAGTTCATGGAGATGCGCGGTGCCGATGGTGGCCCATGGCGTCGCCTATGCGCTCTGCCTGCATTCTGGGTTGGTCTGACCTATGACCAAACCGCGCTGGATGCCGCTTGGGATCTGGTCAAAGGCTGGGATGCCGAGACGCGCGAAGCGCTGCGGGTCGAGGCTGCCAAGGATGGTCTGCAAGCGCAGGTTGGCAACATCAATATGCATGATTTGGCGCGCGAAGTGGTCTCGATCGCAGAGGCCGGACTTGCATCCCGCGCGCGCCCCGGTGCGGGTGGTCTGGTGCAGGACGAGACGCATTTCCTGAACGCGCTCAAGGACAGCATCGATACGGGCAAGGTTCCCGCTGATGAGTTGCTGGATCACTACAATGGCGACTGGAATGGCGATCTGACCCGGATTTATCCCGAATACAGCTATTGATCCCCACCGTCCCGCTTGCATTCGCGGGGCGGGGCCGATAGCAGGTTGGCGACCAATTTCAGAGGGCGTCATGGACGATCTTAAGGCAAAATATCTGGGCCAAATCGCCGAAGCTGGCGACGAAAACGCGCTTGAGGCGATCCGCGTCGCTGCCGTGGGCAAAAAGGGCGAGGTCGCGCTGAAGATGCGCGAGCTGGGCAAGATGACCCCCGAGGAACGTCAGGTCGCAGGCCCCGCGCTGAACGCCCTGAAGGATGAGATCAACTCGGCGCTTTCTGCCAAAAAGGCCGCGCTTGCCGACGCCGCGCTGGATGAGCGTCTGCGCACCGAGTGGCTCGACGTTACACTACCGACCCGCGCGCGCCGTCAGGGCTCGATCCACCCGGTCAGCCAGGCGACCGAGGAGTTGACCGCGATCTTTGCCGAACTGGGTTTCTTGGTGGCCGAAGGGCCGCGGATCGAGACCGACTGGCACAACTTTGACGCTCTGAACATCCCCGGCCACCACCCCGCGCGGGCCGAGATGGACACGTTCTACATGCACCGCGCCGAGGGCGACAATCGCCCGCCGCACGTGCTGCGCACCCATACTTCGCCCGTTCAGATCCGCTCGATGGAGCTGCAGGGCGCGCCGATCCGCGTGATCTGTCCGGGTGGCGTCTACCGCGCCGACTATGACCAGACCCACACGCCGATGTTCCATCAGGTCGAGGGGCTGGCCATCGACAAGGACATCTCGATGGCGAACCTGAAATGGGTTCTGGAAGAGTTCGTGAAGGCCTTCTTCGAGGTCGACGATGTCGAGCTGCGCTTCCGCGCCTCGCACTTCCCCTTCACCGAGCCATCGGCCGAGGTCGATATCCGCTGTTCGTGGGACAACGGTCAGCTGAAGATCGGTGAGGGCGATGACTGGATGGAGATTCTAGGCTCGGGCATGGTCCACCCCAAGGTGATCGCCGCCGGTGGGATCGACCCCGAGGTCTATCAGGGCTTTGCCTTCGGCATTGGAATCGACCGTTTGGCGATGCTGAAATACGGTATTCCGGATTTGCGGGCGTTCTTTGATTCAGACTTGCGTTGGTTGCGCCACTATGGGTTCGCAGCGCTGGATATGCCGAACCTGCATGGTGGTTTGAGTCGGTAAGTGTATCCACTGGGCGTATATCTTTCGCGTTACATTGACTGGTGGCATCGCCGTGTGGCGAATGCTCCTTTTCTTTGGTTGACTGGTCTTATTCTCGCGACGATTTCCATTCAGGTTCTAACGGTAACGCTGCTCGAATCTTCGGTGATTTGGTTTATTCCTGTTTTGGGGGGCGCCATATTTCCTGGCCTTTGGGCTGCTTGGAGCGCTCTTTGCAGTAGAGCTGACCAAAGGAAAGAAGCGGAGGATCGACAAGCAATGGCTAGAAAGCTAATTGATCAGTACGCAAAGGATAGATCGAAGTAGCGTTCGATGATTGCGCGCGAGAAGAAATTTCCAAGATAGAGTGTGTGATTGAAACTTGCGCGGAGCAAAGGCCAACTGGCCGCCGCGCTATCGCCAGACCGCCCGCACGGGCTGGCGATTTGTCTCCGTTAGCGCTCCGTTTGAACGTTTCGCGGATTTGGCTGGCATAAAGTGCCGAACACAAACCCCTGATTGTCACCCCGCGGTCTGGCGATAGCGCGGCTTTGTGATTTGATCTGGTGTAGGGTGGGGTTTCACCCCACCGTGAGGCGGTTGGTGGGGTGAAACCCCACCCTACACCAATAAGTTACGTGACAGGGCGGCGCATGTCGCTAGGCTCCGGCCTATGATCTATCGACTGCTTTTTCTTCTGCTGACCGCGACCCCGGCCCTTGCGATGGGGCCGTGGAAATCTGACTGCCACGGCGATACCGCCTGTGAGATCGGCGACCGTTCTTACCATGTAATGGAACCTGATGGTTGGAATGGCGAAACGCCTCTGCCGGTGCTGTTGCATTTTCATGGCTGGGCGCGGCAGGGCGATGTGGTGGTGAACCATGAGCGCATCGCCGGGGCGACCAGGCTGCGTGATGTGCTGTTGGTGGCTCCGAATGGGCTGGGCAAAAGTTGGAACTTCTGGACTGCTGATACCGCAGACGTGCCGTTCGCAGATCGCGTGCTTGAGGACGTCGCCAAACGCTATCCCATTGATCCTGAGCGTATCTATGTCTCGGGCTATTCTTATGGCGGCGCAATGGCGTGGCGCTATGTCTGCCAGTCGGGAAACGACATCGCCGCTCTGCTGGCGGTAGCGGGCTCGATCCGCCAGACCGAGGACTGCCCGGAAGCCCCGCGCGAGGTGCGTCATGTTCATGGGCTGGACGATACGGTGATGGATTTTCCCTTTGGGCCGGATGGCGACACGACCTATCCGGTGGCGCTGTGGAAGGCCAAGTTCAACTGCAACGGCGCGACCCCGCGGGGGGATTGGAGCGTGAAGCCCTTCCTGACGCTCAGCCGATTGGAGTGGACCGATTGCGCGCAAGGGCAGGTGACACTGGACACCCATCCCGGCGGGCACTTTATTCCCCACGGCTGGATCGGCTGGCAGCTGGACGAGCTTTTGGGTCGCACCCCCACCTATCCGTGAGCCGCAGCGCTTGCACCTTGGCGCAATCTTTGCCATTGCCTGTGCCGACTGAATGTTTGCCGAAAAAGGCCCGCTGCAATGAAATTCACTCTGTCCTGGCTGAAAGACCACCTCGATACGGATGCGTCGGTTGATGAGATCGCCGAAGCACTGACCGATCTCGGGCTTGAGGTCGAAGAGATCGTCAACCCGGCGGACCGTCTGGCGGGCTTTACGCTGGGCCATGTGAAACATGCCGAGAAGCACCCGGACGCCGATAAGCTGCGCGTTTGCACGGTTGAAACCGACGAGGGCGATCTGCAGATCATTTGCGGCGCGCCCAATGCGCGCGAAGGCATCACCGTGGTGGTTTGTAAACCTGGTATGTATATTCCCGGCCTGGATATCACCATCAGCGTCGGCAAGATCCGTGGCGTCGAGAGCTTTGGCATGATGGCATCCGAGCGCGAGCTTGAGCTGTCGGATGAACATGACGGGATTATCGAGCTGCCTTCGGGCGAGGTCGGCGACAAGTTTGTCGATTGGTTGGCTGAGAACGATCCGTCAAAGGTTGATCCGATGATCGAGATCGCGATCACGCCGAACCGCCCGGATGCGCTGGGTGTTGCGGGTATTGCGCGTGATTTGGCCGCGCGCGGGTTGGGCACGCTGAAAGTACGCGATTACACTCCGGTGCCGGGTGATTTCGAAAGCCCGATCAAAGTGTCGATCGACGAGGATACGCTGGACGGCGCGCCGCATTTCACCGGGCGTCTGATCCGTGGCGTAAAGAACGGCCCGAGCCCTCAGTGGCTGCAGGATCAACTGAAAGCGATTGGTCTGCGTCCGATCTCGGCTCTGGTGGATATCACCAATTATATGACCTTCGACCACAACCGTCCGCTGCACGTGTTCGACGCGGACAAGGTGCAGGGCAATTTGCGGGTGCATCGCGCCAAGGGTGGTGAAAAGCTGGTCGCGCTTGATGAAAAAGAATACTCCCTTCAGCCTGGCATGATGGTGATTTCGGACGACAAAGGCCCGGAATCTATCGCGGGTATCATGGGCGGCGAGGAAACCGGTTGTACCGAGGAGACTGTGAACGTCTTCCTTGAAAGCGCGTTCTGGGATCATGTACAGATCGCCCTCACAGGTCGGGCGCTGAAGATAAACTCGGACGCGCGGTATCGATTCGAGCGCGGCGTCGACCCGGAATACACGCGCGAAGGGTTGGAGCATGCGACGCAGATGATCTTGGATATCTGCGGCGGTGAAGCCTCGAATGTGGTCGAGGCGGGCAAAGCGCCGAACCACGCGCGGGCCTACAAACTGGACGCGGCGCGCGTGCAGTCCTTGGTCGGGATGGAGATTCCGGAAAGCGAGCAGCGGCAGACACTGACCCGTTTGGGCTTTCGTCTGGATGGCGAGATGGCGCATGTGCCCAGCTGGCGACCCGATATCATGGGGGAGGCCGATCTGGTGGAAGAGGTTGCGCGGATCGCTTCTCTGACCAAGTTGCAGGGTATTCCGCTGCCGCGTACGACAGCAGGTATCCCCAAACCGGTCATGACACCCACGCAGCGTCGCCAGTCGATGGCGCGCCGGACCTGTGCAGCGCTGGGGTACAATGAATGTGTGTCTTATACCTTCATCGATCAGGCCTCGGCAGCCTTGTTCGGGGGCGGTGACGCAGCAACCATGTTGGAAAACCCGATCTCGTCCGAGATGAGCCATATGCGCCCTGATCTGCTGCCTGGTCTGCTGCAAGCGGCGGCGCGCAATCAGGCGCGGGGTTATGCCGATCTGGCCTTGTTCGAGGTCGGGCCAGTGTTCCACGATGGTGAGCCGGGGGATCAACAGACACAGATTACCGGCCTGTTGGTTGGGCGTAGCGGTCCCAAGGACGTGCATGGTGCTTCCCGTCCCGTTGACCTGTTTGATGCCAAAGCCGACGCAGAGGCGGTGCTTGCCGCCATTGGTGCGCCTGCCAAGGTTCAGATCCTTCGTGGCGGCGATGCCTGGTGGCACCCGGGTCGGCACGGCAAGATTTGTCTGGGCCCCAAAAAGGTTCTGGGCGTTTTTGGTGAATTGCATCCGCGCGTGTTGCAGGCGTTGGATATCAAGGGTCCGGCAATGGCGTTCACCATCTGGCCGGATCAGGTGCCGATGCCACGTAAATCCGGTGCGACCCGTTCTGCCTTGGAATTGCGCGACCTGCAGGCGGTCGAGCGCGATTTCGCCTTTGTTGTAAATGCGGATATCGAAGCTCTGACGTTGGTCAATGCGGCTGCGGGTGCTGATAAGGCTCTGATCGAGGACGTGCGCGTCTTTGACGAATTCATTGGCGGTAGCGTCGGCGAGGGCAAGAAGTCTCTGGCCATTACCGTAAGGCTCCAGCCGTCGGACGCGACCCTGAAGGAAAAGGATATCGAGGCGGTCAGCACCAAGATTGTCGAAAAAGTGATGAAAGCCACTGGCGGCGTCTTGCGGGGATGAGTTGGTTTTCGCCTCCGGCGGGAGTATTTTTGAAATGATAAAGGGGCCATTGCGCCCCTTTTTCACGGGAGGAGAAAAAAATGCTGAAGGTCTATTTGTCCGGTGAGATTCACACGGATTGGCGCGAGCAGATCATTGCGGGCGCCGATGGGTTGGATGTTGAATTCAGTAGCCCGGTCACCGATCACGGTGCTTCGGACGATTGCGGTGTCACGATCTTGGGGGCCGAGCCGAACAAGTACTGGCACGATCACAAGGGTGCCATGGTCAACGCGATCCGGACCCGCAAGGGCATATCAGACGCGGATGTTGTGGTTGTACGCTTTGGGGACAAATACAAGCAGTGGAACGCGGCATTTGACGCGGGCTATGCGGCAGCACTGGGCAAGTCGATCATTGTTCTGCACGGGGCTGATCATCAGCACGCGCTGAAAGAAGTAGATGCAGCAGCACTCGCCGTCGCTGAAGAACCCGCGCAAGTTGTTGAGATCTTGCGCTACGTTCTAACAGGCGCGCTGCCTGGGTAAACCGATGGCCCGTGGCGGCGGATTTGGATCCCGCCGCACAGGCCTTGTGTATCAATCCCGTGAGGGGATGTTCAGTCCTCTTTGCACTGCGGGTCGATCCAGGAACCTATCCAGATAGCGCGTAACGTTGCCATAGCTTTCCCAGCCTATGACATCCTTGACGCCGTAATAATCTAAACCGCGCAGCCACGGCGCGATTGCGATATCGGCGATCGAGAATTCTCCGGCGATCCAGTCTTGGCCGTCCAGTTGCCGGTCGAGAACGTTCAGCAGGCGTTTGGCCTCGGACACGTAGCGTTCGCGCGGGCGGGGGTCTTCGATTTCAGCCCCTGCGAATTTGTGGAAATACCCAAGCTGGCCAAACATTGGTCCGATACCGCCCATCTGGAACATAACCCATTGGGTGACCCGGTGCTTGTCGCCTTTGTTCTGACCCAGCAGCTTACCGCTCTTTTCAGCGAGGTACAGAAGGATTGCACCGCTTTCGAACAAAGCCAACGGAGCATCGTCGGGCCCGTTGGGATCAATGATCGCCGGGATCTTGTTGTTCGGGTTCAGCGAAAGAAACTCCGGGCTTTTGACATCTGCATCGGCCAGTGTGACACGATGTGCCTCATAAGGCAGGCCGGTTTCTTCCAGCATGATCGACGCCTTTACCCCGTTGGGTGTGGGGAAGGAATAAAGCTGAATCCGCTCGGGGAACTGTGGGGACCATTTATTCATGATCGGGAATTGGATTGTGTCCAGCATGATGGGCTCCTTTTATCGCGCCTGTCTCGGTCAATCTGGTAATTTGTGGCGCTTTTGTAAGGTCCAATTCTGTGCGTGATCGGTCAGTCGATGTTTGCTGGGGAACAGCAGGGGGGAAAACTCGGAAATCCCGCACCTAGACCTGCGCGCAAAATTAGCCCAGACTTTTCAGCGATCCCGCGCCAAAAGGCGCGGGTTTGCTGTTGGCGCAAAGGAGAAGCGTGTGGAAGATGTCGTAACACAGGTGGGCGCATTTGGTCCGCTGATCATGAGCGCGATCAAAGCGTTGATCGTTCTGGTATTGGGTTGGATCGTTGCCGGAGCCATTAGCGGTCTGGTGCGGCGGCGGATCAACGCCACGCCACATATCGACCCGACTTTGGGGAATTTCGTTGCGAGCCTCGTGAAATGGGTGCTGCTGGCGATTGTCTTTGTCGCCGTTCTGGGCATTTTTGGAATCGAGGCGACCAGCATCGTGGCCATACTGGGTGCCGCATCCCTGGCCATCGGTTTGGCGCTGCAGGGAACACTCAGCGATCTGGCCGCGGGCGTGATGCTGGTGGTGTTCCGGCCCTATAAGCTGGGCCAATATGTCGATATTGGTGGCACAGCGGGTACTGTGAAAGACCTGAACCTGTTCACGACCGAGCTGGTGACGCCGGACAACGTGCAGATCATCGTGCCAAACGGTCAGGCTTGGGGTTCGGTGATCACCAACTATTCCGCCCATGACACCCGCCGGGTCGATCTGGTGTTTGGCATCGACTACGGCGATAGCGCGGATGAGGCTATGAACATCATCCTGGATGTGGCCAAAGCTGACGATCGTATCATGGCTGATCCTGAGCCCTGGGTGCGGGTGACAAATCTTGGGGATAGTTCGGTTGATCTGACCGCGCGCCTGTGGTGCGCCGCGGCTGACTATTGGGATGTGAAGTTTGAACTTACCAAAGCGATCAAAGAAGCGTTTGACGCCAAAGGCGTATCCATCCCGTATCCGCATTCTGTGGAGATTCACAAAGAGGCGTAAGCCTCCCGCCCGTCGATCGGGCATTGAAATGCCATCCTCTGGTTGGGCCGGGCACCGCGCTAAGGCGCGGTGCTTTTTTGCGCGAACCTTGGTCCAGAAAAAACAGCGCCGCGCTATTGGCGCGGCGCTGGGCCCAAGTCTGTAAAGCGTCCTTTGGAAAAGGACGCTTTCAGAGGCGGGAGCGCTCTTACTTCAACAGAGTTGTTGGATCGACAGAGTTGATGTTAAGGGCGGTGCCCACCGCTTCGTAAGTCAGCTTGCCGGCGTGGACGTTCAAACCTGCCAGCAGGTGTGCGTCGTCCTTACAGGCCTGCTTCCAGCCCTTGCTTGCCAGCGAAAGCATGAACGGCATGGTTGCGTTGCCCAGTGCGATGGTCGAAGTCCGGGCAACCGCACCGGGCATGTTGGCGACGCAGTAGTGCATGATGCCGTCAACTTCGTAAACCGGATCGGCGTGGGTGGTGGCTTTCGAGGTTTCAAAACAGCCGCCCTGATCGATCGCAACGTCTACCAGAGCCGCGCCGGGCTTCATGGTCGACAGCTGTTCGCGCGAGATCAGTTTGGGAGCAGCTGCGCCCGGGATCAGAACCGCACCGATGACCAGGTCGGCATCCTGGATCAGCTCGGCTGTCGCACCAGCGGTTGAATACTGGTTCTTGAAGGTTCCGCCGAACACATCGTCCAGATAGCGGAGACGCGGCAGCGAACGGTCCAGTACGGTCACATCCGCACCCATGCCTGCGGCAATCTTCGCTGCGTGGGTGCCTACGACGCCTCCGCCGATGACGATCACTTTGGCAGGGCCTACACCCGGAACACCACCCATCAGAACGCCGCGGCCACCGTTGGCCTTTTGCAGAGTCCAGGATCCAACTTGCGGAGCCAAGCGACCGGCAACCTCGGACATCGGCGCCAGCAGCGGCAGGCCGCCATTGGAGTCAGTCACGGTCTCATAGGCAATCGCGGTGCAGCCGGATTCCAGCAGATCGTGAGTCTGGTCTGGATCGGGTGCCAGGTGCAGATAGGTGAACAGCAACTGACCTTCGCGCAGCATTTTACGCTCGACCGCCTGAGGCTCCTTGACCTTGACGATCATATCAGCCGTGGCGAACACTTCTTCTGCAGTGTCGACGATGCGGGCACCTGCCGCTACATAAGCATCGTTATCAAAGCCCGAGCCCATCCCGGCACCGGTTTCGATGATGACTTCGTGACCGCGGGCCACAGCTTCGCCAGCAGCGTTCGGGGTCATCCCGACGCGGAATTCCTGAGGTTTGATTTCCTTGGGGCAGCCGATTTTCATGTGAGACTCCATTCATAAACTGCCTAAATTATGGGCATAAATTGGCGCAATTTTTGTGAAACCCCACTTGCTAAACACACAATCTGCGGGAAAATATTCAGCGTATAGACAACTTGACGCAATGGATGTGCGCAAATGACGATTGACGCAACAGATCGGAAGATTCTGGCAGCCCTGCAGCGCAAAGGGCGGATGTCAAATTCGGAATTGTCCGAACAGGCGAATCTATCCCCTTCGGCCTGCCACCGACGCGTGCAGCGACTTGAGGCCGAGGGTTATATCAAGGACTACGTCGCCCTGTTGGATGCACGGAAGTTGAACGTTCCAACCACTGTGTTTGTCGAGATCACGTTGCAGGGTCAGGCGGAAGAAGTGCTGGAGGCGTTCGAAAAAGCCGTAGCACGGATTCCGGATGTGCTGGAATGCCATTTGATGGCGGGCACGGCGGACTACATTCTAAAGGTCGTCGCAGAAAATACCGAGGATTTTGCTCGCATTCATCGGCAATACCTGTCGCGCTTGCCTGGGGTGGCGCAGATGCAAAGCTCATTTGCTTTGCGCACGGTGTTCAAAACCACGGCTTTGCCTGTCTGAAACCAACTATTGGGGTTAGCCTTGCGTCAATTCTGCCGCTTGTATCTGTCGTGCGGTCGGGCCAAAATCCATGTTTCCGACCTTATGTACGACCTCGGCACTTTGCGCTGACACTCCGTGGTTACACTGGCCGTGTACGGTCCGAACCCGATGAACGATAAGGAGCAGACCTTGGCTTACGAAAACAACAGCACGCCGAAAGATTGGCTGGAAGCTGAACTGGAAGACACGCTGGACGAAGATTTCGAGATCGAATTCAGCGAACCCATGCTTTCGATGGAAGTGCGCAAGATTTACAAGGACCAGCATCCTGACATGCTGGATCGCAAGGTCTATTTTCGCAACCTTTTGCGGCTGCAGGCTGAACTTATCAAAGTTCAGGATTGGGTGGTCCATACAGGGGCCAAGGTCTGTATTCTATTTGAAGGGCGCGACAGCGCCGGGAAAGGGGGCGTGATCAAGCGGATCACGCAGCGTTTGAACCCTCGTGTAGCGCGTGTGGTCGCCTTGCCTGCACCCAGCCGACGCGAACAAAGCCAGTGGTATTTTCAGCGCTACGTGCCCCATTTGCCTGCGGCCGGTGAGATCGTGTTCTTCGATCGGTCCTGGTACAACCGCGCTGGTGTTGAACGCGTGATGGGATTTGCCAACGAGGATCAGGTCGAACAGTTCTTTCAGGACGTTCCTGAATTCGAACGGATGCTGGTGCGGTCGGGGATTATCCTGCTGAAATACTGGTTCTCGATTACAGACGAAGAACAGCAATTGCGATTCCTGATGCGTATTCACGATCCGATGAAGCAGTGGAAACTGTCACCGATGGATCTGGAATCCCGCATCCGGTGGGAGGCATACACCAAGGCCAAAGAGGATATGTTCTTTCGCACCAACATATCCGAGGCGCCTTGGTATATTGTTGAAGGCAACGACAAGAAACGCGAACGGCTCAATTGTATCGAGCACCTGCTGACCAAGATCCCCTATGAGGATGTGCCGCAGGAAAAGGTCAATCTGCCGGATCGGCGCTATAACCCCGAATACGAACGGCGCATTTTGCCGGATGAGCTACACGTGCCTAAGATATATTGATTTGGCAGGAAAGTGGTGCGGGAAAAGGATCCCCGCACCTGAACGGTTTGATTAACCCCAATCAAATCCGCAGTTCGTTTCGAAAACAAACACGCCGCACATGTCGTCATTCATGTCTTCGACTGTGGCTTCAACGGTTTCGATCATGTCGTCAGCGAAGTCGGTGTCGAACACCAGATCGAAATCATCCATCTCCGGGGTCGTGTCAGCCTGCTGCACCGGAGACCATTCGAACTGGTCAAATTGGGCTTGCAGCGCATTAACAAACGCTTCGATCCCGGCAAGGAAGGCCTGAACGTCAAAGCAGTCCGCGCCCGGTGCACCATTGTCAACGACAACTTCAGGTGTTTCTGGCTCGGGTTCTTCGACCTCGGTGACGTCGGTCTCCGGAGTTTCGGGTTCCTCGACCTCGACGACTTCAGTATCCGGCACATCGGGTTCCGGGTCTTCAACTTCAGTCACATCGGTATCAGGCGTTTCCGGCTCTTCAGTTTCGGTCACGTCTGTTTCCGGAGTCTCCTCAACCGGGTCCTCGGTCTCGGTAACCTCAGTTTCTGGCGTTTCGTCTGCCGGTTGCTCGGTTTCCGTCACATCGGTGTCGGGTGTTTCGTCCGATGGTTCTTCGGTTTCGGTGACGTCTTCCTCCGGGGTCTCCTCTGCCGGTTCTTCGGCATCGGGAACTTCCGCTACCGGTGTTTCGTCAACTGGTTCCTCAGTCTCGGTCACATCGGTTTCCGGCACTTCTGGTTCGGTCGGGGTGGTAACCTCTTCCTCCTCTGGCTCAACAACTTCTTCAACCGGAGGCGTCACCGGCGGGGTGGTGCCGCCGTTATCAAGATCGACATCGCCCTGAGTCGCCGCAAAGTTCTGCGTCACCATGACAGCGTCGTACCCCTGCATGTCGCCTTCTTCGATCCCGATGCCGATATATTTGAAATCGGGGTTCAGAATGTTGGCGCGGTGACCGGGGCTATTCATCAGGTTCTGGTGCAACTGGGCGACATCATCGCTGATACCGGGTGCGCCACGCTCGGATTGCCAGGCGATGTTTTCTCCGGTGCGCCAGCTCCCGGACAGGTCGAACCCTGCGGCTTGCATCCGTTGGGTCGCGGATGAACCACCCTGACCGGTGTGGCTGAACCGGTCGGTGTCCAGCATCCAGCTGCTGTGGTCCTCGGAAGATTCGTTCAGGTTGCGTTCAAGTTCCAGGGGATCAAGACCGCGGGATGTGCGCTCTTGGTTGATCAGCGCGAGCATTTCGCGCTCGACCGTACTTGCTGTCGACATCAGTGCCTCCGTTTTTGGTTATGTCTGAGTGGACGGCCTCACTTACAGACGATCAAAGAACGCTGAATAGGGCGGGTACGGCGATGGGCGTTTTTCGGCGGCAGAATGCAACCGAACGGCGATTCGCTGCGCTGTAAAATGCCGACTGCGGCGATTGCATCAAAATCGGCAGGTTGCCGCGAGGGTAAAGCCGGGAATTGGCGGGATCATCCGCCCTAAAAACGACAAACCCCCGGGCAGGGCCTCGGGGGTCGTCAAATAGTGTCATCCAAAGCTGGACGAGTCGCAGGAAGCTCTTAGAGCAAACCTTCGCGCTGTGCTTTCTTGCGTGCCAGTTTACGGGCACGGCGGATCGCTTCAGCTTTCTCGCGCGCTTTTTTCTCGGACGGTTTCTCGAAATGTTGCTTCAGCTTCATTTCACGGAACACGCCTTCGCGCTGCAGCTTTTTCTTCAGGGCACGAAGCGCCTGATCGACGTTATTGTCGCGAACACTAACCTGCATGTGGTTGTCACCACCTTTCTAGATAGAGTTGCAAGGATTTGCAGGAAGTGGCCGTATAGCAAAGCACGCCTAACTTGTCTAGTACTGGACCCGCAGCCTCGGAGACCCGACATGACAGCAACCTATGAAGACACCAAAGAGCAGCTTCTCGATGCGATTCTGAACCATGTGCCGTTCGACGGCTGGTCGGAAACAAGCTTTCGTGCGGCCATCAGCGATTGCGATCTGGAGCCCGCGCTGGCCCGAGCGATCTGTCCGCGTGGTGCCGTCGATCTGGCACTGGCCTTTCATGCGCGCGGGGATGCCGCGATGTTGGAGCGGTTGAAATCCGAAGACCTGAGCGGGCTGAAATTCCGTGAAAAGATCGCCGCTGCCGTCCGTTTCCGCCTGCAGGCGGTCGAAGACAAAGAAGCAGTGCGCCGAGGTATGACTTTGTTCGCGTTGCCGATCCATGCCGCGGATGGGGCCAAGGCGGTCTGGGGCACCTGTGACCAGATCTGGACAGCGCTTGGCGATACTTCGGACGACGTGAACTGGTACACCAAACGTGCCACTCTGTCGGGCGTCTATTCTTCGACACTGTTGTATTGGCTGGGTGATGACAGCCCGGATTATCAGGCGACATGGGAATTCCTGGATCGGCGGATCGAGGGCGTAATGCAGTTTGAAAAGTTCAAGTCGCAGGTGAATGGCAACCCGCTGCTGAAACCGTTTCTGGCCGTCCCCAACTGGCTTGCGGGTCAGGTGAAGGCTCCGACGAAGTTGCCCGACAACCTGCCCGGTTCGCTGTCATCGGGAAAATAGTCGCAGCGTTTCCACTTGCCGCTGGGCCTCTGCGTTTTCGCCTGCTAGGCATTGGGCAAAGGAGATATGCCCATGACCCAGACAATGCGCGCTGTCGAGATCACTGAAGCTGGTGGCCCGGACGTTCTGCAACTGACGGAACGCCCGATGCCGGAACCGGCAGAGGGTCAAGTGGTTCTGAAAGTCGCGTACGCCGGGGTGAACCGTCCTGATGCGCTGCAGCGGGCAGGGGCGTATGATCCACCTCCCGGTGCAAGCGATTTGCCGGGGCTGGAAGCGTCAGGAGAGGTCGTCGCCATCGGCTCGGGTGTCGAAGGTCTGGTCGTTGGCGATCGGGTTTGCGCCCTGTTGCCCGGCGGCGGTTATGCTGAATATGTCGCAACGCCCGCCGCTCATTGCCTGCCTGTGCCTGCGGGTATGGGTTTGAAGGAAGCTGCCTGCCTGCCCGAAACCTTCTTTACTGTTTGGTCCAATGTCTTCACCCGTGGCGGCTTGAAGCCGGGGGAGCGGTTTCTGGTCCATGGCGGTTCCAGCGGGATCGGCACGACGGCTATTCAGCTGGCCAATGCGTTTGGCGCCCGCGTCTTTGCAACCGCCGGGTCGGCTGAGAAATGTGAGGCATGTATCAAGCTAGGTGCCGAAAAGGCCATCAACTATCGCGACGAAGATTTCGTGGCTGCGATGCGCGCCGAGGGCGGGGCGAACCTGATCCTGGACATGGTCGGTGGTGATTATATCCCGCGCAACATCAAGGCTTTGGCGGAAGACGGGCGGCTGGTTCAGATCGCTTTCCTGCAAGGTCCGGTGGTCGAACTGAACTTTGCGCTTATGATGGTGAAACGCCTCACCCTGACTGGCAGCACCTTGCGCCCACAAAGCGATTTGGCCAAGGCGCGCATCGCGCAAGACTTGCGTGAAGCCGTGTGGCCATTGCTTGAGGCCGGGAAGGTCGCACCGGTGATGGATTCAGAATTCGATCTTTCTGATGCCGCCGCTGCACATGCGCGGATGGAAGCATCGGGCCACATTGGCAAGATCGTTCTGAAGGTCTCTGGTTAAGCTGCTGCCATGTAGTCAGGCGACCGCCCGGCGATACAGGTGCCATGTGGCGTGGCCTAGAACGGGCATGACGACGATCAGCCCCAGCAACATCGGGATCGCGCCCAGTACCAACATCGCGGCCACAATGGCCCCCCAGGTCAAGATCACACCCGGGTTCTGACGCAAGACCCGGACCGAGGTTACGACGGCCACGGGAACGCCCACTTTGCGATCCAGCAACAGCGGAAAGCTGACCACGCTTAGCGCCAATGCGACCAGTGCAAACAGGAAACCGGTGGCGGTGCCGATGATGATCATGCTCCAGCCTGCTCCGGTGGTGAACACTTCTGTCACGAATGCCATGGCCGAGGCCGGAGGTTCTGGCCCTAGGGTTTGCGCGTAGATGCCTTGCGCGACCATCAGCCAGATCATCAATAGCATGACCAGATAGAAGCCCAATGCCAGTATGGCTCCGAAGGAAGGCGAACGGAATACGCCGAACGCGTCCAGCCAATGAACGTCTCCGCCCTGTTCCCTCTTGCGACTGATCTCATAAAGCCCGACGGCGGCGACCGGCCCGATCAGGGCAAAACCCATGACAAGCGGGGCCAGCAGGGGCACCATGTCTTTGTTGAGCCCAATACCGAACATCAGCAGACCTGCGATTGGATAGATCAGAACGACAAAGATCGCATCGGCCCGGGTTTCGAGAAAATCGTTATATCCAGCTTTCAGGCATTCGCGCAGATCCTGCAGGGTCAGCGTATGCACCGTCGGCAGAGCCTGAACATCCGCGCTGCCGATCTCGGTCACGGATTCAGTGACATGATCGCTGGTTGCCCGCAGATTTCGGGCGACCCAGGTGATTGGGTTACCGATTGTCTTGTCCATGTTCATCCCCTTTTCTGGCGTGGGTGCGCCGCGGGATGCATCCGGCGTGGCAATTCGCGTGACCGGATCAGCCGGCAACGTCTGCCCAATTACAACGTCTCGTTGCATTATAGCACATATTGCGAAATTTTGCCCGATCACCCTTGCAGAGCCGGAAGGATTGCTCTGCCGCACAGGCGTGTTAGCTTTGTTTCCACAGGCAAGGGAGGCATTCATGCAGCAGACAGCACGCACAGTCGTCATACACGAATCCGGCGGCCCCGAGGTTCTTCGGATTGAGGATCGCCCGCTTGGCGATCCCGGCCCGGGTGAGGTGCGCATTCGCCATCATGCCTGCGGATTGAATTTCATCGATGTGTACCAGCGTACCGGCCTTTATCCGCTGGAGTTGCCTCATGCGTTGGGAATGGAAGCGGCCGGAGTCGTTGAGGCGGTAGGCGAAGGCGTTACGCATCTTGCCCCCGGCCAACGCGCGGCCTATGCCGCAGGCCCATCGGGAGCATATTCCGAAGCGCGCGTGATGCCTGCAGCACAGGTTTGTCCGCTGCCCGAGAGTATCTCGTTCCGCACCGCAGCGGCCATGATGCTAAAGGGCATGACGGTCGAATACTTGTTTCACCGAACAACGCCGCTGAGGCGCGGAGATACCGTGTTGTTCCACGCGGCTGCCGGAGGTGTGGGACTGATCGCCTGCCAATGGGCGAAATCCGAAGGCATCAAACTGATCGGGACAGCGGGAACGGATGAGAAATGCAGCCTGGCGCAATTCAATGGCGCGTCACATTGCATCAACTACCGGACCGAGAATTTTGTCGAGCGTGTCGCCGAGATCACCGGAGGCAAAGGGGTTGATGTGGTGATGGACTCCATCGGTGCGGACACGTTTGAGGGATCGCTAGATTGCCTGAAACCCTTGGGCATGATGATCTCATTCGGAAACGCTTCGGGGCCAGTGCCGCCTGTCGATCTGGGAATGCTTGCGCAGCGGGGATCTCTGAAGGTGACGCGGCCAACCTTGTTCACGCATATCTCGGATCACGCCACCTGTCAGGCGATGGCGCGACGCTTGTTTGGCAAAGTGGACGGGCGCGAGGTCAAGATCCATGTCGATCAGGAGTTTCCGTTGGATCAAGTTGCTGATGCGCATCGTGCTTTGGAAGCACGACAAACCACCGGCAGCACAGTCTTGGTGCCCTAGCGGCACGGGCCCGGCGCAAATAGCCGGGCCCTACTTTCTCATCAAAACCGATATGCTACACGCAGTTGAACTGTAGTTGCGTCAACATCGACGCCCGATGAGTTGAAGTCGTCGAACTCATGATACAGAATCTCGCCTCCAACGCTGATATTGGGGGCTACGATCTGCTCATAGCCTGCGCCGATGAACCAGCCATCGTCACTGCCCAGATTATCGGTATCCGCATCGGCATAACCGGCGGTGCCATAAAGCAGGCCCTGCGGGTTCACCTTGTAGCCCGCGCGCGCTTTGAGCCGCCAGACATTCTCAACCGTGGCAGCGCCGGAAAGGTCTACGTCGCTCCAGTCATAGTCGAAGCCACCTCCGACGACCCAATCGCCCAGATCGTAATCATATCCAAGGATGATACCGCCGATCGCACCATCGCCGTCGACGCCTGATACGTTTGTGTCGATGTCCGCATAACCAAACTGTGCACCGCCGTAGAATCCAGTCCAGTTGCCTGAGGATTGCGCCATGGCGGATCCCGCGGCCAATACGGCGACCGAGGTGATCAGTGCCAATCTTCCTGTCATCGTCTCATTCCTTTCGCTCGAAACCTGCTGCCAATCAAATCTAATGGCAGCGTTATGATTGAATCTACGTTCCGGCCCTTAGGCCGGATCAGTGATGTTTTGACTGTCCCGAACAACTTTATTCTGGCCGGTGCCCCGGAGTGGGCCCACTCAGGTTGGGCTCTTTTCTCATATGGTAGATAGGGTGAAACATGATGCCTTCAAACGAAGATCGGCGGCAGATACGATCTGCCGCCGATGCACAAAGGTCTTGTCAGCGAATTATTGCTGTAGTTCAGCCGGGTCTTTGTCGGCGATGTCTTCCCAGTTCGCGCTGGCTTTCTCAACAAAGCCCGGAATGTCGCCTTCCCAACGCTCCTGAATGTCTTGTGACAGGTTCAGATACAGCTTGTTGTCGACGATTTTCCAGTAGTTCGGGTCACCATCGAACTTGAAGCCCATTGCGGTGCCAAATGCGCAATAGCCGCCGTAAGCAGGCAGATAGGCCTCTGGGTTCGCCTCAAAAGCGGCTTTGTTCTCTTCCGATGCAAAACGGTACAGGGCGTCGTTGTGCAGCGTGGTGATTTTGTAATCACCCTTGGTTGCTTCGCCAACGGTGAAATAGGCAACCGGGTCATAGCCCTGCATTGCCAATCCGGTCGAGCTTGCGTTGATTTCAACGCCAGCCGCCATTGCTGAGCTTGCGATCGCAACAGACAGCGCGACTCCGCTGATGATGGATTTGAACGTGTTCATGACTTCACCTTTCGTGAATAGGCTCGCTGAAGAGCACTGTAATTTTGCCCGGGCGAACCGGATTTGATTGTCGCGACGCCTGTAATTGGCCGTCACAAAATCCCAGTTGGGGAATGGCCCGATCACGTTCAAAGCAATCAATTGTGATTGTGCAATCACAAAGACCGGTTGTTCATTCCTGCACGTCAGGCACCAGCGCCAGGACAAAATCTATCACCTTTTCCGCAGGCATTTCGCAGGGGCGAAGCAATGCGCCGCTTTTCTGTGTTAGATAAAGGTTCAGGCTGATGTAGTCCGGGCTGCCCAGTTGATGGGCCACCAGTTTGTGAGATTTCCCACCCGCCATGATTTGATGTGAAACCACATATCTATGTGGGCCAGCCGTTCCGGTGAACGTGCCGACAGGCAGATCATGGAACGCTTTCAGCAACGCGCTGGGCGCGGTCACGATTTACCGATTCTCGGCTCTGTCCCTGCCTTGATCCGCGCAAGGTTGGCGCTGTGCCGCCAGTAAAGCAGTAGGGTCAGAGCAATTCCAAGAATGAACGTACTGCCATCTGTCAGCACCATGATCCAGGTGGTGGATAGGGCGGCGGCGGCCAGCGCACCAACGGACGAAATACGCCAGATCAGCGCTGCGACCAGCCATGTCAAACAGCAGGCGACACCCACGCGCCAGTCAAGTGCCAGCCAAAGGCCCAGAAAGGTCGCAACGCCTTTGCCGCCTTTGAAGCCCAGCCAGACCGGAAAGCAATGCCCGAGGAACGCGGCCAATGCGGCGATCTGCGCGGCATCTTCACCAGCCAAAGCGCGTGCCAGCAGAACAGCAACGGCACCCTTGGCTGCATCAAACAGCAATGTCAGCGCTGCCGCTGCCTTATTGCCGGTTCGCAGGACGTTGGTTGCACCGATATTGCCCGACCCGATTTGCCGCAGATTTCCCAGACCCATCACGCGCGCGACGATCATGCCAAAGGGTATGGACCCAAGCAGGTATCCTAACGCGGCCCACAGGATGAGCTGAGTCATTGTGCTGTCGATCAGGGGCATCAGGCTCTCCGGTACACTTCTTGTCCAGCGACAAAGGTTGCGGTGACCTTACCCTGCATCCGCTGACCGTCAAACGGTGTGTTCTGCGATTTCGATTTCAGCGTAAATCGGTCCAGAACAAAGGGAACATCCGGGTCGAACTGCACCAGATCGGCAGGCGCGCCTAGGGCCAGGCGACCGCTCTCCAACCCCAGCCGTTTGGCCGGATTGAGGGCCATGGCGCGGAACAGGGTCGGCAAGTCCAGCTGTTCGGAATGATATAGCCGAAGCGCAGCAGGCAGCAGTGTTTCCAGCGCCACCGCGCCCGAGGCCGCCTCTTCAAACGGCAGTCGCTTGCTTTCCTCATCCTGCGGCGTGTGCATCGAGCTGATCGTATCGATCAGACCGGTTCGCACCGCTTCGATCACGGCTTGCCGGTCATCTTCGGATCGCAGCGGGGGCTTGATCTTGAAGAAGGTGCGATAATCGGACACGTCCAATTCGTTCAGTGTCAAATGGTGGATTGACGTGCCTGCCGTGATGTCCAGCCCGTTGCGCTTGGCGCGTTCCAGTGCGGGCAGGGCGCGGGCCGTGGTGATCTGATCGGCGTGATAGGCGGCTCCGGTCATTTCAAGCAAGGCGATGTCACGGTCCAGTCCCATCCGCTCAGCCATAGGCGATACGGCGGGCAAGCCTCGCAGAGCGGCGAACTTGCCGCTGGTGGCTGCAGCTCCAGCGCTGAGCCCCGGCTCCTGCGGATGCGCAATGACCAGTGCGCCGCAGGATTTAGTGTAAGTTAGGGCACGAGAAAACACCTTGGTGTTGGTCACGACATGATCGCAATCGGTAAACGCCACGGCCCCTGCGTCTTGCAGGAACCCGATCTCGGTCATCTCACGCCCTTCGCGTTCTTTGGTCAGGGCGGCCATTGGCAAAACGTTGACCGGAGCGTCCGCTTGCGCGCGGCGGGTGGCGAACTCCAGCGTCTCGGGTGTGTCGACGGCAGGCAGAGTATCGGGACGGGTGACGATGGTTGTCACACCCCCTGCAGCCGCAGCCAGACCTGCGGATTTATAGCTTTCTTTGTGCCGCTCACCGGGCTCACAGACCTTGACGCCAATGTCGACAATGCCGGGGGCGAGGCACTGCCCACCGCAATCGACCACCTGCGTGTCAGCGTCTGGGGCCGTGCCTTCACCAAGCGCTGCGATCCGACCATCGGCAATCTGCAGCCAGCCGATGCTATCTGTGCCAGCTTCGGGGTCGATCAGGCGAGCGTTAGTAAAAATCAGATTGCTCATGCCATGGCCCTTTCGATTGCAGCTTTGGTGGCGGCGGGGTCCGCCTGATATTTGATCAGGTGCTTGTCGCCGCCTTTTGTGACGATCTGGACAAAGCTGCCAATGGTATTGACCGCCTGAATTTGGTTCAGCGCCACCTTACGCGGACCAGGACCAGTGAGAGTGGTGCCCGTCATTTCCCACTTGGCGACCAGTTCTTCCGAAGCCAAATACCAAGCGCGGATGGTGATGGCGGCCAACCCTGCGGGTGCGCCGGTCCAGACGTAAGGATTGCCGATCAACCATAGCACGACCATTGCGGCCGCCATTGCAAAGGCGGCGAGCCATGCGTTGGTGCGGACATAAGCGCCCTTGTCTGAGGAGAAGGTCACAGGATCAGCCACAAGGCACCTCCGACGGCGATCAGAATCAGCAAGGCAATGACGGCTGAACCGATGCGGCTTGGTTTATTATCCACTGGCGGGCTTTGCGCGGCCGAGAACGGTTTTGCGCTTTCGGTCTCAATCGTGCCGCCGGACCAGTTGGTAGCCTCTTCGGTGAACAGGCCAATCAGATGCAGGCGGAGATCGAGGGAAAGGGTTGCAGATCGACCACCCAGCGCCGCACTGCGCAGGACCATCACCCAGCCTTCAATGGCGTCCAACTTCGCGCGATCCAACTGGTCTTCCGAGACACCACAGCCTTCGCTGAGATAGCCATAAAGCCCGAGATCTTCGAGGTCGGATACCGGAAAAATGTCGATCTGTTCTGGATCCAGCCCCTCGACACCCAACACCTGATCAACAGCCCCCGGTTCGCGCAGGAATTTTGCTTCTTCCGGGCGCATGTCCAGCGAGAACAGGCGGATCACACCGCGCTCATGGGGGGCGATGATCAGATCGTTCATGCGGCTTCTCGCACGTTGCGCGCCAGCAGGTCCATGGCGGCCATGCGGACAGCAACGCCCATCTCGACCTGTTCCTGAATGACGGATCGGTTGATGTCATCGGCCAGAGTGCCGTCGATCTCGACCCCGCGGTTCATTGGACCGGGGTGCATCACGATGGCGTCTGGCTTGGCCAGCGCCAGCTTTTCAGCGTTCAGACCGTAGCGGTGATAGTATTCGCGTTCCGAGGGGATAAAGCCGCCGTCCATCCGTTCCTTCTGAAGACGCAGCATCATCACAACGTCGACGTCTTTCAGACCCTCATTTATATCATCATAGATCTCGGCCCCGAATTCCGCGAATTGCGACGGGACCAAAGTCGGTGGACCGATAAGGCGGATGCGGTTTTCCATCTTGCCTAGCAGGATCAGGTTCGAGCGCGCCACGCGCGAATGCGCCACGTCTCCGCAAATCGCGATGTTCAGCCGGTGTAGGCGGCCTTTGGCACGGCGGATGGTCAGCGCGTCCAGCAGGGCTTGCGTCGGGTGCTCATGCCGCCCGTCACCTGCGTTCAGCACGGCGCAGTTTACCTTCTGCGCCAGCAGGTCCACCGCGCCGGAATGAGGATGCCGCACCACCAGCAGATCGGGATGCATTGCGTTCAGCGTCATTGCTGTATCAATCAGCGTCTCGCCCTTTTTGATCGAACTGGCCTGCATCGCCATGTTCATCACATCCGCGCCCAATCGCTTGCCCGCAATTTCGAAACTCGCCTGCGTGCGGGTCGAGTTTTCAAAGAACATGTTGATTTGAGTCAGGCCCGACAGCACATCGGAATGCTTAGTCGATTGCCGGTTCAGATCGACATAGGTTTCGGCCAGATCAAGGATAGCGGTGATATCGGATTGCGACAGATGCTCGATGCCAAGAAGGTGACGATGGGCGAAACGCATGGGCGGGCTCCTGTCTGACAATCGGACCGCTTATAGGAAGCCATGCAGGCCAAGGCAACCTAAGGTTCCGACCCTTCGGGCAGTTTCTCGCATCCACCTTCGGGCAGGCATTGTTCGCCGGGTTTGCACCACTTGCCGTAGCCGCAATCGATAGCCTTGATCGGAACGCAGCCCTGATGAGCAGAGCATTTAAAGCCGGGTCGGCATTGCGAACCGGTTTCTTCACACAGAAACCAGCCGGGGCGCGAACATCCGCCGCCCGGCAAGCAGGATGAACCGGCTCCGCAACTCCTGCCATCGGCGCAGGTTGTGGGTGGAGCGGGGACCAAATCCGGTCTGCTGCGCTCGCATTCACCGCGTCCGTTGCAGAAGCTACCACCGGGGCAATCCAAGCGCGAGGTGCACTTATTCGCCCCAGCAGGGGCGCAACGGGTTCCTCCTGCCACGCAGCGCTCGAACGGGCCGCAGGTGCGCCCACCTCCACAATAGGTGTGTCCCGGCGGGATACAGCGGCCATCAAAGCTGCAGCGCTGGCCTGCGGGGCAACAACCGCGCCCGCATTGCAACTGTCCGGCGCGGCATTGTGTATCCCGATCAAACAGCTGCGCACTCGCCGAACCGCCAGAGGTTGCCAGCAATAGAGCAATCAGAAGGAATCGCAGAAATGACAGCATGACCCTGCCATGGTCGGTGCGACCCTGTGCCATGGCAAGGTCTATTCGCTTTCCCTCGGTCAAAAGCTGGTTAGATTGAGGGTTATGGAATCGGGCTTGGACCATCATACCGCGCGGGCGCTGCTGGAATGGCAGATCGAGCTGGGCGCAACCGAGGCGATCGGCGACGCGCCGGTAGATCGCTATGCGTTGCCGGACAAAGCGGCCAAGGCTAAGAAACCAGCTGCGGTTGAACCTGCGAAAAAACCAGAGCCGGTCGATGCCGCAGCTGTTGCAAAACAGGCGGCGAAAACCGCTGGATCGCTCGTCGATTTGCGTGCGGCGATGGAGGCGTTTGATCTTTGCGACCTCAAACGCGGCGCGCGGCAGTTGGTGTTTGCCGATGGCACCCCCGGTGCACGGGTAATGATCATCGGCGAAGCGCCCGGCCGTGATGAGGATCGCGAAGGTAAGCCCTTTGTCGGGCGCGCTGGGCAATTGCTGGACCGGATGCTGGCCGCGATTGATCTGGATCGGCGCGAGAATGTCTACATTACCAACGTGTTGCCGTGGCGGCCCCCGCAGAATCGCGATCCCAAGCCGGAAGAGATTGGCATGATGAAGCCGTTTCTGGAACGGCATGTGGCGTTGGCCAAGCCCGAGGTGCTCGTGGTGATGGGCAATATTAGCTGTCAGGCCTTGCTGGGCAAACGCGGTATCACGCGGCTGCGCGGGAAATGGGATCAGGCGCTGAACCTGCCGGTCATCCCGATGTTCCACCCGGCCTACCTGCTGCGTCAACCGCAGATGAAACGTCAGGCCTGGGCCGATTTGCTGGATTTGCAAGCAAGGCTGAGGGGCGCGGGATGAGAGTTCTGGCGTTTTCCGATCTTCATATGGCGCGCAACCGGGCCGCTGATCTGGTGGTCGCTAGCGCCGAGGCTGATCTTGTCATCGGTGCGGGGGACTTTTGCAATGCGCGGCGGGGCCTGAATGAAGCGATGCAGATGCTGTCGGGCATTGCAGCGCCGCTGATCCTGGTGCCGGGCAACGCTGAGAGCGCCGAGGAACTGACAGCCGCTGCGCCCGAAGGCGCGCATGTTCTGCACGGGACGGGCATGACATTGGATGGTCTGCGCCTGTTCGGGCTGGGCTACGGCGTGCCGGTGACGCCTTTTGGAGACTGGTCCTGCGATCTTACTGAAGCTGAAGCATCGGAACTGCTGGACCGGTGCGAGGCTGCGGATGTTCTGATCGCGCACTCTCCGCCAAAAGGATATGGGGATGTGACATCACAAGATGTGTCGGTCGGCTCGACCGCAGTTCGGGACGCGGTTGAACGCATCCAGCCCGATTTTGTCTTTTGCGGTCATATCCACGACAGTTGGGGATACCGCGGCATGCTCGGGCGGTCTCAGATCGCCAATCTGGGCCCAAAACCACATTGGTTCGAGGTAACAACGTGATCGACACAGTGACATTGATGGCCTTCATCCCAGCCGCACTGGTGCTGAATTTCACACCCGGCGCTGACATGATGTTCTGTTTCGGGCAAGGGTTACGGTCTGGGTCACGCCCAGCGATGATGGCCAGCCTCGGTGTTTCGACGGGTCTGATGGTGCAAGTTTTGCTGGCGGGGCTTGGACTTGGGGCGTTGGTATCAGCCGTGCCTTGGCTGTTTGACGTTATCCGGTGGATGGGCGTTGCTTATCTATTGGTTCTTGCATGGGGCGCAATCCGGAAAGGGGCAGTGTCGGACGATGCAGCAATCAAGCCTGCTCATTTCGCGTTTCGCGAGGGGTTGCTGGTGAACCTGACCAATCCCAAGGTCATTCTGTTTGTTTTGGCCTTTATCCCTCAGTTCGTGGACCCAGCAAACGGCCCGGTTCTGCTGCAATTCCTAACCTTTGGTGCAATTATCACCTTAGGCAGCATTCTGGTGAACGGGGTGGTCGGTATCTTTGCGGGCGGAGCAGGGCGCATTTTGATCTCAAACCCACGCGCTTCACGTATCATTGGATGGGTCACGGGCGGGATATTCGCGGCTCTTGCCATCCGGCTTGCCATTATGGAAAGGGCTTGACGACATATGTCGCGCATTGACGAAAGCATTGAGTTCATCCCCGTCCGCATTGCGGTTCTGACTGTGTCGGATACTCGCTCGCTGGACGACGACCGCTCGGGCCAGACGCTTGTCGACCGGATCGAAACGGCTGGACATTCAGTGGTGGACCGCAAGATCATTCAGGACGAACGCGCCCAGATTGCCGAGCAATTGCGCAGTTGGATCGCGGATCCTGAAATCGACGTCGTGATCTCGACCGGCGGCACAGGTCTGACGGGTCGCGATGTTACAGTCGAGGCGCACCGGGACGTTTATGAAAAAGAGATCGAAGCGTTTGGCACCGTTTTCACCATCGTGTCCATGGAAAAGATAGGTACTTCTGCCGTGCAGTCACGCGCCACAGGCGGAGTTGCAGGCGGAACCTATCTGTTTGCGTTGCCGGGCAGCCCGGGTGCCTGCAAAGACGCTTGGGATGCGATTCTGGAGAAGCAGTTCGATTATCGCCACCGGCCCTGTAATTTCGTTGAAATAATGCCCAGATTGGACGAACACCTGCGACGGAAGTAGACTGGTTCTGCGTTTAACGGATCATAACCGCTTTGTGGCTTGGCATTTTTTGCGACCCGGCTACCTTTGCGGAAGGCAGCGTGTGCGACCAAAGGTGAGTGACCGATGCGATTTCTGCGGCAAAGCCTTGTTGGGGTCTTCCTGGCGTTTCTGACGCTGGGCCTGTTGATCGTTGCCGCACAGATGATCTCGGGCGCGGTTCAGGATGTGCTGACGCGGGACAATCAGGCACCTGAGGCGCGGGAACGCATATTCGCCGTTACCGTACGAACCGCCGAGCCGGAAACCGTCACTCCTTATCTGGAAGCGTTTGGCCAGATTCAAAGCCGCCGCCGGTTAGAGCTGCGCGCGGCCTTGGGTGGGCGCGTTGTATCACTGGCCGAAGATTTTGAAGATGGCGGTACTGTAACGGCGGGAGAATTGCTGGTCGAACTGGACCCAGCCGATATGCAATCTGCTCTGGACCGTGCCAAATCCGATCTTCTGGATGCCCAGTTTGAAGAGCGGGACGCCGAACGCTCGCTGCTGTTGGCGCAGGATGAGTTGAAATCAGCCGAGGCACAGGCCGAACTGCGTGACCGGGCGCTGCAGCGCCAGCAGGATCTGCAGACACGTGGTGTCGGGGCTGCTGCAAGCGTCGAAGAAGCGGAACTGGCCGCAACATCGGCTCATCAGGCAGTTCTCGCGCGCAGGATCGCTTTGGCGCAGGCCGAATCTCGTGTGGATCAGGCAGCAACCTTGTTTGCGCGGGCTCGTATCGCGTTGGAAGGGGCCGAGCGTGACCTGGAGGATATGACGATCCATGCCGGGTTTGATGGGACGCTGACCGAGGTCACTTTGGTTGAAGGCCGCTTGGTCGCGGCCAACGAAAAGCTGGCCGAACTCGTCGACCCCAATGCGCTTGAGGTCGCGTTTCGGGTTTCCACCGCGCAATTCGTGCGGTTGCTGGACGCGCAAGGTGATCTGATCTCAGCCCCGGTGACTGTATCGCTTGAGGTCACGGGGACCGATCTCACTGCCACCGGCCGGATCAGTCGCGATAGTGGCGCGGCGGGTGAAGGGCAAACCGGGCGTCTGATCTATGCGCGTCTCGACGACGCGCCGGGATTCAAGCCGGGGGATTTTGTCACCGTTTCGATTGAAGAACAGCCGCTCGATAATGTGGTCCGTCTGCCATCCTCGGTTCTGGACGCCACGGGCAATGTGCTTGTTCTCGGCCCCGATGACCGGCTGGAACCGTTGGCTGTGCAATTGATCCGTCGTCAGGGCGATGAGGTGCTTTTGCGTGGTGAAGGCCTGGAAGGCCGCGAGGTTGTGATTGGCCGGACGCCTCTGCTGGGTTCGGGTGTACGTGTGCGGCCCCTACGGATTGAGGCGAATGCCGAAGCTGATCCGGGCATGGTCGAGCTTTCGGACGAAAAGCGCGCTCAGCTTGTGGCTCAGGTCGAGGCCAGTGATGCCATGTCTCAGGAAGACAAAGCCCAAGTATTGGGCCAGTTGAGCGAGGCCAAAGTGCCCGCCACCCTAATACGCCGTCTTGATGACAATCGGGCCGGGGGCTAAGCGCGATGATCCGCGACATTCCCAACGCGGCGGGCGGTATCCTCAGCTATTTCACCCGGCACCGGACTGCGGCCAATCTGTTGCTGCTGATCATGCTGGTGCTGGGGGCCGCCGCGATCCCCAACATGCGGGCACAGTTCTTTCCTGATGTGATTCTCGAACGCGTCGATGTGAATGTCCAATGGGACGGCGCAGGCCCCGAGGATGTCGACAATGGCATCATCCAATTGCTGGAACCTGCGCTTTTGGCGGTTGAGGGCGTTGCCAGCACGGAATCGACCTCACGCGAGGGAACGGCGCAGGTCCGGCTGGAGTTTGAGCCGAACTGGGACATGTCTCGCGCGGTTGAGGAGGTCCGGACCGCCGTCGATAGCGTCACCAACCTGCCCGAAGAGGCCGAGGAACCAACCATCAGGCGCGGCGCTTGGCGGGATCGTGTCACGGATGTGGTCATCACGGGGCCCATCGAAGCTGAACAACTGGCCAAATTCACCGATGAATTGATAAGCCGCCTGTTTGCGGTTGGTGTCACGCGGACAACGATCCGGGGACTGGCCGCGCCGCGTGTGGTGGTCGAAGTCCCCACCGCACAGTTGATCGCCAATGATATCTCGCTTTCGGATATTGCCGAGGCCATTGCGGCAGAAGTCACCGCGAACCCCGCGGGCGATGTCACAGGTGCCAATGCGCGTATTCGGACAGGCGTTGAGAAACGCACCCCGGAAGAGATCGAAGGTATCGCCCTGCGCAACTTTGCCGATGGTTCAAAGCTGGTTGTGGGCGATGTGGCTGAAATTCGGGTCGAAGGGGTCACGCGCAACCGCAGCTATTTCGTTGGTGACAATCCGGCGATGTCGATCCGCGTCGACCGGTCCAATTTGGGCGATGCCATAGGTATCCAGCGCGATGTCGAGGATGTCGTGGCCGAGATGCAGGCCAGCCTGCCCGAAGGTATCACGATTGAGCTGATTCGCACCCGCGCACAAGCGATCACCGACCGACTAGATATTCTGGTCGACAATGGGCTGGTTGGGCTTGGGCTGGTGGTTTGTCTACTCTTCCTGTTTCTGAACGCCCGCATCG
The DNA here is from genome assembly GCF_056543005.1 of Ruegeria sp. A5. Taxonomy (NCBI): domain Bacteria; kingdom Pseudomonadati; phylum Pseudomonadota; class Alphaproteobacteria; order Rhodobacterales; family Roseobacteraceae; genus Ruegeria; species Ruegeria sp. A5. The sequence continues at coordinate 119,588 of NZ_JBQGAV010000005.1, forward strand.
CTTTCTGGGTGGCTGCCGGTATTCCGGTGGCAATGTCTGCGGCGATTGCGCTGATGTATCTGGGCGGGTTGTCGCTGAACATGGTGTCTCTGTTCGGTCTGATTATTACCTTGGGCATCGTGGTTGATGACGCCATCGTCGTGGGAGAGCACGCTGATTTCCGTGCCCGCCGTTTGGGCGAAGCGCCAATCGTCGCCGCAGAACGCGCTGCCCGCCGAATGGCGATGCCGGTGTTTGCTGCAACAGTGACCACGGTCATCGCCTTCTTTGGCCTCACCGCAATCGGTGGCCGCTTCGGAGAGCTGATCCGAGACATCCCGTTCACCGTTATCGCTGTCTTGATTGCCTCGTTGATCGAATGCTTCCTGATCCTGCCGAACCATATGGCCCATGCCATCGCGCATTCGGCTAAGGAGCATTGGTATGACTGGCCTAACCGGGTTGTAAACAAGGGCTTCCGCTGGGTGCGCGACCACCTGTTCCGCTCGCTGGTCGCGTGGGTGGTCTGGGCACGCTATGTGGTTGTTGCACTGATGGTGGTGATCCTGGCCAGCCAGATTGCTCTGTTTATCCGGGGCGATGTGAATTGGCGGTTCTTCAACGCACCGGAACGCGGTTCGGTCACTGGCAATTTCATCATGGTCGAAGGGGCGACGCGCGCTGAGACGCTGGAAATGATGCGCATGGTCCAGAAAGCCACGGAAGAACTGGGTCAGGTTTACGAAGAACGCCATGGCCGCAACCCGATCGAATACGTTCTAGCCGAGGTTGGCGGTTCGGCCGGATGGGGGCTGCGCGCGGCGGACGGCAAGGATGACGATTTGCTGGGCGGCATCTCGATCGAGCTGATCGATGCCGACTTGCGCCCCTATTCCAGCTTTGAATTTGTGGGCGAGCTGCAGGATTTCGTGCCGCGCCACCCGAAGGTTGAGCTGCTTAGCTTCCGTGGTTGGCGTTCAGGGCCCGGTGGCGATGCGATTGACGTGCAGTTCTACGGTGCGGATGTGAACACGTTGAAATCTGCATCCGAGGACCTCCAGGCGGAACTCGCGAAATACCCTGAAGTTTCAGCGCTCGAGGATAACCTCGCCTATGACAAGGAAGAGTTCATTCTGGACCTCACCGCGCAGGGCCAGGCGCTGGGTTTCCGCATCGAAACACTGGGCCGCGTGTTGCGAAACCGGCTGAACGGGATTGAGGCCGCGACCTTCCCGGATGGTCCGCGTAGCACCGAGATTCGGATCGAACTGCCCGAGGGCGAACTGACTGCTGATTTTCTCGAACGCACATTGATGCGGACTCCGGATGGCGTTTATGTCCCGCTCGCCGATATCGTCTCGGTCGAGCGTAAATCGGGTTTCTCGACCGTCCGGCGCGAAAATGGTCTGCGGGTCATCTCGGTGAATGGTGATATTTCCGAGGACGACCCGGCGCAGGCTGCCGAAATCGCCCGCGTCATGCGCGAAGAGATATTGCCAAACATCGCCGCCGAACGGCAGGTCGAATGGCGCATGGCTGGCCTGAGTGAGCAGGAGGATGAATTCCTGTCCGAGGCCCGCACAGGCCTGATCCTGTGTCTGACCGGAATTTATCTGGTATTGGCTTGGGTCTTTGCCAGTTGGACAAGGCCCTTGGTGGTCATGGCGATCATTCCCTTTGGCCTCGTGGGCGCGATCTGGGGGCATTACCTGTGGGGCGTGCCGTTAAGCATGTTCACCGTCGTCGGCCTGTTGGGCATGACCGGGATCATCATCAACGACTCGATTGTTCTGGTGACCACAATCGACGGATACCGGAAAGAGCGCGGGTTGGTGCCGTCAATCGTAGAAGGTACGGCAGATCGTTTGCGGCCTGTGATGCTGACCACGCTGACCACGGTACTGGGGCTGACGCCCTTGATGTATGAAAGTTCGCAGCAGGCGCAGTTTTTGAAACCGACCGTGATCACACTGGTCTATGGGCTGGGCTTTGGCATGGCCCTGATCCTGCTGCTGGTGCCTGCGTTGCTGGCCATCCTGAACGATATCTCACGCCCGATGACATCGATGAGACGGGCCTTGCGAGCGCCGGACAGGGTGGTGCGCAATGCCGTGCGCGCAACGGGCGCAGCGTTGGCGATCTGGCTGGGGGCCTCGATGATCTGGCCCGTAGTGACAGGTGCGCCGTTGGCGCTGCTCTCGGGTCTCTACCCAGCCGCCGAAGGTCCAAGTGTGTTGCAAATGGGCTTTGGCGTTTTCGTAGCGGGTGCGACCGTGATCCTGCTGGTAGGTGTCGTGCTGTCCAGCGTGCTTTATGCACGCTTGTCGGATCGGGTCGAGGCTTGATCCATCTCTAAAGCACGCCGCAAAAGATCGGGAACGCGGTCGCTCATTGGCAGGTCGCCGCTGGTGATCTGGTCCACCGGAAACCACTGAGCGTCCTGCGCGTCGTCTGCAGCGACAGGCGTGCCGGTTACATAGCGACACGCAACTCCGACCAGCAGGTAGTGCGCCCGGGTCTGCCCGCTATCATCGCGCAGCAAAAGGTCGAGATTGTCGAGATAGACCAAAGGCTCAGCAATCACACCGGTCTCTTCCCGCAGCTCGCGGGTGGCGGCGTCCAGAACCGTTTCACCCCATTCCACATGGCCGCCTGGAAAGCCCCACAACCCCTGATCGGGTTGCTTGCTGCGTTGCACCATAAGTACCTGGCCATCGTGCAGCACGACAGCCAAGGCACCGATCTTTGGGGTCTGGCTCATCCGGTCAGCCTGCGCTGCATCCTTGGATATCGACAGCGTGGTTTGCCCCCAGAACCGTGATGCGCACTTCGGACCGATCCAGCGCAAATGGCCCGCCGGAGGCGCCGATAATCTCTGAGCTTGCGATCAGGGTGTTGCCCTGACGGCGTGTATCGGGCTGCGATGCCCAAAGTGCCGGGTTTCCTGGTTCAATGACGGCGAATTCGGACCCGCCCGCTGAAGGCATGGTGATACGCGCCTCGATCCGCATTCCGTCTGCAGTGGGAGTCAATTGGCACGTCGCATCCGCCACGCCAGCTTCGCGTTCGGAAAACGGGCGCTGGGCGAGGGCTGCGGCGATGGCCGGATTGCGTGCAGCGTCGGCATCCATTGTGTGATCGAATTCCAACCGACCCGGCACGCAGACATCCTTACACACGCCCAAGTCCATCTCGCCGCGCAAACGCACGGGTTTGGCAGGGTTCTTAGGCGTGATTTCGACGGGCAGTACAAGTTGATCCTCATACCCGACCGAGCGCAGCCCGTTCTGATCAAACACATGCGGCGCGGGCCATGTGAAGGCTATGTCTGCAATATTGCGAGAGCCTTTCCAATCAAACTGTGGCGGAATGCCCGCATCGCCGGGTGCGCGCCAATAGGTCTTCCACCCGTCCTTGAGCTTTAGGCGCAAGGCCCCCTGATAGGTACCTTCGGCGGTTTTGCCGCCGTCCAACACCTCAAGCTGAACCAGATTATCAACCCCCTGCGCAATGGCGGGGGCACCAAAACAAAGGCTAACGGCCAACACGGCTGCAGCAGATTTGCAAAGCGCTTTCATATGCAGAACATGCGCATTCCGGTCGGGATTGCCAAGTCACGTTCCGGTCACTTCTGTGAAATGCACGGAAATCCCGGCTGATCCCTTGCCATTCCCCGGTTCACAGGGTCATTCTAGGGATATCCTATGGCGCAAGAGATATCTGCTGATGGACCTTACGGGAAAACTGTTGATTGCGATGCCCGGAATGGGCGACCCGCGATTCGAGCATTCGGTCGTCTATATCTGCAGCCATGGTGATGACGGCGCGATGGGATTGATCGTGAATAAGCCTTCGGACTTGAGGATCAAGACCTTGCTGGAACAGCTCAACATACCGTGTCGGATACCTGTAATTGGCGAACGGCTGGTGCAGTTTGGCGGCCCGGTCGAGATGTCGCGTGGCTTTGTCCTGCATAGCGCAGATTATGAGGCGAATCTGCATTCTATGCAGATTTCCGAAGATTTCAGCATGACCGCAACGCTGGATGTGCTCGAGGATCTGGCCTCGGGCAAGGGCCCGCTGAATTCGATGCTGACTTTAGGTTATTCCGGCTGGGGGCCGGGTCAGTTGGAAGATGAGATCGCGATGAATGGTTGGTTAACGACTGATGCGTCGTCGAAACTGGTCTTTGATGTCCCTGATGACGAGAAATGGGAGGCGGCTTTGGCTACGCTTGGTGTTGATCCGCTGACCCTATCAGCCAGTGCAGGCCGCGCCTAATCGCGAGGGGCTGCTGCGCGGCGTAGACGGTCGTTGATGGCCGCACCTAATCCGTGATGGGGAATTGGTGATACGGCGATTGGCCGACCGGTATCGTTAAGTTTGTGAAGGGCGGCAAACAGGTTGGCAGCGGCCTCGGGCAAGTTGCTGGTGCTGGAGAGGTTCAGATCACAATCAACGGGGCCAAAACCCAGCAACACCTCGTCCCCCTGCCGTGACCGGGCGTTCAGCCGCACCGGCGCGTCCGGCGCGTAATGGGATTGCAACTGCCCCGGCGCAGTAAGCAGATCGCCGGGTTGGTGGTGATGCAGTTCTGCCTTTAGAACCTCTTCGATTTGTTCCAATGCGAGACCACCTGGACGCAACAAGGCAGGGGTGCCGGCCAGACCCACAATAGTGGACTCAAGCCCGACACCGCACGGCCCATCGTCCAGAACTGCGGCTATGCGTCCCTCCAGCCCCGCTCGGACATGGGCCGCCGTCGTTGGGCTGATCTGACCAGAGGGGTTGGCCGATGGGGCTGCCACAGGACCGTCAAAAGCGGCCAGTAAAGCCTGCGCTGTGGGATGCGCAGGCACACGAACGGCCAGAGTATCCAAGCCAGCTGTGACCAGCGACGAAATCCCGTGATCGAGGCGCAGAGGAAGGACCAGAGTTAACGGTCCGGGCCAGAAGGCATCAGCCAACAAATCAGCCTGATCGGTCCATTGGACAAACCGTTTGGCGGTCTCGGTTGAGGCGACATGGGCGATCAGTGGGTTAAAACTGGGTCGCTCCTTGGCTTCATAGATCGCGGCCACAGCCTCGCCGTTCCGTGCATCGCCACCCAGTCCATAGACGGTCTCGGTCGGGAAAGCGACCAGCAGCCCCTGTCGCAACAGGTCAGCGGCCTTGGCGAGCCCGTCGGCGTTTGCTGGTAAGTCTTGAGTACCGAGAAGGGTCATGGATCGTGACGCCGCGTTTTGGTTGCTTGCAGTTCAGGTAACGGTAGGTAATCGTGCCAGCCCAGATGAATACCGGCGTGGGGCCGGGATTCCAACCCCACGCTGACAACTTGCCAGAACCAGAGGGAAACCATGCCCTATCGCGCCCCGATCTCAGACTATGAATTCCTGTTCCGCAACGTGATCGGCTTTGACCAGATCGCCGCGACCGAAAAGTTCTCGGAAGCCAGCGAGGATGTGGTCAGCGCCATTCTGACCGAAGCCGGAAAGCTGTGCGAAGAGGTCATGGCCCCGCTGCAGCGCCCCGGCGATCTGGAACCGGCCCGATTGGAAAACGGCGTGCTGCGAACGTCTCCAGGCTATGCCGAAGGTTGGAAAGCAATTGCCGAAGGCGGCTGGATCGGGATGAGCGGCGATCCCGAATATGGCGGTATGGGTCTGCCCATGACCATGACCACTGCCGTGAATGAGATGATGAGCGCGGCCTGCCTGTCGCTGCAACTGGCCCCGCTGATGACCCAAGGCCAGATCGAGGCGCTGGAGCATCACGCAAGCGATGCGTTGAAGGCGCTCTATCTGCCCAAGATGATGGCGGGTGAATGGTCAGGCACCATGAACCTAACCGAACCGCAGGCCGGATCGGATGTGGGCGCGCTGACCTCGAAGGCCGAAGACAATGGCGACGGCACCTATTCGGTGACCGGGCAGAAGATCTATATCTCTTGGGGCGACAACGACTTTGCCGAGAATGTCTGCCATCTGGTACTGGCCCGTCTGCCCGACGGCGTGCCGGGGACCAAGGGGATTTCGCTGTTTCTGGTGCCGAAATACATCCCCGACGAGAACGGCAACCCCGGCGTGGCCAATGACCTCAAGGTGGTCTCGCTGGAACACAAGATGGGTCTGCACGGCTCGCCCACCTGCGTGATGCAGTATGACGGGGCCAAGGGTTGGCTGGTCGGCAAGGAACATGGCGGCATGGCCGCGATGTTCACCATGATGAACAACGCGCGTTTGGGCGTTGGTGGCGAAGGTGTGGGTGTCGCCGAAGGGGCCTACCAGCATGCGCTGGCCTATGCGTTGGAGCGTAAACAGGGCAAGACGCCCTCGGGCGCGATCATCGACCATGCGGATGTGCGGCGGATGCTGATGTCGATGCGCGCAGATGTGTTTGCGGCGCGGGCGATCATGCTGGCCAATGCAGCTGCAATCGACATGGCACAGGCCACGGGTGAGGCCGATTGGGCGGCACGTGCGGCGCTGCTGACGCCGATCTGCAAGGCTTTTGGCACCGAGACCGGCATGCGCGTTTCCGAGACCGGCGTTCAAGTGCATGGCGGCATGGGCTTCATCGAAGAAACTGGTGCTGCACAATACTATCGCGACGTCCGTGTGACCGCGATCTACGAGGGCACAAATGGTATTCAGGCCATGGACCTCGTAGCGCGCAAGATGATGGATGGGGGTGAGGCGGCCTCGAACCTTCTGGATGAGATCGAGGATCAAGCCGAGAAGGCGCGCGCCACGATGCCTGAACTTGCTGGTCCTGTTTGGGAAGCTTCCGAGTCGCTGCGGGAAGCGACGGAGTGGCTCGTTGCTCAATCGGATATGAACAACCGGTTTGCTGGCGCGGCTTCGTATCTAAAAGCGTTCGCGCGGGTTCTGGGCGGGCATTACCATTTGTCAGCGGCTCTGGCCGATCCCGATGGACCGCGCGCCAAGTTGGCACGCTATTATATCAATGTGCTGCTGCCTGAACATACAGGCTTGCTTGCGCAGGCGCAGAACGGGGCGGATGACCTCTATGCCCTCAGCCCAGAGGAACTGGCGGTTTGATGGATGGCGAGGCTCCGCAAGTGATGCGATATCCGTGGGAGGAACCACCCGCTCCTGGCGAATGGGTCGAAGTTGCAGAAGGAGTTCTGTGGATCAGGCTGCCTTTGCCGATGGCGCTGGATCATGTGAATGTCTATGCACTTGATGATGGCGACGGCTGGACCATCGTCGACACAGGGCTTTCTTCAAAGAAAACACGGGGAATCTGGCAGGCCCTGATGGAAGGGCCATTGGCTGGCAACCCCGTCCGTCGCGTTGTTGTGAGTCATCACCATCCTGACCATGTCGGCAATGCGGGCTGGTTCCAGTCCGAGCATGGTGCAGAACTGGTCACCAGTCGTACCGCATGGTTGTTCGCGCGTATGCTGACGCTGGATGTGCAAGAGAATTGGCCGAAGGAAACGCTGGATTACTACCGCAGCGCGGGGATGGATCCGGACGTGCTGGCCGGTCGGATGGCCGAGCGTCCGTTCAACTTTGCCGACGCCGTGTACCCTATGCCGCTGGGATTTACCCGTGTCAAACAGGGCGACGTGATCCGCATGGGTGGCCGCGACTGGGATGTTCACATGGGCAACGGCCATGCGCCCGAGCATTGCACCTTCTGGAGCCGCGAGGACAATCTGGTGCTGACCGGCGATCAGATCCTCAGTTCGATCAGTTCCAACTTGGGCGTCTATGCCACCGAGCCGATGGCCGATCCGGTGGCCGACTGGTTGGAGGCGTGCGAACGCCTGCAACCGCTGGCCCGGCCCGATCATTTGGTTTTGGGCGGGCACAAACTGCCGTTCACCGGGTTGCCGATCCGCATGCGGCAGTTGATCGATAACCACCACGGCGCGCTGGAGCGTCTGCTGAACGATCTCGATCAACCCAAAACCGCCGCCGAGTGCTTTGCCCCGCTGTTCAAGCGCCAGATCAGGGGCGGGGAATACGGCCTCGCGCTGGTCGAGGCGGTTGCACATATGAACCATCTCTACCACATTGGAGCTGTCGCCCGGACGCGGCGCGCGGACGGAGCTTGGGAATATCAGCGCAAAGGGTAGAGCAATGGACAAGATCGAAACCTCAGCCGAGGCAGCGGAATCTGCGGCGTTGCCGCGGTGCTATGAGGTGCACGCCAACCCTGAAGCGGCATCGGGGAACAAGGATTTGCCCAAGCCATTGCAAAAGCCGGTCGAAAGCAAAAGCCCTGCTCAATGGGCCTATGAGCGGCTGATCATGTATATTCAGAATTTCGAGAAGACTCTGGATGGCGATCACGAGGTTGCCATGGGATTTACCGGTGGTGATGCCGGTGTAATGCGGATCGAGGGCATGGGCTATTTCGATCCGGATGTGATTACCTTCTATGGCTCGGACGGAGGCGGCGCCAAAACGCAGCTCGTCCAGCATGTCAGCCAGTTGAATGTGATGCTGCGTGCCTTGCCGAAATCGATCGAGGATAAACCAGCCAACCGCATTGGTTTCCGGCTGGCGGCTGATCTGGAAGAAAGCTGACGCCCACTCTTGCAATTCACACTTACGCAGCCTTGAATGGATAGACCATTCAGGAGGCAACCGCGTGACCAATTTCTCAGCCGTTACAACTGCCTACCGGGGCGCATGGGCGCGGCGGCGCGTGTTTGTGCCTGTTTATGTCGCCGTCCGGTTGCTGCTGGTTGCACTGATCGCTCCGGGCGTTGCCATCGCCGTCAATCTTGCTGTCTCATTGTCTGATCAATCGGCGCTGACGGATCAGGACATTGCGATGTTCCTGCTGTCACCAGCGGGCTTCATCGCGGCGGTTGTAGTTCTCAGCCTGTTCTTACTGGCCGAGGTCTTTGTCTTCTCGGTCATGGCCGGATCATTGCGGATGGGTGAGCGTGACCCTTGGCGCGCGGGCAGTGCTTCCATCCGGTTGATCCTGACGCGTTTACCTGCGCTTTTCGGCTTTGCCGCACGGTTCATTTTGCGTGTGCTGGTACTTGCGCTGCCTTTTGTCGCCGTGGCTGGCCTGATCGCCTGGTGGATGCTGACTGAATACGACATCAACTATTACCTCACCTTCCACCCGCCTTCATTCTGGGTGGCGGTAGTGCTGATCGGATTTGTGGTGCTGTGTCTGGCTTGGGTTCTGATCCGCAGGCTCTCGGCCTGGGCGCTGTCGCTGCATCTTGTATTATTTGAGGGCTGCAAACCCGCCGAGGCCTTCTCCGCCAGCACGGATCGAATGGAAGGCAAACGCGGTCGCCTCAAGATCGAGCTTGGCCTTTGGCTTGCGATGCGTCTCGTGATCGCCGCGCTGATTGCCTTTGTGGCCGGACTGTTGTTCGATCTGGTACCGTTGCAGGAAAGCACGAACCTGCGCTTTGCGCTGATCTTCAGTATGATCGTAGCGGGCCTCTGGTCGCTGGCTGGGCTTGTGCTTGCAGCCGTCGCTCTGGGAGCATTGGCGGTTCTGCTGGATGGGTTCTTCGACACACAAGGCCGAGAGGTCCCTCATCCCGAACCAGGCAACCTGCGCGCGCCGCTTTACGCTGTGGTCGGTGGCGCGGCAATCGCCCTGCTGATCGGGCTCTGGTCCGGGCAGGAGTTGCTGGTCCGCATTCAGGCCCCCGATCATGCGGATGTCATTGGTCATAGAGGTGCGGCGGCGATAAGGCCGGAAAATACCATGGCGGCAGTGTTGAAGGCTATCGAAGATGGCGCCGATTGGGTTGAGATCGACGTTCAGGAGACCGCGGATGGTGTGGTCATCATCGCGCATGACAGCGATTTCATGAAACTGGCTGGTGTGCCGCTCAAGGTCTGGGACGCGACCATGGAGGATGTGGCCGAGATCGATATCGGCAGTTGGTTCGGCCCCGAATATGCCTCGGAACGGACGCCCACGCTGCGCGATGTTCTGGAAGCTGCGAAGGGCAAATCCAAGGTCATCATCGAGCTGAAATACTATGGCCATGACGTCGACCTGGAAAACCGAGTCGCCACAATTGTCGAAGAGATGGGGATGCAGGACGACATCGCCACCATGTCGCTGAAATACCCGGCAGTACAGAAGATGAAAGCGCTGCGCCCCGATTGGCGGGCAGGCGTTCTGGCCGCGACCGCCATCGGCAATCTGTCGGGGCTTGAGGGCGATTTTGTGGCCGTAAATGCGGCGACGGTGTCTCCGGGTCTGATCCGCTCGGTCCATGAGGCGGGCAAGGACATCTATGTATGGACGGTGAATGACCCGCTACAGATGTCGGCCATGGCATCGATGGGGGTCGACGGGCTGATCACCGATCGTCCTGCCATGGCTCGCGAAGTACTGCGTGTTCGTGCCGAGATGGGACCGGGCGAGCGTCTGATGCTATGGTTGGCGACGACATTCGGGTTGTCCATTGATACTGCTGAGATGCGTGATGCGGAACCATAAACTGGTCGCCCTTCTGGCCTGTTGCGCGCTGCCTGCAGCCGCGCAGGACCTGATGCGTAGCGTGGAAATGCCCGCTCATCGGGCATTGGCCGACACGATGGAAGGTGCTGAACTGACCCCCTTTGAAACGGATGGCTGTTCGGGCGGGTTGTCGTCGAGCTGGCGCTTGGTGGCCGAGACCTTTCCAAAGTTCAGCCTGCTTTATGAAGAACACCCGCCATGGGAGTACTGCTGCGTTACTCACGATCGCGCCTATCACAACGCAGGTGGCGCGTCGCAGGCTGGGGCCAGTTATAACGCCCGCCTCGCTGCCGATGACACCTTGCGCGCCTGTGTCAAAACCCACGGCGAAAGCCATGCTGATGAATATGCCGAACGCTATGATATGACGCCGGATCAAATCCGCTCGGTCCATTCGATCACGTCTGAAGCGATGTACATGGCGGTACGTTTTGGGGGCGGTCCCTGTAGCGGGCTGCCGTGGCGCTGGGGGTTCGGTTATCCGGGCTGCACCATCTTTGGCCCAACTGCGCGCGAATGACGTCGTGACAGGCCCTGAATTTTGCATTATCCAACATTTCAAACACGCGAATTGGGATTCTAATAAACATGGCTGATCACAAGCACGGCGAGATGGACATCACCGTTCAAACAAAAACCTTTGACGGTTTCATCAAATTCACCACGTGGTGCGTGGTGGCAATTGTACTCCTTTGCCTGTTCCTGGCGGTCTTTGCGGCCTAAACGGTACACGAGGCGCATCTCTTGTTCAGGATTCTGATTGCCTGCCTGCTGGCAGTGACAGTTGCGGGTTGCGCGGGATCGCAGCGCCCGCAGGCTGATCCCTCGGAAATCGTGGCCCGGTCCTATCGTGATCCGGGGCCATCGACACTGACGCTCTATACGATGATCAGCACGCGCACCGGATCGGGGGCACACACGTCGCTGATGATCAGCGGCAGCGAGCGGGTCATATTTGATCCTGCCGGATCGTTCCGGGCGGATGTGGTGCCGATCAAGAATGATGTCCTTTATGGCATCACGCCAAATGTCGAACGCGCCTATCGTAGCAGTCATGCGCGCGAGACGCATTATGCCCGTATTCAGACGATCGAAGTGACGCCACAGCAGGCCGAGATCGCGCTGCAACTGGCCAAGCAGATGGGCCCGGTTTCGCAGGCTTTTTGTGCAAATTCGACCTCGCAATTGCTGCAACAGGTCCCGGGGTTCGAGCAATTCAAAACAACATTCTACCCGGTGAAGCTATCCGATCAGTTTGGTCAGATTCCAGGCGTTGTCACCACGGACTATCGTGAGAATGACTCGGCTGATCTTCAGCAGGGGCTGGCGGAAAACAATGCGCGCCTCAATCAGCTTGAAGCGATCTCAACCAACTAGGTACAGCAGACCGTAAAGCGTGGCGGCCCCTGAAAAGATGGCCGCTATGACGTTCTTCGTTACAATTCCCACCGTCAACGCAACTGCCGCAGCCGCCATGCGCGGCATATCCGGTTGTCCTTCGGTGGCCGTGGGCCAGACTACCAAAGGTGCGATCAGGGCAGGCAGAATCGCCACTGCTGTGTACCTCAGGTGCCGCAGAAGCCAGGGCGGCATCGGGCGGTCGCCAACCAGCCCGATAAAGGTAAAGCGCAGAAGGTAGCTGCCTATCGCCAGACCTACGATGATGATCCACATGGTTGTCGGGTCGATCTGCGTCATGACTTTTTCCGCTCTAACATCAATTCAGCCCGTGCACCTGCCATCATCCCGGCTATCCCTGCGATCAACAGTCCAAGATTGAACGGCACTGCCACGCACAGCAGGGCGACAACAATCGCCACCAGCGCGGCTACAACATGCGCCATGGTGCGCATCATCGGTCCGATCATGGACAAGAACGTGATCGGCAGCGCAAAATCCAGAGCCCAGCTTTCCGGAATCTGCGCCCCCAGAACAGCACCCAGATAAGTGGCGAGTATCCAAAGCGGCGTGATCGGCGTGACCGAGCCGACAAAGTACGCCATGCGCTGAGGCACGGACATATCCGGTTCTTTCTCGAACCGGACAATCGAGCAGGCGTAAGACTGATCAACAATAAGATAGGCTCCAAGGGCCCGTTGCCACAGCGGAGCCGCCCCCAGATAAGGGGTCAGTGAAGCCGAATACATGGCCACCCGCAGGTTCACAGCTAGGGCCGAGATCAGAACGATAACCGTTGGTGTATTGTCCTGGAGCAATTGCAATGCGGTGAACTGAGCGGCGCCGGCAAACACCGTGGCGGAAAAGGCCATCGTCTGGATGATATCCAGCCCTGCTTCTGTGGCAAAAACACCAAACAGAAGGCCAAAGGGCATGGCGACGAAGATAAACGGCGTCCCGTCGCGAAAACCTTTCCAGAAGTATGACTTGGATGTGGCAGAGGCCATGGCTAAATCCTATGGTGACGCGAGCAGCAGTAGCCGTCTTGGGAAGGGGTTGCAATTGGCCACGGAGATCGACCTGTCAGACTACCTCATTGCGCCCGATCCGGGGGCTGCCCGCCTGACGCGCGGTGTCGAGGGTGTGGACCAGTATGGTGAGATCAGTCAGATCTCGGTGGTCGAGGAACGCCCGCTGACCATTTTCCTCAACTCGCAGGAAATCGTGACGGCAATGACCATCGGCGACTATCCCGAATACCTTGCGCTCGGGTTTCTGCGTAATCAGGGGATGCTGCTTGCAGATGATGAAATTACTCGGGTCGACTATGACGACGATCTGGAAACCGTGGTCGTGCGTACCGCGCGTGAGACCTCATACGAGGACAAGCTAAAGAAGAAGACTCGCACCAGCGGTTGCGCAGTAGGCACTGTGTTCGGAGACATGATGGAGGGGCTAGAGGACGTGCGCCTGCCACAGGTCTCGGTGCGCACCTCGTGGCTGTATGAGTTGGCGTCGAAGATCAACCGCACCCCGTCTCTGTACCTTGAGGCGGGTGCCATCCATGGCACGGTGCTTTGTCATGAAAGCCACCCGTTGGTTTATATGGAAGACGTGGGCCGCCATAACGCGGTCGACAAGATCGCAGGCTGGATGCTCTCCGAGGGTGCGACTGCGTCTGACAAGATCCTCTATACGACCGGTCGTTTGACTTCGGAAATGGTGATCAAAACGGCAATGATGGGCATCCCTGTTCTCGCTTCGCGATCGGGATTCACCGCCTGGGGTGTCGAGATCGCGCGCGAGGTCGGTTTGACTCTGATCGGCCGGATGCGCGGGCAGCGGTTCGTGTGTTTGTCGGGCGAAGACCGATTGGTGCGCGATGTTGATCCGTCGAGCGTGGCGATTGAGGACAAAAAACATCGCAGGAAAAGTGCCGATGGCTGAACAGTCGCAAAAACCGCTGGGGGTTATTCTGGCAGGCGGCCTCGCTACGCGGATGGGAGGCGGTGATAAAGGGCTGTTGCAGATCGGCGGGCAGAGCCTGCTGGATCGGGTGATAGACAGGCTGCGCCCTCAGGTCGGCGGGCTGGCTTTGAACGCCAACGGCGATGCCGAACGGTTTGCCCGCTTGAACTTGCCGGTTGTTTCGGACTCGATCGAGGGCTTTGCAGGACCGCTGGCCGGTGTTTTGGCCGGGCTTGATTGGGCCGCTGAACAGGGCGCTCAATCTATCGTGTCGGTTGCGGCGGATACTCCGTTCTTTCCGCATGATCTTGTGGCGCAACTGGTGCACGCATCCGAAGGTCAGAAATACCCCCTTGTTCTGGCAACCACCCCGCGCACGGGTGACGAGGCTTTGAAATCCGGCGGCGGCAAGCGGGTCAATCGGCACCCGACCTTTGGGCTCTGGCCGGTGGCATTGCGCGATGATCTGAGGGAGGCGTTGAACGCTGGATTGCGCAAGGTTGTCCTGTGGACTGACCAGCATGATGGGCGAGAGGCGCTGTTTTCGGCCCTGCCGTTTGATCCGTTCTTCAACGTCAACACTCCCGATGATCTGGCCCGCGCTGAAACCTTGTTGGAGCAGGTATGAGGGTCTACGGCGTCACCGGTTGGAAAAACGCGGGCAAAACCGGCCTAGTGGAACGGCTGGTGGCTGAAATCACCGGACGTGGGTATACCGTTTCCACCGTTAAACATGCGCATCATTCCGTCGACGTCGACCAGCCGGGTACCGACAGCCAGCGGCATCGCGCGGCGGGTGCGTCCGAAGTGCTGTTGGCATCCGGCCAGCGGATCGCACTGATGCAGGAGTTGCGCGGTGCGCCCGAGCCGAAGCTGGACACCTTGCTATCGCGTTTGTCTTCGGTCGATCTGGTGTTGATCGAAGGCTTCAAACGCGAGCGTCACCCCAAGATCGAAGCGTTTCGCGCTGAACCCGAAAATCCGCTGATCGCCACGGATGATGACACGGTTCGCGCGGTTGCAAGTGATACGCCTTTGGAATTGGATTGCCCGGTGTTTGATCTGGATGATACGGCGGCCATTGCAGATTTTATCCTGGAAGAGGTCGGATTATGAGCACGCCGGATATCTCACCTCCGCCCTTGCGCAATGATTGTTTCGCCTTGCCTGCAGGGGTGAACTGGACACCCGTTGATGAGGCTCTGGCGCTTTTGCGAGACAGATTGTCGGTGGTAGCTGGGGTTGAAAACGTGCCCGTGATGCGGGCGGCGGGCCGAGTTCTGGCGGTGGACGTGTCGGCCAAACGATCAAACCCGCCTCAGCCCAACACCGCTGTCGATGGGTACGGATTTGCCGGTCCGGTGCCGGACGGACCCTGTGTCATGCCTTTGGTAGAGGGCCGGGCGGCTGCGGGTGTACCCTTTGACGGTGAGGTCCCAGAGGGCCATGCGATACGCATTCTTACCGGAGCTGCACTGCCAAAGGGTGTTAATACGGTCATATTGGAAGAGGATGTGACCTTTGATCAGGGGCACATTGCATTCCGAGGTCCGTTAAAACAGGGCGCGAACACGCGAAAGGCAGGCGAAGACGTGGTTGAAGGCGCGCTGACCTTGCCAGTTGGGCGGCGTTTAACACCAACGGATCTGGCGCTTTTGTCGGCGGTTGGACTGGCTGAGGTTTCCGTCCGCAAGGTTTTGCGGGTCGGAGTGCTATCGACCGGGGATGAGCTGGTCGAGCCGGGTGACAGCGCCGGACTGGGGCAGATTTATGATGCCAATCGTCCGATGCTGCTGTCACTGGCCGAGCGGATTGGATTCAAATCGGTTGATCTTGGGCGCGCCGAGGATGATCGCGCAGCGCTGAAACAGCATTTGGATCGCGCAGCTCAGCAAGTGGATGTAATCCTTACCAGTGGCGGCGCCTCCGCCGGCGATGAAGATCACGTCTCGGCATTGTTGCGAGAGGCCGGGGCGATGCAGGAATGGCGCATCGCACTAAAACCCGGGCGGCCTTTGGCGCTGGGCATGTGGGATCAGACGCCGGTGTTTGGCTTGCCGGGCAATCCGGTGGCAGCACTGGTTTGCACGTTGATCTTTGCCTGCCCAGCACTGAACCTGCTGGCCGGTGCAGGCTGGCAAGAGCCGCAAGGCTTCGACGTGCCCGCCACGTTCGAAAAGCGCAAGAAACCAGGGCGTCGCGAATATCTGCGGGCGCGCATCCGTGAAGGACAGGCCGAGGTATTCCATTCGGAAGGATCTGGCCGGATCAGCGGGCTGAGCTGGGCCGAAGGCTTGGTCGAAATCGAGGACGGTGCCCGCGATATCAAGCCCGGCGATCTGGTGAGGTTCATACCCTACGGGAGTTTTGGGCTTTAATCGAACGTCCCTGCGACACGTCCCACCAGCATGAAGGCACGCGCTGTGCGGGTTTCGCCCAGGGCTGTAAGCTCGGCATCGCTGGCATTAGGTTCGAACTCGACGATCATATGGTCAAAGCGGCGCAGGAAATGGTGTGCGGCATCGCGAAAGATCGGATCCTGTTTCATCCGCGCCGCAGTCAGCGCCAGTGACGAACGGTCCCGAATGCCACCCAAGGCAGCCACCGACCGCCCGCGCGCGCCTTGGGCAAATTGCCGCCAGACTTCGGGTCGGGCCATATCGGGGCGCAGGTCATCCATATAGATGCCTTCCTGGCTGAGAAGGGTCAGAACATCTTGTGAGGCCTGCACAAGTTTCGAGGTCTTGCGATCTTTCAATGCAAGCCGCAGCGCGTTAAATCCCTCGGCATCGCTTTGCGTCTCGGGGAAGTTCAGGGCGCGGATAAAGATGTCGGTGGGCAACGGGGGCGCAATTTCTTCCGCTGAGGTGCCAAGTTCCAACGAAGTCTGATTGGCCATGTCCGGCGCGGGCCTTTGGGTGCGCCCGGGTTCACCGCGATTGGTCGAGAATGTCGCCAGCGCGCTCTCGGTCTTTTTTGCGCTTTCGGCGATTTCATCCAGTTTCTTGCCGACCGTCGGCTCATACGTGCTGGCCGCGCGTTGTTGCTGAACGACATAGCTGTTGCGGATCGCATCGATGGCTGTCTGCAGGCGGGCGCTTTCTTCGCGCATCACTCGGCTGGCGCGCATCGCAAGGGCTGCGACCCAGATCATTGCGACCGGCATGAACACCGCCAGGAAGGTGACGATGAACCCTCCTTGTTGCCCGCCGGGCAGTACCAGAAACACGACCGACACCACCAGCCAGATCAGGCTGAGAACAACTGCTGCAATCTCGATCTCGGTGACCGAACGGTGCGCCGGACGGTCGTAGATACCCAGCGAGGTGGGTTTCTCGGGTTCTTGCTCAGGTTCAGACCCTGACATGACAAACGCTCCGGTCAGGCGTATTCGATATTCAGAACTTCATAAGAGCGCACGCCTCCGGGGGTGCGGACCTCGACACTGTCGCCTTCTTCTTTGCCAATCAGGGCGCGGGCGATGGGGGATTTGATGTTCAGAAGGCCCGCTTCGATATTGGCCTCATACTCACCCACGATCTGCCAGGTCTTTTCTTCGTCGGTATCTTCATCCACCAAGGTGACCTTCGCGCCGAACTTGATAGCCCCTGACAGTTTGGCCGGATCAATGACATCTGCCAGCGACAGGATGCCTTCAAGCTCTTTGATGCGGCCTTCGATAAAGCCCTGCTTTTCGCGCGCCGAGTGGTATTCGGCGTTTTCTTTCAGGTCGCCCAGTTCGCGGGCTGAGGCAATCGCCTCGATGATCGCCGGGCGCTCGACGGATTTCAGATTCTTCAGCTCTGCCTCGAGCGCGGCATTGCCCGAAGGCGTCATGGGGATCTTTTCCATTGTCTTGTCGTCCACGCAGAAATTGTTACGCCCCGCCGCACAATAGCGTCGGGGCGAAGGATGGGTTGGCAATTACCTGACCCAAATGAGGCGTGAATTGCAAGAGGGGAGGTGTGCGTTGTCAGTAAACTCGCAACTTAGCGCCGCCGTTCCGGGGGGCGGGTGCGCCTGTGGCGCTGTCCCAACAATTCTCCACTTCGCCAACGGCTGGCTTCGTGCCCAAGCCAAAGCATCTCAATCATACTGAACCACTTCGAATTCGATGCCATTGTCATCTTCGAAATAGAACCGCTTGCCTGGCTCATAGTCTGCGTGGTTGTGCGGTTCAAATCCCGCTTTGCGGACCTTTTCCTCGGTGGCGTCGATATCCTCGACCAGCACACCTACATGGTTCAAGCCGCCCACGTAATCATAGCTGCTTTCGCCTGATGGCTTGGGATCGCCGGGGGCGTAGAGTGCCAGATAGGTATGCGGGCTGCCCACATGCACCGTATAGCCACCGGCAATGGCAGGGCCTTCCCAGCGTGTTTTCCAGTCAAAGACTTTCTGCATCCACGCCGCAGATGCCTTTGGGTCGCGGACCGTGAAATTAGTATGTTCCAGCGTCGCCATCATGGGATTCTCCTTCCAATTTGAGGCTTGTCCCGACTCACTGTAATTTCTAAACCTAACTTTAGGTCAAGAGATTTCTTTGGGAGGATGTAATGGTTGTTTCGGAAGGTCTGGCGATTGGAGCATTGGCCCGGCGCACCGGGTTGGCGGTGTCGGCGATCCGATACTACGAGGCGCAAGGTTTGATATCTCCATGGCGTAACGCGGGTGGGCAGCGGCGTTATCAGCGCGCCGATATCCGACGGCTAAGCTTTGTGATGATCGCGCAGCAATTCGGTCTGACTTTGCCCGAGATCCGCGAGGTATTGTCGGGCTTGCCAGGGAACCGCACACCGACGCCTCAGGACTGGAAGAGTATCAGCGAACGGCTGCGCACGCATCTGGATCAGCGAGTCGATACGCTGATGCGACTGCGCGACAATCTGGATGGATGTATTGGTTGCGGCTGCCTCAGCCTGCCGAAATGCAAGCTTTACAACCCCGATGACAGGGCCAAATCCCATGGTAGCGGTCCCAGATACCTCATGGGGGACGCACCCGAAGCCTGAAGTGTCGAATAGCGGCGTTGTTACGCCGTGTTTCGATTGACCAAAGTCTTTATGACCATGTAATCAGCCGTGAAACAATATTGCGCCGACCGCATAAAGAAAGCGCCAATTCGGAAAGTTAGCTAAGGAGCCCGCGATGGCCGAGATTGAACGCGAAGCGATGGAATATGACGTGGTGATCGTGGGTGCTGGCCCTGCGGGACTGTCTGCGGCCATCCGTCTGAAACAGCTGGATGCCGACCTGAACGTCGTGGTTCTAGAGAAGGGTTCAGAAGTGGGTGCGCATATCCTGTCGGGTGCGGTGCTGGACCCTTGTGGTCTGGATGCTCTGATCCCCGATTGGAAGGAAAAGGGTGCCCCGCTGAACGTGCCTGTGCATGAAGACAATTTCTACATGCTGGGCGAGGCTGGCAAGATCCGCATCCCCAATTTCCCGATGCCGCCGCTGATGAACAACCACGGCAACTACATCGTCTCGATGGGCAATGTCTGCCGCTGGATGGCAGAGCAGGCCGAAGAACTAGGCGTCGAAATCTTCCCCGGCATGGCCTGTTCCGAGCTGGTCTACGGTGAGAACGGTGAAGTCAAAGGCGTTGTAGCCGGTGTATTTGGTCTGGAGCCAGACGGATCCTACGGCCCCAACACCGAACCGGGCATGGAACTGCATGGTAAATATGTCTTTCTGTCGGAAGGCGTGCGCGGCTCACTGTCCAAGGAAGTCATCGCCAAATACGACCTGTCTGCCGGTAAAGAGCCGCAGAAATACGGCGTTGGCATGAAAGAGATCTGGGAGATTGATCCAGCCAAGCACAAAGAAGGCTCGGTCACGCACACCATGGGTTGGCCGCTGGGCAGCAACGCGGGTGGCGGGTCGTTCATCTATCACCTTGAAAACAATCAGGTCTATGTCGGTTTTGTGGTCCACCTTAACTACAAGAACCCGCACCTGTACCCCTACATGGAATTCCAGCGCTTCAAGCATCACCCGATGGTGGCTGACCTGCTTAAGGGCGGCAAGCGTGTGGCTTATGGTGCCCGCGCGATCACCGAGGGTGGCTACCAGTCGATGCCGAAACTGGTCGCACCGGGTGTTGCGCTGTTGGGTTGCTCGGCGGGCATGGTCAACGTGCCGCGCATCAAGGGCAACCACAACGCGATGCTGTCAGGCAAGGCCGCGGCCGAGGCCGCCTATGATGCCATCAAGGCCGAGCGTTCGGGTGATGAGCTGACCGCTTATGAGGCCAACGTTCGCGATGGTGCAATCGGCTCGGATCTGAAGAAGGTGCGCAACGTCAAACCTCTTTGGTCGAAATACGGCCTGACCGCCAGCCTGGTACTGGGCGGTATGGACATGTGGACCAATACGCTGGGCTTCTCGCTGTTGGGCACGCTGGGCCACGGCAAGAACGACGCGGAATCGACCGAAGATGCCAGCAAGCATCAACCCATCGACTACCCGAAACCCGATGGCACACTGTCCTTTGACCGCCTGACGAACGTATCGTTTGCGGCCACCAATCACGAGGAAAGCCAGCCTTGCCATCTGAAACTGGCCGACCCGGACATCCCGGTTAAGGTCAACCTGCCCAAATTCGACGAGCCGGCACAGCGTTACTGCCCCGCAGGCGTCTATGAGATGGTCGAGGATGAAGACGGGCCGCGATTCGTGATCAACTTCCAGAACTGTGTTCACTGCAAGACCTGTGACATCAAGGATCCCAGCCAGAACATCACCTGGACTACACCGCAGGGCGGCGACGGGCCGAACTACCCCAATATGTAGGCAAGAACACGGGCGTTGGCAGGGTCGTGAAGGCTCTGCCATTGCCTCTCGCCCAGCAAAGCCCTAGCTTGTCGGTCAGTCAACGACAGCAAGGCAGATTATCAGTGGTTTCCCTGGTTCGACGCGCGGCTCTGGCCGTGATCCTCAGTTCTTCAATCGCGTTTCCTGCGGTATCGGATACCGGATCGGGGTCGTATCTGGCCGGGCGTCAGGCGATTTATGAGAGCGACTATCCCGCTGCCGAGCGTTACTATGCGCAGGCGCTTCGCGCTGATCCCCAAAACCCGAAACTGCTGGAAAACGTGGTCGTCGCCCGGCTCGCCTTGGGTGAGATTGAGCGGGCCCTGACCGTCGCCGAAGTTATCGAGGAAAATGAACTGCCCAGCCAGGCCGCTCGGATGGTGATCGCCGCCAATCTGGTGGCAGATGGCAAGCTGGATGAATTTCTGGCCCGCGATCCTGAAACGCAAGGGGTTGGACCGCTGGTTGATGGCCTGATGATTGCTTGGGCTCATATGGGGCAAGGCGCCATGACCAAAGCGATCGAACAATTTGACGTTGTTACCACGCAGGAAGGTCTGAAAGAATTTGCACTTTATCACAAGGCCATGGCGTTGGCGTCAGTCGGAGACTTTGAGGGGGCCGAGGCGATCCTTGCCGCAGATGATGGCCTGGTCGCCCGTTTTTCACGCCGGGCTGCGCTGGCGCGTGCCGAAGTGCTGTCGCAGCTGGATCGCAACGACGATGCGCTGGAATTTCTGGATAACGTCTTTGCCGCCGGCAGTGATCCGACCATCGAAGGTTACGTCACCCGGCTGTCTGATGGCGAAACGCTGCCCTTTACCCATGTCCGTTCTGCACAGGATGGCATGGCCGAGGTTTTCTTCACCGTTGGCGCTGCGCTGAGTGCCGAGGCCGCGCAGGATTATGTTCTGCTATATGCCCGCGTCGCGGCCTTTCTGCGGCCTGACCATATTGATGCGCTTTTGCTAAGCGCTGAGTTGTTGGATGGGCTGGAACAATATGATCTGGCGGTTGATGTCTATCGGCAGGTGCCTCCGGACAGCAGCGATTATCATGCCGCCGAGCTGGGGCGCGCCGAGGTCCTAAGTCGCTCTGACAGAAAAGAAGCTGCCGCCGAGGTCCTGCAAAACCTTGCCGCTCAAAGCCCTGATTTGCCCGGTGTGCATGTAGCTTTGGCCGACCTGCGGCGCCAGCAAGAGGACTACGCGGCAGCGGTCACCTCTTACGACAAGGCGATTGGCCTGACGGAAGAGGGTGCAGGTGGAAATTGGTTCCTGCATTATGCCCGCGGGATATCACATGAACGCCTGAAGAACTGGGAAGAGGCCGAGGCCGATTTCCGCCGCGCGCTTGAGTTGAACCCGGACCAACCACAGGTGCTGAACTATCTCGGGTATTCGCTGGTCGAGCGGCGCGAGAAATTGGACGAAGCGTTGAATATGATCGAACGCGCCGTCGCAGCGCGCCCTGACAGCGGCTATATCGTTGACAGCTTGGGCTGGGTGTTGTTCCGCCTGGGCCGGTACGACGAAGCAGTCGACCACATGGAGCGCGCCGTTGAGCTGATGCCGGTCGATCCGGTGGTAAATGACCATCTGGGCGATGTTTACTGGGCCGTAGGTCGCGGGCGTGAAGCCGAGTTCCAGTGGAAACGAGCCCTGTCTTTCATTGATCCTGAAGATACCGACGGCGAAGCCGATCCTGAACGCATCCGCCGCAAGATTGAAGTCGGATTGGATGCGGTTCTGGCCGAGGAAGGTGCAGAACCCCTGAAGGTCGCCAATGAAGGCTGAGGCATTTGCCCCCGCCAAGATCAACCTGACCCTGCATGTGACCGGCCAACGCGCGGATGGCTATCATCTGCTTGATTCGTTGGTTGCCTTTGCCGATGTTGGGGATCAGTTGAGCCTCAGTTCCGGCCCCGAGCTGTCTCTGTCGGTCACGGGTGAGTTTTCGAATGGCGTACCGACCGATGATCGCAATCTGGTCTGGCAGGCCGCCGAGGTCGCAGGCTGGACCGGTCGCATTCATCTGAACAAACAACTGCCGCACGGTGGCGGTGTCGGGGGCGGCTCCTCGGATGCTGCGGCGGTTTTGCGCACCGTGACGAAGGGGGGAGAGTGGCCCGATAGCGTGCCGCTGTCGCTCGGCGCGGATGTCCCGGTATGCGTACACGCCGCGGCAGCGCGTATGCGCGGGATTGGTGAACAGATTGAGCCGATGGCGTTGCCGCCCCTCCCGGCGCTTTTGGTCAATCCGGGTATTGAAGTTCCCACCGGCCCGGTGTTTTCCGCTTTGCACAGCAGAGACAACGCACCGATGCCTGCTAAGATCCCTGCATTCAAAACTCCGGAAGACTGCGCCACGTGGTTGCAGGTTCAGCGGAATGATTTAGAGGCACCTGCAATATCTGTAGCGCCGGATATTGCGGAGGTCATAGCGGCGTTGGAAGACACCCGAGACGCGTTGATGGTTCGTATGTCGGGTTCAGGCTCAACCTGTTTCGCACTTTATCCAACGCTCAAAGCAGCCCATTTTGCCGCCTATGAGATCGGCGCGGCCCAACCCGGCTGGTGGTGCCGCGCAACGACGCTCAGTTAAGGCGCGATACGACGTAATCGGCCAGATCGCCTAACAGGGTGCGGATTTCGTGATCCGGAAGAGGCGCCAGCGCAGCCTTGGCCTTGGCCGCCCAACCAAACGCATCCGTGCGGGTTGCGTCCAGCGTGCTGTATTTGGCCATCAGTGACAAAGCGTGATCCAGATCGCCCTCTTCCTGCCGTCCGCGACCGATCGTCCGTTCCCAAAACGCGTGTTCCTCGGCAGTTGCCTGAGCCACGGCTTTGATCACTGGCAGGGTCAATTTGCGTTCACGGAAGTCGTCGCCGACGTTTTTGCCTGTGGCCGCACTATCGCCCTGATAATCCAAAAGATCATCTGCGATCTGGAACGCGATTCCAAGCGCATCGCCATAGTCATACAGCGCCTTGACCTGAGCCTCAGTCGCGCCTGCGATCACACCACCCACTTCGGTTGCAGCAGAAAACAGTGCCGCTGTCTTGCCGCGCACAACCTGCAGGTAGACACTTTCATCCGTGCCCAGATCGGTGGCCGCTGTCATCTGCAGCACCTCGCCTTCGGCGATTGTGGCCGACGCATTTGCAAGGATATCCAGAACCCGCAACGAACCGGTTTCGACCATCAACTGAAAGCTGCGGGAAAACAGGTAATCGCCAACCAGAACACTGGATTTATTGTCCCATAGCAGGTTTGCCGTCGGTCGCCCGCGCCGCTGCCCGCTTTCATCTACGACATCGTCATGCAGCAGGGTTGCGGTATGAATGAACTCAACCGTTGCAGCCAGCTTGACGTGATGGTCGCCTGAATAGCCGAACAGCTGCGCCGCCGCCAGGGTCAGCATCGGGCGCAGACGCTTGCCGCCCGCCTCGACCAGGTGCGCGGTCACTTCGGGAATGCGCGGGGCGTGTTCCGACGCCATACGCGTCCGAATCAGCGTATTTACTGCTGCCATTTCGCCCGCAAGCATCTCTGCCAGACGCTCATGCGGTTTCGAGATCGTGCTGACGTTCATCACTCTCCTGATACAAGGCTCGACATCCCTGTCACCTTGCCCTTACATCCATCCCCATGAAAGAACTATTGCGCAGCACCGATCCGACAATCCTAGCCTTTGCAACGGCTCTCCTTGAGGGCGAGGATATAGACTGCTTTCAGATGGACGTAAATATGAGCATCCTAGAAGGTGGCATCGGAATCTTTCCCCGTCGCCTGATGGTGCGGGCAGATGATCTGACCCGCGCCGAACGGGTCATGCGCGATAACGAGATCCCGCTAGGGCGATGAGCAGCTTTTCCGACAGTGATCTGACCTGCAATGATTTTCTGGGCGGGCGTGTGCGTCTGTGGCAGCCGCGCTCAGGATATCGTGCAGGGGTCGATCCGGTCTTACTGGCGGCATCGGTGCCGGCACAAGCTGGCCAGTCGGTGCTGGAATTGGGCTGCGGGGCAGGGGCTGCTATTCAGTGCCTAATGGCGCGAGTGCCGCACCTGAAGGCAACTGGGGTTGAACTGCAGGCTGGCTATGCAGATCTGGCCCGCCGCAATTCGGAACAAAACGCAGCGATCACCGTGGTTGAGGCGGATTTGAACGCACTACCGAATGATCTGCGACAAGAACAGTTCGATCATGTGATCGCCAATCCGCCCTACTACCGGGCAGGCGCGCACAGCCCTGCCACCGATGCGGGACGGCAGATCGCACTGGGTGAAGACACGCCGCTTGAGGACTGGATCAATGTCGCCGCCCGACGTCTGGCGCCGCGCGGTTATCTTCACATGATCCAGAGGGCAGACCGGCTGCCCGATATGCTTGCGGGGTGCGCGGGCCGCTTGGGCTCGATTCAGGTGCTACCTCTGGCCCCCCGTGCGGATCGCGCGTCCGAGCTGGTGATTTTGCGTGCCAGAAAGGGCGGGCGCGCCGCCTTTCGGCTACACGCACCGCTGATTCTGCACCTCGGTGACCGGCACGTAGAAGACGGCGAAAGCTATACCCCAAAGGTTTCGGCGGTGTTGCGCGATCGGGCGGATTTGACCGGGCACTTTGCCTGATCGGCAATGACCAGCCGAATTTGTCGGATTTATTATAGATTTCGTGCGTCTGCAGCGTGACAGGCTGGAAATGATGTGATCAACTTCTTACGTGACACTTACAAACCAGAGAAGGAGGACCGCCATGAGCGTGAGCGCACATCTGACGGAGTTGAAGAAAAAACACGAAATTCTCGGTCTTGAAGTGGAAGAAGCGCAACGCTCACCTGGTATTGACGATCTCCATATCGCACAGCTGAAGAAGCAAAAGCTGAAGCTAAAAGAAGAGATCGAGCGCCTGTCGACCTAAGGTTCTAGGCCTTCAGGCTGGCGCGGGCCGCGATGGCAGCGCCACCGGTGACAAACAAGGCCGCGATCGCCAGGCCCCAGGACGGGGCGGCGATCCCGGCCAGAACCAACACAAGCGTCGATAGCAAAGGTGCCGCGTATGAGGCGGTGCCCAGTATTTGAATGTCCCCGCGCTTGACGCCGATATCCCAGACATAGAACGCCAGCCCAACCGGTCCCAGGCCAAGTGCAAAGGTCGAGGCCCAGCCAAATGTGCCTTGCGGCCAGATCGTTTCTTCCACCGTGAAATGCAAGGCCCATGAGGCGATCGCCGTCAAAATGCAGAACACCGCGACCGAACTTGTCGGCACATCACCCAGCCGTCGCGATAGAACCGAGTAGCTGGACCATGTAAGCGCGCACAGCAAGGCCAGCCCGTAGCCGGGCAGATGCTGGACCTGAAACCCTGCGCTGCCACCACCCGTGATGATGACGGCGGCTCCAGCAAAGCCAAGGCAGGCTCCGATAAGGTGACCAGGTTTCAGATGTTCTCCGGGCAGCAGACCTGACAGAAGAACGATCAGCAAAGGCCAGAGATAAGCGATAAGCCCAGCCTCGGCTGCAGGGGCCATGCGAAGGGCTGAAAAGTACAGCGCGTGGTAGCCAAAAAGGCCAATTGATCCAAGCAGGTATGTCGTCCACGCGACCCGGCGCAGTTGAACCAGCCCGCCGCTGGCGAATGTCCAAATCAGACCCAGCGTACCGCCGATGGTAAAACAGATCGCGTTCAACAACAAAGGCGGCGTCGGGGCCGAACCCACAGTGAACAGCGCCAGCAGAGACCACAGCAAAACGGCGACAAAACCAATCGCGGTCGCGCCCATTCTGCTCATTCACCAGCTACCTTCTCAACAGGGATGATTTCAAACTCATCCGATATATGCGCGGTCTTTTCAATCTCGGAAATGAACCAGTCGCGGAACGCTGCGATCTGCGGTCGCTTCTCTGCCCCTTGCAGGCAGAGGAAACGAAATCGCCCGGCGGTCTCCAGTGCCACTTTGAACGGCGCGACCAGTCGCCCTTCGGTCAGGTCTTTCAGGATCATGGCGCGCCGCCCCAGAACCACGCCCACCCCGGCCACGGCAGCGTCGATGGCGTGATCGGCGTTCGAAAAATGCGCCCCATGGGTCGGAGTGAAATCCAATCCAACCGCACGGAACCACGCGGGCCAGTCGCAACGCGGCTTGAGGAAACTGATCGAATCGTCGTGGATCAGGGGGGCGTCGCGCAACGACGCAGGCGTGGGGAATTGTTCGGCCAGCTCCGGGGTCATAACCGGTGTCAGCCATTCCTTGCGGACGGGAACCGAATAGAGCCCCTCATCCGGCCCATAGCCAAAGCGGATCGCCACGTCCACGTCATCGCGTTCAAGGTCCATGTTGCGCAGAGTGGCCGAGAATTTCAGGTCAATCCCCGGATTTGCACGGGCGAACTCATAAAGGCGCGGAGCCAGCCATTTTGCTGTCAGGGCAGGGCCTGCTGTAACCGTGAGGCTTGTTTCATCCTGCAGCCTCCGCGTCGCTTGCCACGCGGCTTGCAGGGCGGCAAAGCCATCTGCTGTTCCGGGTGCCAATGTGCGCCCAGCTTCGGTCAGCTCGACGGCGCGATTGAGCCGGCGAAACACGGGGTGGCCCAGATGCTCTTCTAACGACTTAATTTGAAAGGACAGGGCCGCAGGTGTCACATTCAGCTCCTCCGCCGCCTTGGCAAACGACATATGTCGTGCGGCGGCATCGAAGGCGCGCAAAGCAGTCAGCGGAGGCAGGCGGTCGGTCATGACGGTTAAGTTTTTCTGAACTGAAGGATCGAAAACTCTCGTTTGTGCAATTTAAAATCAAAGGCCATGTTAATGGCAAGACAAAACCAACTTGATTGAGAAGGGTTCAGCATGATCGAGATGACAACAAACCCAGCCATTCAGAACGCCATTCACCGCGCGCATGAAGAGCGCGGCAAGGCGGTTGTAGGATTCTGGTCCTGGCTATTCGGTTCCCGCTGATCGCAGCGCGCGTGATCTTACGGGATAAAAGAAGGGCCGGTCCTTGATGGACCGGCCCGTTTTCATTCTCAGGTCGTCGGTTTAGACGAAGAACTGTGCACCGTTTGCGGAAATGGTCGAGCCGTTGATGAACTGCGAATCGTCCGATGCCAGGAAGGCGACGCAACGCGCGATTTCTTCCGGTTCACCCAGACGACCAGCCGGGATTTGGCCGATGATCGATTCGCGTACTTTTTCCGGCACCGCCATAACCATTTCGGTCGCGATATAACCGGGGCAGATCGCGTTGGCCGTGATACCGGCCCGCGCACCTTCCTGCGCCAGAGATTTCACGATGCCCAGATCGCCCGCTTTGGTTGCGGCATAGTTGACCTGCGCAAACTGGCCTTTCTGACCGTTGATCGAGCTGATCACGATGATACGACCAAATTTACGCTCGCGCATACCCGGCCATACCGGGTGCACGGTGTTGAAAACACCAGTCAGATTGGTGTCGATGACCTGATGCCACTGTTCAGGTGTCATCTTGTGGAACGGTGCGTCGCGGGTGATACCGGCGTTGGCGACCACGATGTCGATCGGGCCAACCTCGGTCTCGACTTTTTCGATGCCCGCTTTGGATTCGTCGTAATCCGCAACATTCCATTTATAAGTTTTGATACCGGTTTCGTCGGTGAACTTTGCGGCGGCTTCGTCATTGCCTGCATAAGTGGCGGCAACATTGTATCCTTCGGCCTTCAGCGCCTTGGAAATTGCTGCGCCGATGCCGCGGGAACCGCCGGTTACGAGTGCTGTACGTGCCATTTAGGACTCCTCCAAATTTAGTCGTCTTGGTAATTCTGTTACTCTGAGCGTTAAGGATGCGCAATATCGTTTCGTGATCGATCTTGTCTTTCTGTCCGGCGATATTGTCGCATCTATGGGGTATGATCCGATTGTAACAAAAAAGGGCGCCCAGTGGACGCCCTTTTGTATTTAGTTTTCAGCGCACTTAGTCACGCTCCACACACAGGGCGACACCCATGCCGCCGCCGATGCAGAGGGTCGCGAGACCTTTCTTGGCATCCCGGCGCTTCATTTCGAACAGCAGGGTGTTCAGAACCCGGCAGCCGGACGCGCCGATTGGGTGTCCGATGGCAATTGCACCACCATTGACGTTTACGATCGACGGATCCCAACCCATGTCTTTGTTTACAGCGCAGGCTTGCGCTGCGAAGGCTTCGTTTGCTTCGACAAGATCCAGATCATCGACCGACCATCCAGCTTTCTCCAGCGCCTTGCGCGAAGCGTAGATCGGGCCAACGCCCATGATCGACGGGTCAAGTCCGGCGGTCGCGTAGGATGCAATTCGGGCCAAGGGCTCAATCCCACGCTTTTCGGCATTCTCAGCCGACATCAGCAGGGTGGCAGCGGCACCGTCATTCAGGCCCGAAGCGTTTGCGGCCGTGACAGAACCGTCCTTGGCGAAGGCGGGGCGCAGTTTGCCCATGGCTTCGATTGTCGCGCCGTGGCGGATGTATTCGTCCTTGTCCATCACGATGTCGCCCTTGCGGGTCTTGATGGTGAAGGGCACGATTTCATCGGCGAACTTGCCAGCGTTCTGGGCCGCTTCGGCTTTGTTTTGCGAGGCGACCGCAAATTCATCCTGCATATCGCGGCTGATCTGCCATTTCTCGGCGACGTTCTCAGCCGTTTGACCCATGTGATAGCCGTTGAAGGCATCCCACAGACCATCGCGGATCATCGTGTCGATGTATTTCATGTCACCCATCTTATGACCGGCGCGCAGGGCGGCGGCATGGGGCGACAGGGTCATGTTTTCTTGTCCACCAGCCGCAACGATGTCGGCATCGCCCAATTGGATATGCTGTGCACCCAGAGCAACAGCACGCAGACCCGAACCGCAGACCTGGTTGATGCCCCAAGCCGCGCTTTCCTGCGGCAGGCCCGCATTTATATGCGCCTGGCGCGCTGGGTTCTGACCTTGGGCGGCAGTCAGGACCTGGCCCATGATGGTTTCGCTTACTTCGCCCTTGTCGATCCCGGCACGTTCGACAACTGCTTCAAGGACGGCAGCGCCCAGATCATGTGCGGGGGTGTTCGCAAACGAACCGCTAAAGCTACCGACGCCCGTACGTGCGGCGGATGCGATTACTACGTTGGTCATAAAGTCAATCCTTTACCGTCATGGTCCTGTGGGAAATCTGACGGCGCGGTTTGAGGAGAAGTCTTCTCCGGGTGCAAGAGCGCCTCGTGATCCCCCGCTCAAGCATCTTCTGCAATAACGCAATGCTGCATCTGCAGCAACGGACAGCTTGTCTCAGAGTGAGCCTTGGCGGTGTTCCGCGCGACCAGCTGCTATCAACTGCCCGTTTTTGCGGCTTTTTCCGAGCTCCAGGGCGGAGTGACTGAAGGCGCCCCATATAGGAAGCCCTGCAGACAATCGACACCGTTTGCGATCAGGAAATGAGCATCTTCGTCACTTTCGACCGATTCGGCGGTAACAAGAATTTCGAATTCCCGCGCAACTGCAATCAGTGCGCGCGCCAGCGATTGATTGTCGGGATTGCTGCTGATGCCCCTGATGAACTGCCCATCGATCTTGGCGGCATCGAACAGAAATTCACGAAAGTGGCGAAAGCCAAAGTTACTGGCCCCAAAATCATCCAGCGCAAAGGCGATACCGCGGGCTTGTTGGCGATCCATGAAATCTACCACCAGTTCGGGCACCTGCATCGCCGAAGATTCTGAGATTTCCAGAATCAACCTTTCGCCCAAGCTTGCGTCTTTTTTCAGAAACCTATCCAGCACACGCGACCAGTTGGAATAACCGATGGACCGCGCGGACATGTTGATCGACAGGCGGATGCCAGGGTTGCGGATCAGAGTGCGCAGCCCCATTTCAAGCGCGACGCAATCAAGGTCCCGGCCAATTGGCGTGTTCTCAACCTGTGGCATGAACTCGCGCGCGGGGATGACGCGGCCGGTTTCATCCAATACACGGATGAACCCTTCGTAGAACGCGATTCCCTGAGGAGGATGTGCTTGAACGACAGGCTGGAACGCCAGCCTGCATTGTCTATGCTTTACGGCTTCGGTCGCCATCTGTACCACCGATCGATCCCGTGAAGTGACGGCGGCGCTCAAAGGGTCGTCCGATCCCTCGGGCAGGTCTGCGCGTTTCCTGTTTCCCATGACGTACCGTTCCCCTGATCCCGATGATTTTGGCCGGGGCCAGTTTCAGGGAAGACAGGTAAAACCGGGGTTAACGCTCAAAATTTTATCGCAGGTGGTGGGGCGGAAGATCAGTGTGTTGATTGCCATGCATGACGCAGCGAAGCAGCTGCACCGATAAGCGCTCCTAAAAGTCCCAGCGCGGCCATGACAAATCCCAGCCCCAATAGCGCGGGCATTGCTCCGTTGAGTGCGGCGGTCATTGTGATGACGAGGCCCAGCAAACCTGTGATCGTAGAAATTCTCATCAGCTTTGACATGCGGACCTCCGGAAATGCACTCTTAAAACATCTCAGGGGATATGGAGCGCTTGTGCCAAATTTCAAGCAAAGAAAAGGTCTTTTTGAGACCTAGGCCCGCTTGGCTGTGGAAGCAGGTGATTTGGTGCCGAACTGCTCGAATCCCGGTGTGCCGTGATCTTGCGGATGGCGGACAAGGTGCTTGGCCTTGATCTGTTGGGAATTGTCGCGGCTTCCATCGTGGCTATAGCCCGGAGGGGCAAAACAATAAGCCAGACGTTGGCGCAAGGACAGGCCCGGTTGGGTGGCGTCCCGCCAGATTCCAACCCATTCATGAAACGCCACGCGCAGCGGATTGAACGTGCCGATATTGTGGACAAGCCCATAGTCGACCTTGTCATCTTCTTGCTCGGGGACAAATGTGCCGAACATCTTGTCCCAGATGTTAAAGACACCCGCATAGTTGCAATCAAGATATCGCGCATTTCGCCCATGATGGGCGCGGTGGTGACTGGGCGTATTCATGACGGCTTCGAACCAGCGCGGCATTTTGCCGATCGCTTCGGTATGGATCCAGAATTGGTAGATCAGGTTCAGACCTCCGACGAACAGCACCATCGCCGGGTGAAAGCCTAGTAAGATTAGCGGCGCACGTACCACCATCATGAAGGTGAATGTATAGGTCCAGGTCTGCCGCAGCGCCGTTGTCAGGTTGTAATGCTGTGAGCTGTGGTGGTTCACATGACTGGCCCAGACCCAGCGAATGCGGTGCCCAAAGCGGTGCACCCAGTAATACCGCAGATCGTCCAGTACAAAGCACAAGATGATGACCGGGATCGAGGTCCCTAGGTTGAGCGGTGTGATCTGCGACAGCCACATGAAAAACGCATATGCGATGAAGCCCAGCAAAAAACCCGAGGCGATATTGCCTGCCCCCATGATCAGCGAGGTCAAGGCATCGCGGGTTTCGTACCTACCGCCCCGGCCTTTGATCGCGATCCAAAGGAATTCGGCCAGAATGGCCGCGATGAAGAAGGGCACGGCCCATTGCACCGCGTCAGGAAAACTCATGTGATCGGTCATGCGGGATCCATCAGATTTTGCCAGTGCTGGCGTTCGGTCTCATCAAGGTGGACGATGACCCGAGGAGTGCTGAAATCGTGGAACAGGACTTCAAAGCCTTCGGGATGATCCAGCCAATCGAAATCTCGCAAATGGCGGGCCACGGTATCGGCACCAAAGGACCACAGCAGACCGGCTCCGGTTTCGGTTCGGATAAGGGCGGCGTGACCATCATGGGCAACGGTTACGTCAATGATGGAATCATCTGGAAAGTGACGCAGCCACTGTTCGTGCGCTGTCTCGGGCGTCAGCACTTGCAAGCGTGACTTGCCCGTCAGATGCAGCAGCAAGGCGACCCCGGCAATGCCGCCGACGACGAGGATCAATAGTATTTCCAGCGGCATTCCATCCTCCTGCAGATAACCTGCAAGCGGGCGATTTGTCTGTCAAAGGTGGCGTGGCGTCAGCCGCTTTCCAGGCTTTCCAGAATCTCATGCTGGACGATGCGCGCGACAAACGGCATTAACCCGTCAGGGCCAGAGGCCCGATCTTTGAGATGGATGCAGATATCGGGCCTTCGCGCGGCGATGATGCCAACCATTTCTCCGCGTATCTTGTCATCAAGGCCCGCGCCCATGATCGCACAGGCGATGCGCGGTTCCGCGTCCAGCTGCCGCCGCACCTCATCCTGATCATGCGCGCCCAGCCACTGAATCGGCAGGTGATCCAGTTGTTGTGCCACGTTGCCGATTACATTCGGCAACCGCCCAATCAACAGAACTACCGGTTTCATCGGAGTCTCCCTTTCTTCCGGTCGCAAACGAAAACCGGCCCGTTGGGGCCGGTCTCATTCTAACACAGATTTTCTGCAAGAGCGCGCGGGACCTCAGCTATTGCCTTCGACAAGCGCTGAAATTATCGCCTTGGCACTGTCTGAGTTCCATTCTGCATCACCGATCAGGCGTGCGATCTCATTGCCATCGGGGTCGATGATCACAGTGATCGGAAGGCCAATCACTCCCATTTCGCGTGCAACCGCCTGTTTCGGATCCTGATGACGCGGCAAGTTGTCGATGCCGTTTTCGTCAAAGAACTTCTTGATCCCGGCAGGTGTGTTGCGACCGGTCGCCAGGGTCAGAACCTCGAATTTGTCACCGCCAAACTCCTGTTGCAGTTCAGCGATCTGAGGCATTTCTTTGCGGCACGGCGCACACCATGTGGCCCAGAAGTTCAGCAGCACATACTTGCCTTTGTAGTCGGCCAGCGATCCGGTGCCGCCATCATCTTCTAGTTCAAAATCGACCACTTTGACCGGCTTGGGCTCACTATGCAGGATCAGCCGCTTCAGGCTGCCCTCACGCAATGGGCCAAGCGTTGCCGCATCTGTTGCCAAAGCGGCGTTTGCACCCAGCGCTAGGGCCATATAAAGGGGGATCAGACGTAACAGGCGCATATCAACTCCGGGTTTTCTTTCATGACCGATCAATCTTCGAACCAGATGTGGGGCGGCCGCTTTGCCGCTGGTCCAGACGCGATCATGGAGGCGATAAATGCCTCGATCGGGTTCGATCAGCGGATGGCAGCCCAGGACATCGCAGGCTCGCGCGCCCATGCCGCCATGCTGGCTGCCACAGGCGTTATTACTGATAGTGATGCGCACGCCATTCGGGAAGGCCTGCTCACCGTTTTGTCAGAAATTCAGAACGGAGAATTTCAGTTCTCGACTGCGCTGGAAGACATTCACATGAATGTCGAGGCGCGACTGAAAGAGGTGATCGGAGAGCCCGCAGGCCGTCTGCACACGGGCCGGTCGCGAAATGACCAGGTGGCGACCGATTTCAAGCTCTGGGTCCGTGATCAGTTGGACGCCGCCGAGACGGGCCTGCTGGCCCTGATCCGCGCGCTTTTGGCGCAGGCCGAGGCCGGGGCGGATTGGGTCATGCCCGGTTTCACCCATTTGCAAACCGCGCAGCCGGTGACATGGGGCCACCACATGATGGCCTATGTCGAGATGTTTGGTCGCGATCTGTCCCGCGTGCGCGACGCCCGTGCCCGGATGAACGAATCCCCCTTGGGCGCAGCCGCGTTGGCCGGGACCTCTTTCCCAATCGACCGCCAGATGACAGCTGAGGCGCTGGGCTTCGACCGCCCCGCAGCCAATTCACTGGACGCTGTCAGCGACCGCGATTTCGCATTGGAGTTCCTGTCGACCGCCTCGATTTGCGCCATGCACTTGTCGCGCTTTGCCGAGGAACTGGTAATCTGGTCCTCGGCCCAATTCCGGTTTGTATCACTGTCTGATCGCTTCTCGACTGGTTCATCAATCATGCCGCAAAAGAAGAACCCCGATGCAGCTGAGCTCATCCGTGCCAAGGTTGGCCGCATATTTGGTGCGAATACTGGCCTGATGATGGTGATGAAGGGGCTGCCGCTGACCTATTCCAAGGACATGCAGGAAGACAAAGAGCAGGTATTTGATGCGGCAGATAACTGGATGCTGGCACTTGCTGCGATGGAAGGCATGGTCAAGGACATGACCGCCAATCGCGAAAGCCTGGCTGCCGCTGCCGGGTCTGGCTTTTCAACTGCGACCGACCTAGCCGACTGGTTGGTCCGCGTGCTGGGCCTGCCCTTCCGCGACGCGCACCATGTGACTGGATCGCTGGTGGCCATGGCTGAAAGCAAGGGCTGCGACCTACCGGATCTGACGCTGGAGGATATGCAATCTGTCCACGCGGACATCACCGACGACGTCTATTCTGTTCTTACCGTCGAAAATTCGGTAAACTCTCGCCAATCCTATGGCGGCACCGCACCGGATCAGGTGCGGGCCCAGATCAAGCGATGGAAGGCGCTGGTGTAATGCAGATACGACGGGTGGTGCTATTGATTGCGGTCGCAGCGGCCTTGGCCGGGTGTGGTGCCGATGGCGAACCCATACAGCCCACCATGAGCGCAAGCGTCGGCGTAGGCAGCAGCGGCACCTATGGCGGTGTTGGAGTTGGTCTCAGACGCGGTGGGCTGGGTGTTTATCTGGGGCTCTGAACTCCAAAATTGCAATTTACCGATTGCACACCCATCTGCATCTGACACGTCCTGAATGACAAAGAGAAAATGCATGAGACCTGCCGGCCTGATCCTCTGCCTCGCCGTACTTGCAGCTTGCGACCCGTCAGGCGCACCCCGAACGGAACCAACGGCCGCACCTAGCGGGTCCGGGGTCTCGGTTTCAGGATATGCGAGGGTTGGCGCGTCAAAGACGTTCTGAACCGCGACGGTGACCACAACGCTACCGGAATCATTTGATCCACATACCTCTTTTGGTCTAAGCGCGCAGGCATGGATCATTTTCTCTACCGCGACGGCGCGCTTTTCGCCGAGGATGTGCCAATCTCCGAAATCGCAGCCGCGGTCGGAACCCCGTTCTATGTCTATTCGACGGCGACGCTGCAGCGGCATTTCAAGCTGTTCGATGACGCGCTTGAGGGTACCGATCACCTTGTTTGCTATGCGATGAAGGCGGCCAGCAATCAGGCGATCCTGAAGACGCTGGCGCAGGCA
Organism: Ruegeria sp. A5; assembly: GCF_056543005.1. Taxonomy (NCBI): domain Bacteria; kingdom Pseudomonadati; phylum Pseudomonadota; class Alphaproteobacteria; order Rhodobacterales; family Roseobacteraceae; genus Ruegeria; species Ruegeria sp. A5. The sequence continues at coordinate 155,287 of NZ_JBQGAV010000005.1, forward strand.
GGTGCGGGAATGGATGTGGTTTCGGGCGGGGAATATCTGCGCGCCAAAGCCGCGGGCGTGCCCGGAGACAAGATCGTCTTTTCGGGCGTCGGCAAAACGGCGGATGAGATTCGCACCGCTCTGACTGGTGGCATTCGTCAGTTCAACGTCGAATCTGAACCCGAAATGCAGGTGATTAACGCGGTTGCACAAGAATTGGGCAAGGTTGCGCCGATCACCGTCCGGGTGAACCCGGACGTGGATGCAAAGACCCACGCCAAGATTGCCACCGGCAAATCTGAAAACAAGTTCGGCATCCCGATCTCGCGCGCGTCCGAGGTTTATGCGCTGGCCGCCAGCCTGCCGGGGTTGGAGGTGATTGGGATCGACGTCCATATCGGCTCACAACTAACCGAGTTGGAGCCGTTTGAGCTGGCTTATAACAAGGTTGCTGAGCTGACCGAGCGTCTGCGCGCTGAGGGACATAACATCCGCCGCCTTGATCTGGGCGGTGGCTTGGGTATTCCCTATGCCCGTTCCAACGACGCGCCGCCGCTGCCGGTTGAATATGGTGCGATGGTCAAGAAAACACTGGGCCATCTGGGCTGCGAGATCGAGATTGAGCCCGGTCGGCTGATCGCTGGCAATGCGGGTCTGATGGTGTCCAAGGTCATCTATGTTAAATCCGGCGAAGACCGCGATTTCCTGATCCTCGATGGCGCGATGAACGACCTGATCCGCCCCGCGATGTATGAGGCGTATCATGATATAGTGGCGGTCGAAGAACCTGCCGCAGGGGTCGAACAGCGCCCGTATGATATCGTTGGTCCGGTCTGTGAATCCGGGGATACCTTTGCAAAACAACGCAACATGCCGGCTTTGAAATCGGGCGATCTTATCGCATTCCGCAGTGCAGGTGCCTACGGTGCTGTCATGTCCAGCGAATACAATACGCGGCCCCTAATCCCTGAGGTTCTGGTGAACGGGGATCAATTTGCCGTAATTCGTGAACGCCCAAGCTTTGACGAAATCATAAACCGCGATACCATACCAGAGTGGCTTTGACGCGATAGGCGCGTCGGGCCGATCAGGAGGCCCGCCTTGCGCGACAACCAGAGCTTGCCAATTCCAAGACTGTCCCTGTGGCTGACGCACGGGGGTATGCTGGCTGAGCAGGTGATGCGCGCCTTCTGGCCGTTCTTTTCTATTCTTATGGCGCTGCTGGCCGCCCTGATGCTGGGTCTGCACGATCTTGTGCGCATTGAAGCCGTTTGGATTTCTGCTGCGGTCGGATTGATTGCTTTAATTGCGACAGCGGTTTTGGGAATCAGACGGTTCCACCTGCCGACCCGGGCCGAGGCGCTGGTTCGGCTGGATGAAACCCTGCCCGGACGCCCGATACAAGCACTGATGGACGATCAGGCAATCGGTGCGATGGATGCGGATTCGGTGGCACTGTGGCATGCGCACCAGACGCGCATGGCAGATCGTGCATCAAAGGCCGATCCGGTGAAACCCGACTTGCGGCTGGCGTCTCGCGATCCCTATGCGCTTCGTTATGCTGCCTTATTGGCACTCGTCGTTGCGGCTCTGTTCGGCTCGTTCTGGCGGATAGGCTCGGTCGCTGACATGACGCCGGGGACCGCTCAGGCGGGGCAGGGCCCGACTTGGGAGGGTTGGATTGAACCGCCGCGCTACACCGGGCGGCCAACGCTCTACCTTGCCGATCAGACCGATCCGACGTTGACGGTGCCTAAAGGCAGCCGCATCACGCTTCGATTTTATGGCGAGGTCGGCGCGCACAGCCTGACAGAATCTTCGACACCTCTGGGCACCGAAGCCGCGACAGAACCGGAACAGGAATTTGTTGCCGAACGCTCGGGTCAGATGCGGATCGATGGCCCGGCCGGGCGCGATTGGGCGCTTGAGATCCTTCCAGACACTGCGCCCAGGATCGCGACGGCAGGAGTGGCGCAATCAGAGGCTGGCGGACAGATGAAGCTGCCCTTCGCTGCTGCGGATGACTATGGAATCGTCTCCGGCACAGCCCGGATCGAATTGGACCTGCTAGCGGTCAACCGTCAATTCGGTCTTGCGACCGAGCCAGAACCGCGCGAGATCATTACGGTCGAGTTGCCAATGCCGATTACAGGCGATCGGACCGATTTCACCGAAGACTTGATCGAGGATTTCTCGCAGCACCCTTGGGCACATTTGCCAGTGAAAATAACCCTCATGGCCATCGATGCGGCGGATCAAGAGACGGTGGCAGAACCTTATCTGACAGAACTGCCCGCCCGTAGGTTCTTTGACCCATTGGCTGCTGCGGTGATCGAACAGCGGCGCGATCTGCTCTGGTCGCGCGAAAACGCGCTGCGTGTATCGCAATTGCTGCGCGCGGTTTCGCACCTACCCGAGGACCTGTTCCGCTCAGATACAGCGTATCTGCGTCTGCGTGTGATCCTGCGGCGGCTGGAGACCTTCGACAAATACAGCGCACTGAACGTCAAACAGCAGGAAGAAATTGCGCAAGCACTGTGGGATCTGGCGGTTCTGATCGAGGATGGCACGCTGGCCGACGCACTGGAACGGATGCGCCGTGCGCAGGAGCGTCTGACCGAAGCGATGCAGAACGGTGCCAGCGACGAAGAGATTGCCGAACTGATGCAGGAGCTGCGCGAAGCGACACAGGATTACATGCGGCAACTCCAGCGTCTGGCGCAGGAAAACGGTGAGACGCAGCAAGGACAGCAGGGCCAGAACGGCGAAACCCTGCAGATGTCGCAGGATGACCTGCAGCGAATGATGGACCGCATTCAGGAGCTCATGGAACAAGGCCGCATGGCCGAGGCGCAGCAGGCATTGGAAGAGTTCCAGCAAATGATGGAAAACATGCGCGTCACACAAGGGCAGGGCCAAGGTGGCCAGTCCGAAGGACAGCAGGCTATGGAAGGGCTGGCAGAAACCCTGCGCGAACAACAGGGCCTCAGCGATCAGGCATTCCGCGACCTGCAGGAACAGTTCAACCCCGGTGCGCAAGCGGGCGAAAGTCAGGGCAATGAGGGTCGCAACGGTGGTCTGGGACGCGGCCAGAGCCATGAAGGCCAGGGCGGCCAGGGCCAGGGTCAGGATGAGGCTGGTGAAGGCCAGCAAGGTCAGGGGTCACTGGCGGATCGGCAGCAGGCGCTGCGGGATGAGTTGAATCGGCAGCAACAGGGTCTGCCCGGCGGTGGTACACCCGAAGGCGACGCTGCGCGCGAAGCATTGGGCCGTGCGGGCCGGGCCATGGACGACGCCGAAGACGCCTTGCGCAGCGATGATCTGGCCGAGGCGATTGACCGTCAATCCGAGGCGATGGAAGCCCTGCGCGAAGGCATGCGTTCACTGGGCGAAGCCCTGGCGCAGAACCAGCAGAACCAGCCGGGTCAAGGGACCGAGGCCGGCGACATGCAGGCCGATAACCGCGATCCATTGGGTCGTACGCCAGGTTCCGCGGGATCAATCTCGACCGACGACAACTTGCTGCAAGGCGAAGATGTATATCGCCGTGCGCGCGAGTTGCTGGATGAAATCCGCCGTAGGACCGGTGAACAGGATCGGCCTCAGATCGAGTTGGAATACCTCAAGCGATTGCTCGAAAGGTTCTAGTTCTGCCCTGCGCCCCCGGTCTGTGTCTCAAGCCAAAGGCGCGCTTGATCAACCAGTGAGACATATGATTTCAGCATCGGATCAGCCTGAGGAACCGCCTCGCTGATCTGATTGGCGTTTCCATATATCAGAAACAGAATGACGCCGATGATAATGATCAAGGCAAAGCCACGCAGAAACCCACCGGATTTGCGGGCCGGAGCAACGGCTTCAGCTTCGTCCGATGTCAAGTCGCTGCGCAGACCCGAGTTGATCGCCTCAACATCCGGCAGCTCATCTTTCTGACCTGCGTCAGCTGCGGTTTCAGTGGCCGAGGGCCGTTTCGGTTTGACCTTGGGCTCCTCAGGCGGATCCAATGCCAGATCAGGTTGGCTTTCCAGATTGCTGCCTTCACGCTCGCGCAGCTCTGCCTCGCGTGCAGCCTCTTCCTTGAGGATGCTGGATACCGCTGGGTCTACGTTTCCAACACTCAATTCCTCGGGCGCATCGGGTTCTGGTATGTCTTCTGCCTTAACCTTTTCTGGCTCGGCCTTGGCCGCATCGGGTTCTGGCGCATCCTCTGACTTAACATCTTCCGGTTCGGCAAAGGCTGCCTGGATTGCAGTCGCAGATTTCGCTTCCGGCTCTGCTTTGCTGGCGACTGGATACTTTTCCTGAAACCAGGTCTCTTCGCAAGCCGAGCATTGAACTTCGCGCCCGTCCTCGGGGATCACTTCGTCCGGGACTTCGTACTGGGCGCTGCAATTCGGACACGTTAAACGCATTCTGCCTCCTGGCCTTCAAGGCTGGCCTGATAATAGTTTTTTCAGGGATGATATTCCGTTAAGACCCAACAGCAAAGCGTGTTTTCGGTTTCGCGGGCCAAGTGTCGCCAATTGGCCCCGCCCAAGGCATTGAATCCACCGCTGCGCTCGGGCAAGAGGTGAGCAGAACAAAGGGGGCAGGCGTGATCGAGCTGGAGAATATCAGCTATACCTACGGCGGTGGTGAGTTGCTAAGCGATGTTTCGCTGCAATTGCAGCCCGGATCGTTCCACTTTCTGACCGGGCCTTCGGGTGCGGGCAAGACCACATTGCTGAAACTCTGTTATGGCGCGTTGTTGCCAACCTCGGGCAGGTTGATGGCCTTTAGCGAGGATATCGCCCGCATGGACCGTGATCAGATGGCGCTGCTGCGCCGCCGAATTGGCGTGGTGCATCAGGATTGCCGATTTTTGGATCACATGACGCTGGCCGAGAATGTCGCGTTGCCGCTGATGGTCTCGGGGCGCTCTGAAAATGGGCAGCAGGACGATCTGACCGAACTGCTGGGCTGGGTCGGGCTTGGCAGCAGGCTTGAGGCGCACCCGCCTGAACTATCGGGGGGCGAACGCCAGCGTGCCGCATTGGCCCGCGCAGTCATTCTATCGCCCGATGTGGTGCTTGCGGATGAACCCACCGGCAATGTGGACTGGGAGATGTCGCAACGACTTCTGCGCCTGCTGGTTGAATTGAACAGGATGGGAAAAACCGTGCTGATCGCCACCCATGACCTAAGCCTGATCCGCGCCGCCAAAAGCCAGGTTCAGGCTCGCGTTCTGCGTATCGCGCAGCGCCGGGTGCAGCTTGCGGGGGCGGATCTATGAGCAAGGGCACGATCAGCAATTTGCTGCGCCGTGACAGCCGCGCCGACCGGGTGGTGCCACCCACGGGCTTTACGGCGCAATTGACCCTGTTCGTGTCTGGTGCAATGGCCTTTCTGGCGGTTTTTGCGCTGGCTCTTTCGTTAGCCTCGGGCCGTGTGGCGGATCGTTGGGCTTCAGAGTTGGCGGGGGCAGCGACCTTGCGGATCAATGCCCCTGCAGATCAACGTGCGGCGCAAACCGAGGCTGCTTTGAATGTCCTCCAGCAAACGCCGGGTGTGGCTTCGGCTCGCGCGTTGACGAGCGAAGAGCAGGCCACACTGCTGTCACCCTGGTTCGGACCGGACTTGCCTCTGGACACTTTACCAATCCCGCAGCTGATAGAGATTATCGAAGGTGAGCAGGGTCTTGATGCGGCTGGCCTGCGGCTGCGGCTAGGGGCTGAGGTGCCGGGCGCAGTGCTGGATGATCACACTCGCTGGCGCGAGCCATTGGTTGATGCGGCCAATTCACTGCGGCGTCTGGGCTGGATTTCGATCCTGCTGATCGGTGGCGCCACTGCCGCCATGATCACGCTTGCCGCCAACGCCTCGCTTGCCGCCAACGCGCAGATAATCGAGGTTCTGCGTCAGGTCGGCGCGCGGGACCGGTTCATCGCCGGAGCGTTCGTGCGCCGCTTTACGTTCCGGGCGCTGTTTGGGGCAGCGGTTGGCACCTTGCTGGGTATGACGGGTGTATTGTTGCTCCCTGAAGCCTCGGATGCGGGTGGTTTTCTCACTGGCCTTGGGTTTCAGGGTATCGGTTGGATCCTGCCCGTGCTGATCCCGGTATTGGGCGCGGCCGTTGCGTTTCTGGCCACATGGTCAGCCGCGCAGCGCAAGTTGAAGGAGCTTTCGTGATGTTCATGGCTATTCAATGGGTCCGGTCGCTGATCTTTATGATCACCATCTATGCCTGGATGCTGGTGCTGGGGCTTGTCTTTGCCCCCTATGCGCTGTTCGCCAAGCGTGGCGCATTGCGAGCATGCAAAACCTATGCGCGCACAACCAAGTGGTTGGCCCGCTGGATGGTTGGTATTCGCTGCGAAGTGCGCGGGGAAGTCCCACATGGCGAGGTTGTGATCGGCGCCAAGCACCAGTCGTTTCTGGACATCATCATAATCTTCGACGCCATCCCACACGGCAAATTCATCATGAAGCGAGAGCTTCTGTGGACGCCGGTTATCGGAATGTATGCGCGCCGTCTGGGATGTATCCCGGTCAATCGCGGCAAACGCGGGGCGGCGGTTGCGAAGATGGTCAAGGATGTCGCCCGCGAGTTCAGCGAACCCGGTCAGTTGGTGATCTACCCGCAAGGTACGCGCGTCGCGCCTGGGGTGCACAAGCCCTACAAGGTTGGAACGGCGGTTCTGTATGAAGGGCTCGGGTTCCCGTGCGTACCCGTTGCCACAAATGCGGGCGTCTTCTGGCCCAGAACCGGTGTCATGCGCAAGCCCGGCACGGCGATTGTCGATTTCCTAAATCCAATCGAACCCGGCGTTGCGCGGAATGACTTTCTGGAACGGCTGGAAAACGTGATTGAGACACGGTCCAACGAACTGATGCGAGAAGTGGGGTTTGACCCGGATGGAATTCGTTAAGGATATCACTGCCCTTGAGGCTCTGTATGGCACACCCGGCGCAGCCTCCATACGCAAAGTGGCGCGGCGGCTAACACCGCTCTACCGCAAATGGATTATGGCCTCACGCCTGTGTATCCTCAGCACCGTCGGCTCCGAAGGTGTCGATGGCAGCCCGCGTGGAGATGAAGGGCCAGTTGTGTTGGAACTGGACCAAGGCACCCTGGCACTGCCGGATTGGCGGGGAAACAACCGCTTGGATTCCCTGCGAAATATCGTACTCGATCCACGCGTCTCATTGTTGTTCATGGTGCCCGGTTCGAACAATGTGGTTCGGGTAAATGGTAACGCTCAACTGACTGCTGATGAAGCCCTGCGCGCCCGGTTCGAGAAAAACGGGAAGCGCCCCGCGACCGTCATCGTGATCGAAATTTCCGAAATCTACACCCAATGTGCCCGCGCCTTGATGCGCGCGCAAACATGGAGCGGGCGGGATGAATCCGATGGGCTGCCAACCGTCGGCGAGATCCTCTCGGAGATGACGTCAGGAGAAGAAGGCGGCGCGCAATATGATCAGGAATGGGGTGCCCGCGCCGCAAAAACCATGTGGTAGGTAAACATGGCTCTGATTCAGCCGATCACCTCACCGATCAGCATCTGCGGTTTGACATTGGTGAAGTTTGGCAGATCGGCCAGGACAGGGCCTGCCTTTGACATAGCGTCGTTCATGGCGTCCTGATCTTCAAACATGATCGTTGCGATCGCGTAATGACCTGCTGGCGCTTCAGGGCCTCCCGCAATGCCTTTGGTTACGACTGTACGTTCGATATGTGACCCCATGTGCTCGCCGACAAGCGGAAGATGTGTGTCGACATAATAGTCGAAATCGAAATGTGTTTCTGTACCTATGGGATAGATCACCTGTAAACTGACGCTCATCTGACTTCCTTTCCAAAAGCAATGGAGTCAGTAAACCGCGTCTGATCACCTGCCGCAAATGGTTTTGAGCGACACGGGGTGCCGCTCAAGGAGACTAGGTAGAGGACCTGCTCAGGTTGGGTCAGCTATGAATTGGCCCGTCACCACAGGCGAGCGCCGCCTCGCGCACTGCTTCGGAATAGGTCGGGTGAGCGTGACAGGTCAGGGCCAGATCTTCGGCTGATGCGCCGAATTCCATGGCGACGCAAACCTCGTGGATCAGGTCTCCGGCCGCGGGGCCGATGATATGCGCGCCCAGAATGCGATCGGTTTCTTTGTCTGCCAGAATCTTGACGAACCCGTCGGCTGCGAAATTCGCCTTGGCCCGGCCATTGCCCATGAACATGAATTTGCCGACCTTGTAGGCGCGGCCCTGTTCTTTGAGTGTCGCTTCGGTCTCACCCACATTGGCCACCTCGGGCCAAGTGTAGATGACCCCCGGAATGACACCATAGTTCACATGACCATGCTTGCCTGCAACCTGCTCGGCTGCGGCCATGCCCTCGTCTTCAGCCTTGTGGGCCAGCATCGGGCCTTCGGTCACGTCGCCGATGGCGTAGATGCCCGGCACGTTGGTCTGCCAATCACTGCCGACCTTGATCTGGCCGCGCGGGGTCATCTCGACGCCTAAAGCATCCAGCCCCAGACCCTCCGAATAGGGCTTGCGCCCGGTGGCCACCAGCACGGCATCAGCATCGATGACGTGCTCGCTGTCATCCTTGAGCAGCTTGTACGTTACCTTGGCTTTGGTCTTGGTGGCTTCGGTCTTTTGCACCGCAGCGCCCATGACGAACTTCAAACCCTGTTTCTTCAGGATGCGCTGGAAAGTCTTCTGAACCTCGGGGTCCATACCCGGCGTGATTTCCTTGAGGAATTCGATCACCGTCACCTCTGCGCCCAAACGGCTGTAGACTGAGCCCAATTCAAGCCCGATCACACCGGCACCGATCACAATCATTTTCTTGGGAACTTTGCCCAGAGACAACGCGCCGGTCGAAGTCACCACGACCTTTTCGTCAACCTCGACGCCAGGCAGTGCCGATGGCTCAGAGCCCGAAGCGATAATGATGTTCTTGGTCTCATGGACCTCATCACCAACCTTGACCTTGCCCGCAGCAGGGATTGAGCCCCAGCCTTTCAGCCAATCGATCTTGTTCTTCTTGAACAGAAACTCGATGCCCTTGGTGTTGCCATCGATGACCTCGTCCTTGTAGGCCTGCATCTGCTTCCAATCGACCGAAGGTGACTTCCCCTTCAGACCCATCTTTGCAAAGTTGTGTTCGGCTTCGTGCAACTGATGGCTGGCATGCAACAATGCTTTCGAGGGGATGCAGCCCACGTTCAGGCAAGTCCCACCCAGCGTCTCGCGCCCCTCGACAACTGCGGTTTTAAGGCCCAGTTGGGCGCAACGGATGGCGCAGACATAGCCGCCTGGTCCGGCGCCGATTACGATGACGTCATAATTTGCCATTACATTCTCCTAAATCGACCGGCTGATCCGGCAGCGTCCCGATCCGGTATGGCGGGTCGGGTACCTATATTTCAAACGGGTTCCAGCAGCTTGATTGATATATGTGCAATGCCGCCGCGTTCATGGTGCATCGCCAGTTCTTCGGACCCAAAAAAGGCTTTGGCCTTATCCAGATTCATAACCTCGAACATCGCTATCGCATGATCCCGCTGATCTGGATCGCGCCAGACATGCAGGTCGCGGATACCCGCGGCCTTGCGCATCGGTTGATCCTCGCGGAACACTTTCAGCCAGGCATCGAAATCGGCCACATCGGCTTGCCACAGTACATGAGTCGCCATCTTACAGATCCATCAGCAGACGGCGCGGGTCTTCCAGCGCCTCTTTTACGCGGACAAGGAATGTCACAGCACCCTTGCCGTCCACAATACGGTGATCATAGGACAGCGCCAGATACATCATCGGGCGGATTTTGATCTCACCATTGATGACCATGGGACGATCCTGGATCTTGTGCATGCCCAGAATGCCCGATTGCGGCGGGTTCAGGATCGGTGAAGACATCAGCGAGCCGTAGACGCCTCCGTTCGAGATCGTGAAAGTGCCGCCCTGCATTTCCGCCATCGAGAGTTTACCATCACGGGCGCGCTTGCCCTTTTCGGCGATGGCTTTCTCGATCGCTGCGAAAGACATCGAGTCCGCATCCCGGATGACTGGAACCACCAGCCCTTGCGGCGTACCTGCGGCCACACCCATATGCACGAAGTTCTTGTAGACGATGTCAGTGCCGTCGATCTCGGCATTCACTTCGGGCACTTCTTTCAGCGCATGACAGCAGGCCTTGGTGAAAAAGGACATAAAGCCCAGACGTACGCCATGCTTCTTCTCGAACTGGTCCTTGTACTGGTTGCGCAGGGCCATCACCTCGGTCATGTCCACCTCGTTATAGGTGGTCAGGATCGCGGCGGTGTTCTGCGCGTCCTTCAGGCGCTTGGCGATGGTCTGGCGCAGACGGGTCATGCGCACGCGCTCTTCGCGGCTCGCATCCTCGGCAGCCACAGGCGCGCGCGGAGCTTGGGCAGCGGGGGCGGGCACAGCCGCCGCAGGCGCTGGGGCCGTAGCTGCTGCAACTGCCTTTGCCACGTCTCCTTTCATGATACGACCATCGCGTCCGGTGCCAGTGACTTGATCCGCAGACAGACCAGCTTCGGCCATCGCTTTCTCAGCCGATGGAGCGTTGGACACGTCTTTACCTGTGCTGGCTGCAGCCGGAGCGGCGACGGCTGCCACCGGAGCCGCTGCCGCACCTGCGGCTGCGCCCGAGATCACCGCCAATTTGGCAGAAGCATCGACCGTGCTGCCTTCAGGCGCAACGATTTCAGCCAGAACGCCTGCCGCCGGGGCAGGGACCTCGACCGAGACCTTGTCGGTTTCCAGTTCGCACAGCATTTCATCCTGTGCAACGCTGTCGCCGACCTGTTTGAACCATGTCGAGACTGTAGCCTCGGTGACGGATTCACCCAATGTCGGCACCATCACATCTACACTGCCGCCTGATGCTGCGGGTGCCGCTGCCGCCGGGGCCGGGGCCGCCGCTGCTGGAGCAGGCGCAGCCCCTTCGCCCGCCGCTATCGTGGCAAGCAGGGCATCGACGCCCACGGTCTCACCTTCGGCTGCAACGATCTCACCCATCACGCCAGCAGCGGGTGAGGGCACCTCGACCGTGACCTTGTCGGTCTCAAGTTCACATAGCATCTCATCTACGGCGACTGCATCGCCGGGTTTTTTGAACCAAGTCGCAACGGTGGCTTCGGTGACAGACTCGCCCAGCGTGGGAACACGAACTTCAATCGTCATCGTTTACTTTCCTTCAATGCTCAGCGCTTCGTTCACCAGCGCTTCTTGTTGGGCTTTGTGTTGGCTGGCCAGACCCGTCGCGGGCGAGGCCGAAGTTGCGCGACCGGCATAGACCGGACGGGTGTGTTTTGCGCCAATGCGGGTCAGAACCCATTCGATATTGGGCTCAATAAAGGTCCAAGCCCCCTGGTTCTTGGGTTCTTCCTGACACCAGACCATCTCGGCCCCCTTGAAGCGCTCAAGCTCGTTGATCAGCGAATGCGCAGGGAAAGGATAGTATTGCTCGATCCGCATTAAGTAGATGTCGTCGATGCCGCGCGCATCGCGTTCCTCAAGCAGATCAAAATAGACCTTGCCCGAGCACATGACGACCCGCTTGATCTTGTCATCTGCCACCAGTTTAGTGTCCGAGTTGCCCTGTTGAGCATCATCCCACAGCACCCTATGGAAGCTCGAGCCTGTGGTGAATTCCTCGGCCTTGCTGACCGCCAGCTTATGGCGCAGCAGCGACTTCGGCGTCACCAGGATAAGCGGCTTGCGGAAGGTCCGGTGCAATTGACGGCGCAGGATGTGGAAATAGTTCGCAGGCGTTGTGCAGTTCGCCACGATCCAGTTGTCCTGACCGCACATTTGCAGAAACCGCTCAAGCCGTGCAGATGAGTGTTCTGGGCCTTGCCCTTCGAACCCATGCGGCAGCAGCGTGACCAGACCAGACATCCGCAGCCACTTCGATTCACCCGAACTGATGAACTGATCGAACATGATCTGCGCCCCGTTGGCGAAATCGCCAAACTGTGCCTCCCAGAGAACAAGCGCGTTGGGCTCGGCCAGTGAATAGCCATACTCGAACCCAAGCACCGCGTATTCGGACAGCATCGAGTCAATCACGTCATAATGTGATTGGCCCTTGCGGATATTGTTCAGCGGGTAATACCGTTCCTCGGTTTCCTGATGGACAAATCCGGAATGGCGTTGGCTGAACGTGCCACGCGTCGCGTCCTGTCCGGCCAAACGTACAGGGTAGCCTTCGGTCAGCAGAGAGCCAAACGCCAGAGCCTCGCCCGTTGCCCAGTCAAAGCCGGTTCCGTTTTCGAACATCTGTTTCTTGTGGTCCAGCAACCGGCCCACGGTTTTGTGCATCGCAAAACCTTCGGGGGCGCTGGTCAGAGCAGTGCCGATCTCGGCCAGCGTCTCTGGTGTAATTGCGGTTTCACCGCGCATGTATTCGTCTTTGTGCTTGTCCAGATGCGACCAGCGCCCATCCAGCCAGTCGGCTTTGTTTGGCTTGTAGTCTTTCCCGGCATCGAACTCTTCATTCAGATGTGCCTGAAAGGCCGCCTTCATGTCTTCAATCTCGCCTTCGGGGATAAGCCCGTCCCTGACAAGGCGCTCGGTATACAGCGACAACGTGGTCTTATGCGTCTTGATCTTCTTGTACATGATCGGGTTGGTGAACATGGGTTCGTCACCCTCGTTATGACCAAACCGGCGGTAGCAGAAGATATCCAGCACCACGTCCTTGTGGAACTTCTGGCGGAACTCGGTCGCCACCTTGGCGGCATGCACCACCGCCTCGGGGTCGTCGCCATTCACGTGGAAGATGGGGGCTTCAACCATCAGCGCGATATCCGTGGGATAAGGGCTGGAACGGCTGAAATGTGGCGCGGTGGTGAAACCGATCTGGTTGTTTACCACGATATGCATGGTGCCGCCGGTCTTGTGCCCCTTCAGGCCCGACAGGCCAAAGCCTTCGGCGACAACGCCCTGACCGGCAAAGGCCGCATCACCGTGCAGGAGGATGCCCATCACCTTGGTGCGGTCTTTGTCGTTCAACTGGTCCTGCTTGGCGCGGACCTTACCCAGAACCACTGGGTTCACCGCCTCAAGGTGGCTTGGGTTTGCGGTCAGCGAAAGGTGAACGCTATTGCCATCGAACTCTCGGTCGCTTGACGCGCCGAGGTGATATTTCACATCGCCTGATCCATCCACGTCTTCGGGCTTGAAGCTGCCGCCCTGAAACTCGTTGAAAATGGCGCGATAGGGCTTGCCCATCACATTGGCCAGAATGTTCAGACGACCCCGGTGTGGCATGCCGATGACGATATCGCTGAGGCCCAAGGCGCCGCCGCGCTTGATGATTTGTTCCATCGCGGGGATCAGTGCCTCGCCACCATCCAGACCAAACCGCTTGGTGCCCATGTATTTCACATGCAGGAATTTCTCGAACCCCTCGGCCTCGACCATCTTGTTCAGGATCGCCTTGCGGCCTTCCTTGGTGAAGGCGATTTCCTTACCGAACCCCTCGATGCGTTCCTTCAGCCACGCGGCCTCTTCCGGGTTCGAGATATGCATGTATTGCAGCGCGAAGGTGCCGCAATAGGTCCGCTTCACGATCTCGACGATTTGGCGCATGCTGGCCATCTGCAGGCCCAGCACGTTGTCAATAAAGATCGGTCGATCCATGTCAGCATCGGTGAATCCGTAAGTCTTCGGGTCCAGCTCGGGATGCGTACTGGCGGCGCGCATGCCCAGCGGGTCCAGATCAGCTGCCAGATGGCCCCGGATACGATAGGCCCTGATCAGCATCAGCGCCCGCAGGCTGTCCAGCACCGCGCGCTTGATCTGGTCATCGCTGACCTCGACCCCCTTGGCTTCGGCCTTGCCCTTGATCTTCTTGCCTGCCGCCTTGGCGTCGATCTCGGCCCACTCGCCAGTCAACGCACCGGTCAGATCATCCGCAGGCATCGGAGGCCAATCGCTGCGTGCCCACGAAGGCCCCTCGGCCTCGCGCTGCACATCCGGCGCGTCATCGCCCATGGCCTTGAAGAACTCGACCCAGGCTGCGTCGACCGCACCGGGGTTCTCGGTGTACTGGGCATAAAGCTGCTCCAGATATTCGGCATTATGCCCCTGCATGAAGCTTGAGGCATGAAAGGCGGTGTTGGGCGAGTGTTCGGTCATTGGGCTACCTCATATGGGTTGGGACCGTATTGGTTGGTGCCTGGTTCGCTGGGGCGGGTCAGCCACCACAGAACCAGGAGGGGCGACACAAACAGGACAAGAAGTGTCGGAATGACAATAAGAAGAGTTGCGCGGGTGAACAGGATATCCAACGTGCCGCCATGGAACTGGCTGGCAAGGCCGATGCCAAAGATCAGAACCGCCAGCGCACCGAGGATCAGCAGGATCGGCAGCAGAGCATAAAGCCCGCTGCGCCCCGTATCATGCATCCGCCGCCACGCGACGGCCAGATGCGGGAAAAAGACGATCAGGCTGACGATGCTTTGGACCGGGCCTGTTGAGGTGGCCGTGACGGATTTGGATGTTTCGGTTTCAGTCACTGCGACCTGAGTGAAGAACTGCCAGTCGATGATCCCGGCAATGATGCTCCAGATCACGATGAACAGGAAAAAAAACCAGTATTCGGGCCGCGAGGCACGGCCCGAAAAGGTGAAAAACTTGGAGAAACAGGTTTTAATGGCTTCGCCGAAAGTCATGTTTACCGCTCCTCCCAAAGCAGTCAAATTCTGGTCAACCGATGGCTTCCAGCACAGCCTCACCCAGCTGCGCCGGGCTTTCGGCCACGACAATACCAGCCGAGCGCATGGCTTCGATCTTGTCCTCGGCGCCGCCTTTGCCGCCGGCGACGATGGCGCCCGCGTGGCCCATGCGGCGGCCAGGAGGGGCCGTGCGGCCCGCGATGAACCCTGCCGTGGGCTTCTTGCGGCCTTTCTTGGCCTCATCCGCCAGGAACTGTGCAGCTTCTTCCTCGGCCGAGCCACCGATTTCACCGATCATGATGATCGATTGGGTTTCGTCATCACCCAGGAACCATTCCAGCACGTCGATATGCTCGGTGCCTTTGATCGGGTCGCCGCCGATGCCGACGCAGGTGGACTGGCCCAGACCTACATCGGTGGTCTGCTTGACGGCCTCATAAGTCAGGGTACCCGAACGGGACACAACGCCGACCGAGCCGCGCTTGTGGATGTGGCCGGGCATGATGCCGATCTTGCAGGCGTCGGGCGTGATGACACCGGGGCAGTTCGGGCCAATCAAGCGCGAGTTCGATCCTTCCAGCGCACGTTTCACCTTCATCATGTCCAGAACGGGGATGCCTTCAGTGATGCAGACGATCACTTCCATCTCGGCATCAATCGCCTCGAGGATCGAATCCGCTGCAAACGGCGGCGGCACGTAGATCACGCTGGCATTGGCTTCGGTCACATGCTTGGCCTCGTGGACCGAGTTGAACACGGGCAGGTCAAGATGTGTCATCCCGCCTTTGCCGGGGGTCACGCCGCCGACCATCTTGGTGCCATAGGCGATGGCCTGTTCGCTGTGGAATGTGCCCTGAGAGCCGGTAAAGCCCTGACAGATCACTTTGGTATTTTCGTCGATGAGGACTGCCATTTTAGGAGTCTCCTTGATTAGATAAATTCGTGGTTTTGGCCGCCGGTCGATAGGCTGAATGCGCGTTGAAGACAGCACGATAGAGCTGATCGAAATTAGCCTTCAGAAGGGTCGCCTGGAACTTTAGCTGACTTCGGCCCGTCCAGAAGTTCCGTCGCACCAAAGCTTCTGGTGACAGGTTCAGGACAACGTAGCTGTTCAATCCAATAGTCTTGGACGAAACGGAAACTATGTCTCTCCATGGAACCTCGGCTGGGGAACTTGGAAAGAAAGTGATTCCAGTATCCGAGATACAGCAGAGATTCTTTGGAAACCTAATCAGATTGATGATTTCCTTGATTCCATACCCGCCAAAGAACAATGCACAAGACCAACCAGAAACATACGCTCTTGTCGGGTTGTGATATGTATCGGAGGTTTGAACCATCCAAGTACCGCCGACAAAGGCCAAGATGCAAATACCGAGAACGAGCAAAGTTCTACCCTTTGAACGCTCGATCTCTAAGGCTTGCTGATTGGTCGCGCTATTAGACAAAGCTCAGCCCTTAACCGCCTTCACGATCTTCTCGGCACCGTCTTTCAGGTTGTCCGCTGCGATCACGTCGAGGCCCGAGGTGTTGATGATCTCTTTGCCCTTCTCGACATTCGTGCCTTCCAGGCGCACGACCAGCGGAACCTGCAGGCCGACCTCTTTCACCGCGGCGACGACGCCCTCGGCGATGACGTCACAGCGCATGATGCCGCCAAAGATGTTGACCAGAATGCCTTTGACGTTGGGGTCCGAGGTGATGATCTTGAACGCCTCGGTCACTTTCTCTTTGGTGGCGCCACCGCCGACGTCGAGGAAGTTGGCAGGCTCGGCACCGTAAAGCTTGATGATGTCCATCGTGGCCATCGCCAGACCGGCACCGTTGACCATACAGCCGATCTCACCATCCAGCGCGATGTAGTTCAGGTCGTATTTGGACGCTTCCAGTTCCTTGGGGTCTTCCTCGGTCGTGTCGCGCAACTCGGCAATATCCGGGTGGCGGTATACCGCGTTACCATCAAAGCCGACTTTTGCGTCCAGTACTTTCAGGTCGCCCTTGTCCGAGATGATCAGCGGGTTGATCTCCAGCATCTCCATGTCCTTCTCGACGAAGGCATTATAGAGCTGGTTCATCAGCTTGACGCATTGTTTGACCTGCGCGCCTTCCAGTCCCAACGAGAACGCGATGCGGCGGCCGTGATAGGGCTGATAACCAGTGGCGGGATCAACCGAGAAGGACAGGATTTTCTCAGGCGTCGCAGCGGCCACCTCTTCGATGTCCATGCCGCCTTCGGTCGAGCATACGAATGAGATACGGCTGGTCTGGCGGTCCACCAGCAGGGCCAGGTAAAGTTCACGTTCGATGCCCGAACCGGCTTCGATGTAGATGCGGTTCACCTGCTTGCCTGCGGGGCCGGTCTGATGGGTGACCAGCGTGCGGCCAAGCATCTTCTTGGCTTCTTCGGCGGCTTCTTCCACCGATTTGGTCAGACGGACACCGCCTTTTTCACCGGCGTCGGCCTCTTTAAAGGAACCCTTGCCGCGACCACCCGCGTGGATTTGCGCCTTGACGACCCAAAGCGGCCCGTCCAACTCACCGGCTGCGGTTTTGGCTTCCTCGGCGCGCAGAACTGCGCGACCATCGGAGACCGGAGCGCCATAGCTGCGAAGAAGCGCTTTGGCTTGATATTCGTGAATGTTCATCGAAATTGTCCCGTCTGACTACGATTACACCGTTATAGGGGTGTCTAAGCGCCAAAATTAAAGAGTTTTTTGACCGGTCACGGGAAATTGTCGAAGATTTTCAGTATTTGTGATCACAGGTTTTTGGGGTGTGATCACAAAAATTGCGGGGCGTGGAAATTGATTCGATGATCCGGGATCATGCCCACAAAACACATTCATAGATGAGTTTTGCGACGTTTGCGCGAACATCTTTTAGCCAGCTTGGCACCGTGTAAAAGAAAACCGGCCCGTGAAGAGGGCCGGTTCATTGGTTCTAGGGTTCGTGACTTAGGCCAGCGAGCTGTCGATGCCCTTGCATGCTTCGATCAGGCCCTTAACGGCATTGACCGAATTGTCGAAACCGGCCTGTTCTTCTTCGTTCAGCTTGATGTCGACGACGCGCTCGATGCCACCTGCACCGATTACGGTAGGCACGCCGACATACATGCCGTCGACACCCAGTTCGCCGTTGCAATAGGCAGCACAGGGCAGAACGCGTTTCTGGTCTTTCAGGTAGGCTTCGGCCATTTCGATCGCCGAAGTCGCCGGTGCATAGAAAGCCGAGCCGGTCTTCAGCAGGCCAACGATTTCTGCGCCGCCGTCACGGGTGCGCTGAACGATGGCGTCCAGTTTTTCCTGCGTGGTCCAGCCCATCTCTACCAGATCGGGCAGCGGGATACCGGCAACGGTCGAGTAGCGTACCGAAGGCACCATCGTGTCGCCATGGCCGCCCAGAACAAAGGCGGTGACGTCGCGCATGGACACATTGAACTCTTCCGACAAGAAGTGTGCGAAACGGCCCGAGTCCAGAACGCCCGCCATGCCGCAGACTTTGTTGTGCGGCAGGCCCGAGAATTCACGCAGCGCCCAAACCATCGCGTCCAGCGGGTTGGTGATGCAGATGACGAACGCATCCGGAGCGTTTGTGGCGATGCCTTCACCGACCGATTTCATGACCTTCAGGTTGATGCCCAGCAAGTCGTCGCGGCTCATGCCCGGCTTGCGCGGCACGCCAGCGGTGACGATGCAGACGTCGGCACCGGCGATATCCTCATAGGACTGGGTGCCTTTCAGCTTGGCGTCGAAGCCTTCCGAGGGACCGGATTCGGCGATGTCCAGCGCCTTTCCTTCCGGGGTGCCTTCGGCGATGTCGAACAGCACGACGTCACCAAGTTCTTTCATTGCAGCGAGGTGGGCGAGCGTGCCGCCGATCTGACCTGCGCCGATCAGCGCGATCTTGGGTCTGGCCATTTGGAATATCTCCGGTCGGTTTTGAAATCGCGGTTGTGCTAGTCGCAAAAGCGGCGTCACGCAAGCCTTCTGCGGCGCGGCATGCCACCGCATACCGTTTGCACCCACCCCGCCGATTGCGCTAAACCGCCTGTGAATCATGCATAATTCCGGGGTGCCTGATGTTCGACATGAACCTGATGTTTTTTGCAGTGGCGATCCCGGCGGTGATCTTCGCGGGCATCTCGAAAGGTGGGTTCGGCTCGGGAGTGGCGTTTGCATCTTCGTCGATTCTGGCTCTGATACTGACGCCAGGACAGGCGCTAGCGCTAATGCTGCCGATACTGATGGTGATCGATCTGGCGACGTTAAAGCCGTATTGGAAACGCTGGAGCTGGCCGGATTCGCGCCTTCTGATGTTGGGCGCAGTACCAGGTATCGCGCTGGGCGCGTGGCTTTATCGTGCGACGGATGACGATCTGCTACGTCTGTTGATTGGCGGAATATCGGTCGGTTTCGTGATCTGGCACGTTGCCCAGACTAGAGGCTGGGTGCGGGGCTTTGCCAACCAATTGCCTCCATCGGCGGGTTTGTTTGCCGGGCTTATCGCCGGATTCACCAGCTTTGTCAGCCATGCGGGCGGCCCACCCGCCGCCGTGTACCTGCTGTCACAACGCCTGACGAAAACCGAATTTCAAGCCTCGACCGTGCTGGTCTTCTGGGTGATCAACGCCGTCAAATTCGTGCCCTTCGCCTATCTGGGCCTCTTCACCTGGCACACAGCCTTGGCAGACCTCTTGCTGACTCCGTTTGCGATCCTCGGGGCCTGGCTGGGCGTCCGGGCGCATTTCATGCTCTCCGAACGATTGTTTTTCAACATTGCCTACGTCTTGCTGACCCTGACGGGAAGCAAACTTATTTGGGATGCGCTGGTTTAGGTGTTGGGCGGCAGCGTTTCGGCCAGTGTTTCATAAGACTGGCCTGAGGCGATCAGGCAGGTCACACCTTCCGGCAAGGTCACAACAATGGTCCAGCTGCCGGTTTGGTCCGAGGCAAAAACCTCCATCACCGCTCCCTGACGCGCAATACCGATGCCTCGTCGGGTTTCGCCATATGACTTTGTCAATCGCTTGATCACGTCTTCGCGTGGCGCACAATTCTGTGCGCTGACTTGTTGCGCTGCCAATACCATGATGCCCAAGCCAATCGTCATTTTCAGCATAATCGTTTTCATTGGTCACCCCTTTCAAGATCTTCCCCAAAGCAGCGTGCCGTAGGCAAAAGGACATCGCGTTAAGGCAACGCACGTTGCGCAGCGCAGGGTATGCTGCGCTGCGGCGATTTTGTTCTTGAACTTTCCGTCAAAAAATGCCCCATTCCGCGCAACATTATTTCAATGGGAGAGTCCAGTGGACCCGCGCCAACGCCCCTATCGCTCGGTACTATACATCCCCGGCTCGCGTGAACGCGCGCTTGATAAGGCCCGCACATTGCCGGTGGACGCCATCATCTTTGATCTTGAAGACGCGGTTGCGGCTGATGAGAAAGAGAACGCGCGCGAGACCCTCAAGGCGGCTTTGGCCGCCGGAGGCTATGGTGCTCGGGTCAAGATCGTGCGGATCAACGGGCTTGATACCGAATGGGGGCGCGCGGATGCCGAAGCCGTGCGCGAGATGGATGCGGATGCCGTTCTGTTACCAAAGGTGAGTTCTGCTGCGGATGTGGATGCGCTGACCTCAATCACCGGAGACCTGCCGATCTGGGCGATGATGGAGACGCCGCGCGGGATGCTGAACGCAGCCGAAATTGCCGCACATCCGCTGATGGCAGGCTTTGTCATGGGGACCAACGATCTTGCGAAAGAGCTGCAGACGCGCTTCCGCCCCGACCGTTTGCCGATGATGACCTCGCTTGGCCTGTGCCTGTTGGCGGCCAAGGCAGAGGGGCTGATCATCGTCGATGGCGTCTACAATGCCTTCAAGGACACCGACGGTCTGGCCGCCGAGTGTGCCCAGGGCCGCGACATGGGCTTTGATGGCAAAACCCTGATCCACCCGGCCCAGGTCGACATCGCAAACTCCGCCTTTGCCCCTTCCGAGGATGAGATTGATCTGGCTCGCCGTCAGATTGCCGCTTTCGAGGAAACCGAGTCGCAGGGGCAGGGGGTCGCCGTTGTCGATGGCAAGATTGTTGAAAACCTACACGTTGTAACTGCCCGCGAAACTCTGGCAAAAGCAGAGGCGATAGTAGCTTTGCAAGCGGGGTAAGCCAGTATGGGCTTTGTTCTTCTGATCCTTGGTGTGGCACTTTGGTGGGCCGCACATCTTTTTAAGCGCGCGATGCCGGAACGACGTGCCGCCATGGGCGACGCGGGCAAGGGCGTCGTGGCGCTCGCCTTGGTGGCCTCGGTATTGTTGATGATCTTCGGTTATCGCATGACCGATTTCATATATGTCTGGGCGCCGCCAACCTTTCTGATTCACGTCAACAACCTGCTGGTGTTGATCGCGTTCTATCTGGCCAGCCCTGCGGGAACCAAAGGTCGCCTGTTGAACAAGGTCCGTCACCCCATGCTGGGTGGCTTTAAACTCTGGGCCTTTGCGCACCTGTTGGTGAACGGTGATCTGGCCTCGATCATCCTGTTTGGTGGCTTGCTGGCCTGGGCAATTGTCGAAGTGATCGTGATCAACAAATCCGAACCAGACTGGGCGCCGGGCGAACCCGGCACATACGGCAAAGATGCCATGTTCTTTGTGGGCTCCATCGTTCTGCTGGGCGTTGTGGGCTATATTCACGGGCTGGTTGGTCCGTCTCCGTTTGGTGGATAAGGGGCCTAATCAATGGCGAAACTTTATCGTTTGTTGACCGAGGAAGACACATCAGCCTTCTGCCACAAGGTCTCGGACGCGTTGGCAAAGGGATGGGAGCTTTATGGCGACCCGTCCTATGCCTTTGACGCCGCAAATAACGTGATGCGTTGCGCGCAGGCTGTGACCAAAGAGGTCGCCGCTGATTACACCCCCGACATGAAACTGGGACAGCAATAATGGCAAAAACCAATCCGGGTAACTTTTTCGAGGATTATTCAGTCGGGCAGATCCTGCATCACGCCGTGCCGCGCACGGTGACGGATGGCGAGCGCGCGCTTTATCACGCGCTCTATCCCGCGCGACACGCACTCTATTCCTCGGATGAGTTCGCCCGGAATTGTGGCCTGCCGCAAAGCCCGATTGATGATCTGGCGGCGTTCCATGTGGTATTCGGCAAAACGGTTCCCGATATCTCGCTGAACGCGGTCGCCAATCTGGGCTATGCCGAGGGTCGCTGGCTGAAACCGGTCTATCCCGGCGATACCTTGCGCGCCGAATCCGAGGTGATCGGCCTCAAGCAAAACTCAAACGGCAAAACCGGCGTCGTCTGGGTCCGCACCCGCGGGCTGAACCAGCGCGACGAAGTGGTGATCGAGTATGTTCGCTGGGTCATGGTGCGCAAATCAAACCTCGACGCGCCTGCACCAGAGACGGTGGTGCCCAATCTGAAAAAGGCGCTTGATGTCAGCGATCTGGTGGTACCACCGGGGCTCGATTTCGCGAAATACAATTTTGTACAATCCGGCGAAAACCACCGCTGGGATGCGTACAACACGGAAGAAACGATTGATCACGTCGATGGCGTGACCGTCGAAGAGGCCGAGCACATGCTGGCCACCCGCCTGTGGCAGAACACCGCCAAAGTGCATTTCGACCTCACCTTCCGTCCAGAGGGACGGTTGATCTATGGCGGCCACGTTATCTCAATGGCGCGTGCCTTGTCGTTTAATGGCCTGGCGAATGCGCAGATGATCGTTGGCCTGAACGGCGGTGCCCACGCCAACCCTTGTTTCTCGGGCGATACGATCAAAGCCTGGTCCGAGGTTTTGGACAAGGCCGAGACCGGAACTCCCGGAATCGGTGCCATCCGCTTGCGCCTTGTTGCGACCAAAGGCGGCGAGCCTTTCACTTTGCGCAATGACGAGGGTAAGTACCTGTCTAACGTTCTGTTAGATTTGGATTATTGGGCTCTTATGCCAATGTAGCCAATGCCTTCTGGCGGCTGACATTCATGTGATCACGGTCCGCGAAATCCATGCTACGCTTGGCGCATGATGATGTTTCGTGCGCTCGCCGCCAGCCTGTATCTGGCATCTCAGGCCTATGCTTGTGATTTGGCTCTGGCCTTGGCCGTAGACGTTTCAGGCTCGGTTGATTCCGAGGAATATCGTATCCAAATGGACGGTCTTGCCGCAGGTCTGCGGGACCCTATCGTATCCGAGGCCTTGGTGCGCGGACAGGCTCGGCTGATGCTTGTGCAATGGACAGGCAGTTCTCGCCAGAGGATCACGATCCCCTGGACCCGGATCGATAGTTTTAACACCCTGGACCGTTTTGCTGATCAGGTCGCAGCTGACCCTCGTGTCTGGCGTAACTTCTCAACTGCGATAGGTGAGGCGCTCGATATGACGGTTGCCAGCTTTGACGACGTGCCCGAATGCGAAAGGCATCTTATTGATCTTTCGGGCGACGGAATTTCGAATGAAGGAATCGAGCCGTCGACCATCCACGCCAAACTGCGGGATCGCGGCATCACGGTGAACGCGATCGCGATAGAAGAAAGTGAACCCGATCTGACAGCCTATTTCTTCGAGAACGTCATCGTTGGCGAGGGGGCCTTTGTCGTCTCTGCAGCAGGCTTCGCGGATTATCCCGAACGTATTCGCAAGAAGCTTTTACGCGAGGTGACACAGCAGACTGCAGGGCTGACGCCGCTCCAATAATAGATTCGTGATCACATTGCTTTTTCATTGAAAACGCTAACATTGGCGGTATCGAATGTGATTTGTGATCACGAGAATATTTTGTGTGATCACAAACACGGCTTATCAGCGATTTTGCGTTAAATTTACTGGATTTTGCGCCTGCAGCGCGTGACAGAGTCGTAAAAAACAGTAAAACGTTCGGTAGCCAACCGAAAAGGAGCCAACATGGCCGATGTAAATCGAGGCAACCGCCCGCTTTCTCCACATTTGACGATCTATCGTCCACAGATGACGTCCATATCTTCGATTATGGTGCGCATCACGGGTCTTGCGTCTTTTGGTTTGGCTTTGTTGGTCGTCTGGTGGTTACTTGCTGCGGCCACATCGGAAAGCGCCTTTGAGCTGATCAATGGATTGATGACCAGTTTCCTGGGTGATCTGATCATGTTCGGCGCGGCTTGGGCCATTTTCTATCACATGCTGGGCCGTTTACGGCACGTCATCTGGGATCTGGGATATTGCGTGAATGTTGAAGTGTCCGAGAAGATGGGCATTGGCATGTTCGTGCTGGCAACTGTTCTGGCTCTGATCACAGCCGTAGCGCTTTAAGGGGAGGTTCGCGATGCAGTTTCTCACAGACCGTAAACGCGCGCAGGGCATGGGGGCCGGACGTGCAGGTACACATCACCACTGGCAAATGATGCTCAGCTCGGCGGCATTGGTCATCCTTGTTCCGCTGTTTGTATTTACCTTCGGGCACGCCCTAGGCGGAACCTACGAAGAGGCTCTGGCCTATTACAGCCGCCCGTTCCCGGCGATTATCATGGGTCTGACACTGGTTGTTGTCGTCCCGCATTTGTTGCGCGAAGCGCAGGAAGCGATTGAGGACTACGTGCATGGCGTCGCGGAAAAGCTGGCGCTGATGGCCGCGCAAGCTTTTGCATACACACTCATTGCTGCGGGTCTGTTTGCGCTCGCGCGTCTGGCCCTCGGATATGCGCAGTAAGGAACAAGAACAATGACAGCAGCATATGAATACGAAACCCACGAATATGACGTGGTGGTTGTCGGTGCCGGTGGCGCGGGTCTGCGTGCAACATTGGGCATGGCCGAGCAGGGTTTGCGCACCGCTTGCGTGACGAAGGTATTCCCGACTCGTTCACACACAGTGGCCGCCCAAGGCGGCATTGCGGCGTCCTTGTCGAATATGGGGCCAGACCATTGGCAGTGGCACATGTATGACACCGTAAAGGGCTCGGACTGGCTGGGTGACACCGATGCGATGGAATACCTCGCGCGTGAAGCACCCAAAGCCGTATATGAGCTAGAACATTACGGAGTGCCATTCAGCCGGACCGAAGAAGGCAAGATCTATCAGCGCCCATTTGGTGGCCACACCACCGAATTTGGCGAAGGCCCCGCCGTGCAGCGGACCTGTGCCGCCGCCGACCGGACCGGTCATGCGATCCTGCACACGCTGTATGGTCAGTCGCTGAAGAACAACGCCGAGTTCTACATCGAGTATTTCGCCATTGATCTGATAATGTCTGAGGACGGACAGTGTCAGGGGGTCGTGTGCTGGAAGTTGGACGACGGCACGATGCACGTCTTCAACGCCAAGATGGTTGTTCTGGCGACCGGCGGCTATGGCCGCGCCTATTTCAGTGCAACCTCGGCACATACCTGCACCGGCGACGGTGGTGGTATGGTGGCCCGCGCGGGTCTTGCACTGCAGGATATGGAATTTGTTCAGTTCCACCCAACCGGCATCTACGGATCGGGCTGCCTGATCACCGAAGGTGCACGTGGTGAAGGCGGATACCTAACCAACTCGGAAGGCGAGCGATTCATGGAGCGCTATGCGCCTCAGTACAAAGACCTCGCGCCGCGCGACTACGTTAGCCGTTCAATGACCATGGAAATTCGCGAAGGGCGCGGCCACGGTGACAACGGCGATCACATCCATCTGAACCTCAGCCATTTGCCAGCCGAAGCTTTGGCGGAACGCCTACCGGGCATTTCAGAATCTGCGCGCGTCTTTGCCGGTGTTGACGTTACCAAGGAACCGATCCCGGTTCTGCCGACCGTGCACTATAACATGGGCGGTATCCCGACGAACTATTGGGGTGAAGTTCTGAACCCGACAGCCGACAACCCGACCGCCGTGGTCCCTGGCCTGATGGCTGTGGGCGAGGCCGGGTGTGCCTCGGTTCACGGGGCAAACCGTCTTGGTTCAAACTCGCTGATCGACCTCGTGGTGTTTGGCCGCGCAGCGGCGATCCGGGCGGGCAAAGTTGTGGATGCCGACGCATCGAACCCGGTTCTGAACCAGGCCTCTGTCGATAAGGCGTTTGACAGATTCGATGCGGCGCGCAACGCCAGCGGCGCAATTCCAACCGCAGATCTGCGGCTTGAGATGCAGCGCACCATGCAAGAGGACGCGGCGGTTTTCCGCACCTCGAAGACCATGGCTGAGGGCGTCGAGAAGATGACCGCGATCGCTGCCAAGATGGATGATCTGAAGGTTTCTGACAGATCGTTGGTCTGGAACAGCGATCTGATGGAGACGCTCGAGCTTACCAACCTGATGCCAAGCGCGCTCGCCACCATCGTTGGTGCCGAAGCGCGTAAGGAATCCCGCGGTGCACACGCCCATGAAGATTTCACCGAGCGTGACGATGAGAACTGGCGCGTCCACACGGTCAGCCGTGTCGATGGCAACAAAGTAGAGCTTAGCTACCGTCCGGTTATCGTTGATCCGCTGACGACCGAAGACGAGGGAGGCATCAGCATGAAAAGAATCGCGCCCAAGGCGCGGACGTTCTAAGGAGAGGAACCCATGGTACAACTGACCCTCCCCAAGAATTCCCGGATTACCACCGGTAAAACCTGGCCCAAGCCCGACGGCGCGACCAATGTGCGCAAATTCCAGATCTATCGCTGGAACCCGGATGATGGCCAGAACCCGCGCGTCGATACTTATTTCGTCGATATGGATACTTGCGGCCCGATGGTTCTGGACGCTCTGATCAAGATCAAGAATGAGATCGATCCGACTCTGACCTTCCGCCGTTCGTGCCGCGAAGGCATCTGCGGGTCCTGCGCGATGAACATCGACGGGATTAACACGCTGGCCTGTATCTATGGGATGGATGAGATCAAGGGCGACGTGAAGATCTACCCGCTGCCCCATATGCCGGTGGTCAAGGACCTGATCCCTGATCTGACTCATTTCTACGCCCAACACGCCTCGATCATGCCGTGGTTGGAGACTAAGACCAATCGTCCGGCAAAAGAGTGGAAGCAATCCATCGAAGACCGCAAGAAATTGGATGGTCTCTATGAATGTGTGATGTGTGCCAGTTGCTCGACCTCGTGCCCCAGCTACTGGTGGAACGGCGACCGTTATCTCGGCCCTGCCGCGCTGCTGCATGCTTACCGCTGGATCATCGACAGTCGGGATGAGGCCACCGGTGAGCGCTTGGACGAGCTGGAAGATCCGTTCAAGCTGTATCGCTGCCACACCATCATGAACTGCGCCAAGACCTGTCCCAAGGGTCTGAATCCTGCCAAAGCGATTGCAGAAATCAAGAAGATGATGGTGGACCGCGCGGTCTGATCACGCACCAAAACAAAGCACTTGCCGGGTTGCGGCAAGTGCATGCCGCCTCTGCAAAACTATGCGATGCGCTTGTACTAGCGCGGATCTAAAGTTGGCGCAGGGAGGAGTGATGAGTTCGAAAAGAGGTCACTCCGATGAACATGCAAAACCAAAAACACGACGCGGCCAAAGCGCTGGAATTTCTGGAGCAAGCCTGGGCCTACTATACGCCCGAGCCCAAAGTTCCGGCCAAAGACGAAACACCAGAATTGTTTGAATATGCGAACGCGGCCTGACCGTGTCGCGCGGGCTTGAAAATTACGACACAATAGGCAATGCAGAGCTATGCCCGTTCTATTGCTTCTGCTCGCCGCTGGCGTATTTGCCTATTTTTTCTGGCGGTCCCGCACGTCGTCTCTGACGCGCGACTGCAGGTGGCGGCAACATCGAAGCGAGGGCCAGTGGCGCTGTGCTTACTGTGGCGCGGTGTCAAAATCTGATGTTGAGCCCACGCAGTGTCTGAAAGGACAGTAGCTGCTGTTGGGGGTTTCCCACCGGGCCGAACTGCGCCACTCTCGGCCCATGTCAGAATCTCGGAATACTCCCCGCCCACCCATGGATGCAGATGCGCGCCGCGCGATTGCGCCCGTTATTTGCTACCCGAATGAAGGGCTACCAAAACCCGATCTAGGGCTCTATCAAACTGGGCGTGATATAGCGCACAAAACGGGTGAGGTGTTGGTGCCACCGCGAGATGCGCGATGCTTTGAGGTGCCTGCAGGGCATTTCTTTAGGATCACTTCTGTTGAAGGATCGCAAGTTGGCGATCTAAACCTGTGGAACCTCAACGACCTTTCCGAGCGGTTCTATTCCGGCAAGACGCGCGCGTTGCATGGCACACATATCACCGTGGGTGAGCGCATGTGGTCGAGCTTTCCACATATGCGACCGATGGCGACAATCATTGCAGATACGCTGGGGTGGTACGGAATCGATGATTTCGGCGGGTCGGTGCACGATGTGATCGGGACCCGATGTGATCCCTATACCGGTAATCTGCTAGCTGGATCCCAGTACCATCACTGTTGCCATTCGAATCTGACACGCGCGCTGGCGGATCATTTGGGCGTCTCTTCGGCCGAAGCCGAGCCTGCGGTACATGATGTATTGAACGTGTTCATGTGCACCGGTTTCACGCGTGATACCGGGCAGTATTTCATGAAAGCCTCACCTGTCCGTCCGGGAGACTATCTTGAGTTTTTCGCCGAGATTGACCTGCTGGGAAATCTAAGCGCGTGCCCGGGCGGTGATTGCTCGTCCGAGCATTCATCGGATACCGCAGCCTGTTATCCCCTGCTGGTAGAAACCTTTGCCCCGGCTGAAGGTGCGCTTGAGGGATGGCGCAGCCCCGCGCGCAACGGATATGACCGCACGCACGGGCGCTAGATATCGCGCAATTCAGCTGTCCGGGAACGCCGCCTGCAGCGCGATTTCGACCATGTCGCCAAAACTGCTTTCTCGGTCCGAGGAGGGCAGGGCTTCGCCGGTCAGCAGGTGGTCCGAGACTGTCAGTACCGCCAATGCGCGGCATTTGTGACGCGCGGCAAGGATGTAAAGCTCTGCCGCTTCCATCTCGACACCCAAAATACCGTGCCGAACCATTTGTTCGTTCAGGTCCGGGCGTTCGTCATAAAAGACATCGGATGAATAGATGCCGCCAACATGGGTTGGCGTACCTTTGGCTTGTGCAGCCAATGCTGCAGACTGCAAAAGACCCCAATCCGCGCAAGGGGCGAAGTTCATTTCTCTCATGATCCCGCGCGAAGGGGTGCTGAGTGTGGTCGACGTCATCGCCAGAATAACATCACGCACATTCACACTGTCTTGCATCCCGCCACAGGACCCGATCCGGATCAAAGTTTTGGCGCCGTAGTCACGGATCAATTCGTTCACGTAGATCGACAGAGACGGCATCCCCATGCCACTACCCTGAATGGTAACACGATTTCCTTTCCAGGTGCCGGTGAACCCCAGCATGCCACGCACTTCGTTTACCAGCTTTACGTCTTCAAGAAACGTTTCGGCCGCCCATTTTGCGCGATACGGGTCGCCGGGCAAAAGAACGGTTTCGGCAATCTCGCCTTTTTGGGCTCCAATATGGATAGTCATTTTGCCACTTTCCCCCGATCAGATTTCCAGATCAGTAATATCGGTACCGGCTTTGATTGCGTCATGAACCCACTGCGGTTTGCGGCCCCGCCCGGTCCAGGTTTGCGACGGATTGTTCGGATTTTGATATTTCGCTTTAGATGATTTTGCCGATTTAGCGCTGTCTCCTGACAATTCAGACAACGAAAACCCATATACCGCCGCCGCCTTTTCGGCAGCTTTCAACGCTTCTTTTCGCTCACGCACTTCGGCGGTTTTTAGCGCCTTTTCGACCCGATTGCGCAATTCGAGCAGTTCTTTGCGCGACATTTTTTCAAGATCGATTGCCATAATCTTCTCCATTTCGGCTATTCCCCTACTTATTGCAGGGGAAATTGAATAAACCCGAACCTATCTATTCCCATTTTACCGGAAATAGAAATGGAGATTTCTGTAATATGCTTCTCTATTCAGCCGCAATTTCCGTTGGGTCAACCAATGTGACTATATCGCCCATGATTGCATTCAATTCGAAATTTTTCGGCGTATAGATTTTCGATACACCCATGGAACGCAATTGATCCGCGTCCTCATCGGGGATGATCCCACCAACAATGACGGGAATATCGCTTAGCCCTGCTGCTTTCAGCCGTGTCATCACGTCCTTCACCAATGGCAGGTGGCTGCCAGAGAGGATCGATAGACCAATCACATGCGCTTTGTCTTCTTGTGCCGCAGTTACGATTTCTTCGGGCGTAAGACGAATACCTTCGTAACTGATATCCATGCCACAGTCGCGTGCGCGGAAGGCGATCTGTTCGGCTCCGTTCGAGTGTCCGTCCAGACCAGGTTTGCCAACAAGAAACTTCAGCCTGCGCCCCAGTCGGTCGCTTACCGCATCTACGGCTGCGCGCAGGTCTTCCAGACCTTCGGTTTTGTTCGAAACAGATCCCGAGACGCCGGTTGGTCCACGATATGTACCGTAGGCCTTGCGCATTTCCTCGGCCCATTCGCCAGTTGTGACACCGGCCTTGGCCGCAGCGATTGAAGGTGCCATCACGTTGGCACCGGATCGCGCTGCTTCGCGCAATGCTTGCAGCGCCGCGGCCACTGCTGCGTCATCCCGATCCGCACGCCAGTCGTTCAAGCGCCCGATTTGTTCCTGTTCAACCGCCGGGTCGACGACCATGATGCCGCCATCCTCGGTCTGCAAAGGCGAGGCTTCGCCCTCGGTCCATTTGTTTACGCCAACGACAACGGTTTCATTGCGTTCAATACGGTTCAGGCGCTCGGCATTGGACTCGACCAGCCGCGATTTCATGTATTCGATCGAGGCTACCGCGCCGCCCATCGATTCGAGATTAGCCAATTCGGCCCGTGCGCCATTTTTAAGTTCTTCGACTTTGGCGTCGACAACCGGATTGCCGTCGAACAAATCGCCATATTCCAGCAGATCGGTTTCATAGGCGAGGATTTGTTGCATCCGCATCGACCATTGTTGATCCCAGGGACGAGGCAGGCCGAGCGCTTCGTTCCATGCAGGCAACTGCACCGCACGTGCGCGGGCATGTTTGGATAGCGTCACCGCAAGCATTTCAATCAATATGCGATAAACGTTGTTTTCCGGCTGCTGTTCGGTCAGCCC
The DNA here is from genome assembly GCF_056543005.1 of Ruegeria sp. A5. Taxonomy (NCBI): domain Bacteria; kingdom Pseudomonadati; phylum Pseudomonadota; class Alphaproteobacteria; order Rhodobacterales; family Roseobacteraceae; genus Ruegeria; species Ruegeria sp. A5. Next base: position 186,044 of record NZ_JBQGAV010000005.1, read on the forward strand.
CAGCGAGTTTACCTGAACGCCATAACGGAATCGGCGGAACTTGGGGTCTTCAATGCCATAGCGCTGCTGCAGAATTTCGTCCCAAAGATCCACAAAGGCGCGCATTTTGCACATTTCGGTGACAAACCGGATGCCCGCATTCACAAAAAACGAAATCCGCCCGCAGAGTGCCGGGAAGTCTTCAGCCGGAACGCGCGGGCGAAGTTCGTCCAGCACTGCAATGGCAGTCGCCAGAGCATAGGCCAGCTCTTGCTCGGGCGTCGCGCCTGCCTCTTGCAGGTGGTACGAACACACATTCATCGGGTTCCATTTGGGCACGTTATCGTAGCAATATTCGGCCACGTCCGCGATCATCTTCAGCGATGGCTTGGGTGGGCACACATAAGTGCCGCGGCTCAGGTATTCCTTGATCAGGTCGTTCTGGACGGTCCCCTGCAATTTCGAGACATCCGCGCCCTGTTCCTCGGCAACTGCGATATATAGCGCCAAAAGCCAAGGAGCAGTCGCATTGATCGTCATCGAGGTATTCATCTGTTCCAGCGGAATTTGATCGAACAGAACCCGCATGTCCCCCAGATGGCAGATCGGAACCCCAACTTTTCCAACTTCGCCGCGCGCCAAAGTGTGATCGCTGTCATACCCTGTTTGGGTTGGCAGATCGAAGGCCACGGACAGGCCGGTCTGACCATTGGCTAGGTTCGCACGATAAAGCGCATTTGACGCTTTGGCCGTTGAGTGACCGGCATATGTACGGATGAGCCAAGGGCGATCTTTCTGCAACTGCGTCATGGGTCGGGCCTCGCGGATCGGTGGGTAACAAAATTACGTTCTATGGTGGTAAATAGTAATTTTCAGTACATGTCAATTCGCTGCGTTGCGGCATCGACGGTTTCTGCAGATTGTGGGTGGTCGCGTTTGATGGCACTGTGCCCGAATGATGCAGACTGTGGAAATCCCGCTTTGGCTGTTTGTGCTGATCGTGCTGTTTGCCGCGGTCACATTTGCCTCGCATTTTTTGTTTCCGTCGGTGCGCTGGTTTTTCCGCCGCCGCCTTGAGCGCGCCGTTGCACGGTTGAACAAGCGACTGCAGCGTCCGATCCAACCGTTCAAGTTGGCGGGGCGGCATGACATGATTCAACGGCTTATCTATGACCCGCAAGTAAGCCGGGCGGTGCAGCAGCATGCCAAAGAAGAAGGTGTGCCTGACGCTGTTGCCTCAGAATTGGCACGGCGTTATGCGCGCGAGATTGCGCCCTCATTCTCGACAGTGGCGTATTTCAGCATCGCGATCCGTTTTGCCCGCATGCTGAGCAACGCCTTTTACAAGGTGCAGTTGGGTTACGAGGACAAAGCCGCGCTGGACAGTATCGATCCCGATGCGACGGTCGTTTATGTCATGAACCACCGCAGCAATATGGATTACGTGCTGGTCACCTATCTGGCGGCAGACCATTCGACCTTATCCTATGCTGTGGGCGAGTGGGCCCGTGTCTGGCCTCTAAGTCGATTGATTCGCGCGATGGGGGCCTATTTCATTCGCCGCAAGTCGGGTAGCGACCTATATCGACAGGTCCTTGCAAGCTATGTAAGACACGCGACCGAAGCGGGCGTGACGCAGGCCATGTTCCCTGAGGGCGGGCTGAGTCTGACTGGCAAACTGGGGCGCCCCAAGCTGGGATTGTTGAAGTATATCCTTGACGGAGTCGAACCGCAGGGGCGGGATGTGGTGTTTGTTCCGGTTGCTTTGAACTATGATCGGGTGCTTGAAGATACCGTATTAACAGCGGCAGCGAAGGATAGTGAACGCCGCTTCCGCGCGCGGATCGGGGTTATCACCCGCTGGTCGCTCAAGCAGATTTGGCGCAGGCTAGTCGGGCGCTACAAGAGATTCGGGATTGCCTCAGTGCGGTATGCGACACCGATTTCTCTGAAGGAATTTCGAGTCGCGCACGAACGGGACCTAACGACCGATCTGGCCCGCGAGTTGATGCGCAGGATCGGCGCCGCAATTCCCTTTGTTCCAGTGCCTGCAGCGTGTCGGCTGGTTCAGGAAGAAGGTGAGATGTCAGAGCAGGAGTTGAAGGCGCGTTTGCTGACGTTGGGCGGCGACGCGGTTGCCCAGGATGATGGAGAGGCTGTTGACGATGCCATCAATCAGTTGGTCGAGCGACGGATCCTGCGTCGTGAGGCTGGAGTGTTGCGCCCATCAGGCGAGCGATCAGAGCTGCTTGCTTATTACGCGGCAGCATCAGAACCCGTTGTTCGGGCTGAGAATGATGCAAGTGCAGAAAGTATTTCTGCAACTGCTGGGTCATAAAATTACAAAATAGATACCAAAAACGGTTGCAATATTACTCATGGGCTAATATTTCGTCTTTGGAAAGCCGCGATTCTGCGGCGCGGCAACAGTTGGAAAAAGGAGGCCAGCATGGCTTTGGATGTCGACAGCGGTATCGCGTCGTATGAGGCGCCGGAAAAGGACCTCTACGAGATGGGTGAAATCCCCCCGATGGGGTACGTTCCCAAGCAAATGTATGCCTGGGCCATCCGGAAAGAGCGCCACGGTGAGCCAGACACAGCGATGCAGTTAGAAGTCGTTGATGTCCCGAAGCTGGACAGCCACGAAGTGCTGGTTCTCGTTATGGCGGCGGGTGTGAACTACAACGGCGTCTGGGCATCGCTTGGCAAGCCGATCAGCCCGTTTGATGGCCACGGCCAACCCTTTCACATCGCAGGTTCAGATGCGTCGGGCATCGTCTGGGCGGTTGGTGACAAAGTGAAGCGCTGGAAAGTCGGCGATGAAGTCGTGATTCACTGCAACCAGGACGATGGCGATGACGAACACTGCAATGGTGGTGATCCGATGTATTCGCCCAGCCAGCGCATCTGGGGATATGAGACACCTGATGGCTCGTTCGCGCAGTTTACAAATGTTCAGGCACAGCAGCTGATGCCGCGTCCCAAGCACCTGACCTGGGAAGAAAGCGCCTGCTACACGCTGACCTTGGCAACAGCCTATCGGATGCTTTTTGGGCACGAACCGCACGATCTAAAGCCGGGCCAGAACGTCCTGGTTTGGGGCGCATCGGGCGGTCTGGGCTCTTACGCGATACAGTTGATCAACACTGCGGGTGCCAATGCGATCGGCGTGATATCGGATGAAAGCAAGCGTGAGTTTGTGATGGACCTTGGCGCCAAAGGCGTCATCAACCGCAAGGATTTCAACTGCTGGGGCCAGCTGCCCACGGTGAATACTCCGGAATATGCTGAATGGTTCAAAGAAGCCCGCAAGTTTGGCAAGGCCATCTGGGATATTACCGGCAAAGGTGTGAACGTCGATATGGTGTTCGAGCACCCCGGCGAAAGCACGTTCCCGGTGTCCACTTTTGTCGTGAAAAAGGGAGGTATGGTTGTGATCTGCGCCGGGACCACTGGCTACAACCTGACCTTCGACGTGCGTTACATGTGGATGCACCAGAAACGCTTGCAGGGCTCGCATTTTGCGCATCTCAAACAGGCCTCGGCTGCAAACCAGCTAATGGTCGAGCGCCGCTTGGATCCGTGCATGTCCGAAGTGTTCACTTGGCAGGATCTGCCTGAGGCGCACATGAAGATGATGCGCAACGAACACAAGCCGGGCAACATGTCGGTGCTGGTTCAGGCTCCGCATACAGGCATGCGCACCCTTGAAGAAGTATTGGCTGCCCGCGACTAACGGTCTCAGGCAAACAGCTGCTGCAACACCCGCAGGGCGCAAACACGCCTTGCGGGTGTTCATCGTTTCTATCGATGATTATGCATTTTCAATGCTTTAAGAAATCGCACCCCGCTATTTCTGGGGAGTAGAAAGCAGCGAGTAGGCCGAATTAGTCTGCACATGTTATGGTTGTGTTAACCCTTCGTTAACTATTTCGGGGACACCCTGATGGCGCAAAATGAGTGGATTTTGGACGTTCTGTCGGACCTCAACGCCTTTGCTGTGGCGAATGGGTTGAGCGCGCTAGCCGAGCAGCTTGACGACACAAGACTGATCGCCGCGGCCGAGATTGCGTCCTCAAAGGATGAGGCTTGCGCGCCCGCGAATGGGAAGAAAATTCGATTTGAGCCAGATCCTAGGGGATTTGGAAAGCACCAGCACGCTTGACGAGCTGACCAGCGTAGCAGTCCAGTTGCGGGACAAGCTGAAAATTGACCACATGACATATCATTGGGTTGATGGGGCCGGGGATCAATACGGGTTCACGACTTATTCGGATGCCTGGGATGTACGGTATCGAGACAGGAATTATCATCGTATTGATCCGGTTATTCTGGGTTGTTTTCAGCGATTTCACGCTGTGGACTGGAAACAGCTGAATTGGTCGGGCAAAGCAGTAAAGGCCTTCCTGCAGGACGCGCAGGAACATGGCGTCGGCAATCAGGGCTATTCGATCCCGCTGCGGGGGCCAGGCGGGCAATTCGCGCTGTTTACGGTCAACAACAGCTGCGATGACATCGCATGGCAGGCATTTGTCGAAACGTATGGCCGCGATCTCATATTGGTGGCGCATTTCCTCAATCGAAAAGCGCTGGAATTTGCAAAAGAACGGCAGCCGGACAACATGCGGGGGCTCTCGCCCCGCGAAATCGATGCAATGACATTGCTGGCGCTGGGGTATAGCCGAGCGCAGGTGGCGCACTCGCTTTCCATTTCTGAGCATACGCTCAGGGCCTATATCGAAAGCGCACGATCAAAACTCGGTGCGCAAAATACGACTCATGCAATCGCCACTGCACTCAGTAGAGGAATAATAGTCGTTTAACGACCGTACGGTGGTCTCACCTTAAATTAACCACGTGTTCGTACCCCCTTTGTTCCAACTATGGACGATAAGGGGAACACGTCATGTTGCGTTATTTGTATGCCGATGAGCTGCATAACTTTCCGGAATTGGCCAGGGGGATGTTCAGGGATCGCGCGGATCAGTTCAAAACCCGCCTTGGCTGGGATGTTAAGGTTAATGAAAAGGAGGAAGAGCGGGATCAGTACGATGACCTGAACCCGCTCTATGTGATTTGGGAAGAGGCAGATGGCAGCCATGGCGGGTCCATGCGGATCCTACCGACGACCGGTCCGGTCATGGTGAACGACATATTCGGACATCTCACCGGGGGCAGTCCGATCCGAAGCCCACTAATCTGGGAGGTCACTCGCTTTTGCCTCTCGCGCAACGCCAGCGCTCATACCGCCGGGGCCATCATGCTGAGCGGCGGTGAGGTGATGGAAGGGTTTGGCCTGACCCACATAGCGGGCGTTTTTGATGCCCGCATGATCCGGATCTACCGTATGATCGGATCGTCTCCGGTGGTTTTGGGCACCGAAGGGAAAGGGCGCGATCAGATCTCGGTCGGCCTGTGGCCTTATTCAGCGGATGATTGCAACCGTGTAGCAGCCCGCGCAGGCATCCCGCGAGAGTTGTCGCGCCTGTGGTTCAAGACAGCATTTGGCCATGGCGCACAGCACCGGTTCGCTTTGTCGGCATAAGCATACGGAAAAACCAATCGGCATCTGGCAGCGCGCGGCGCGTCCCTGTAGGGTCGCGCCATGTCCTTGCCCCAAGTCACATTTTCCGAAGATCAGGCTGCCGCTTTTGACAACATTGCCGAGATGTTGCGAGGTGCCGGAGTAGACCTTGAAGACGACGCTCTGCTGAAACTGCCCGGCAGCGGAAAGTCTGGTGTTATGGCCGTTATTGGCAAGGCTGGATCGGGCAAAACCCTGTTGCTGGCAGAGCTTTACAAAGCTTTGGCCGAGACGGGGGTCAACCTGATCTCGGGCGATTTCGAAAGCCGCAAATCCCGCGACAAGCGCAGCCTTGCGATCCTCGCGCCGACGAACAAGGCCGCCAGCGTATTGCGGCTGCGTGGGGTGCCCGCGACGACGATCCATCGCATCCTTTATACGCCTGTTTACGACCCTGAATACGAGCGGATCGCCGAATGGCTCGCGGGCAATGACGAACGGCCCGAGATCGAAGGGCTGACAGACGAAGCGCTGGACCGCGCAGCCGCGTTCTATGCCAACAACAAATCCATCCCTGGTGCGCTGGCCGCTGCTGGGTTGCGCGGTTCGGATTTCATCACCGGCTGGAAACGTCGGGAAGAGCCGCTGGATATCGGTTTTGTGGATGAAGCCTCGATGCTAGACGACCGACAATTCGAGGATCTAAAGGAAATCTTTCCAACCTTGTTGCTATTTGGTGACCCGGCGCAGTTGGCGCCGGTTAACCAATCGGGCTCGATGGTGTTTGACGGGTTGCCAGAGCCGCGCAAGCAAATCCTGCATCGAGTACATCGGCAAACTGCGGATAACCCGATCCTAGACCTCGCCCATGCTCTGTCCGATCCGGCCATGGGGTTTGAGGATTTCGAACGTCTGATCGAGGACACTGCCCGAAAGGATGACCGCGTTGTCTGGGGACAGCGGGTAGAAGTTGATCTGATGGCGCGCAGCCCGGTTCTTGTCTGGCGCAATGCGACCCGAATCCGGCTGATTCAGGCGTTCCGCACCGTACATGGCGCGCCGGAAACTGAACTACTGGAAGGGGAACCGTTGATTTGTGACGGCATTGAGCTGCCGTTGAAGCACCGCAAAAAGCGGCTGGACCTTGAGGCGCGCGGGCTGATCAAAGGCGCGCAGGTCATTTACCTTGGCCCTGGTCGCAAACCGGGTTTTTCGCGGTTGCATGTGATGGGGGCCGAAGACCCTCAGGTCTCGGCGGCGTCGATCGTGCAGATTGAAAAGCCCGATGAGGAGGAGCCGTTCATTCCCTATGCTGCCCGTATGGGGGCAACGTTCCTGCATGGTGCCGCTGTGACGATCCATAAGGCGCAAGGGTCGCAATGGGACACGGTTCAGGTCTTTGCGCCAGACATCTACGCAGCCGCCCGCATGGGCCGTACTGAGGCCGGGCAGCCGTTGTGGAAGCGCCTAGCTTATGTCGCCATAACTCGCGCACAGGAGAGGCTAATCTGGGTAGTGCGGAACCGCTTGTCGAAACCGACCCACCCGTTGCGTGTGGATGACCTGCGTGCGGTTGCGGCACCATCCCTGACATTGGAGGCGGAAGAGACATGAAGACGATCATCGTGACCGGCGCAAGCTCGGGCATAGGCCGCGCCACCGCCGAGCTGTTTCTGTCAGAAGGATGGACTGTCGGGCTTCTGGCCCGCAGCGCTGACAAACTTCATGCTATGGCACAGCATAACGCCTCGGCGATCCCGCTGGTTGCCGATGTGACTGACCCGGATGCCGTTGCAAACGCCTTTACTGCATTCACCCGACAGACCGGGCGACTGGACGTGCTGTTCAACAATGCCGGGATTTTTGCCCCTGGTGGCACCATCGACGAGATCGCGCTTGAGGATTGGTACGGCTCGGTCAATGTGAACCTGAACGGCATGTTCCTGTGTGCACGGGCTGCATTTGCTGCGATGCGGGCTCAGGCGCCGCAAGGGGGGCGTATCATAAACAACGGTTCAATCGCTGCTCATGTGCCGCGCCCGAACTCGGTGCATTATTCTGCGACGAAACACGCGATTACCGGTCTGACGCGCAGCCTGTCTCTGGACGGGCGGAGTTTTGGAATTGCCTGTGGTCAGATCGACATCGGAAATGCGCGCACCCCGATGGTGCAAGGGTTGGTCGATGAGGCGCTTGCCGAAGGCCGCGACCCTGATCCCACCATGGATGTCGGGGATGCCGCCCGCTCGGTACTGCATATGGCCGAACTGCCGCTTGAGGCGAATGTGCAGTTCATGACCGTTATGGCCACGACCATGCCCTATATCGGTCGCGGGTGACGATCAGTTCTCGCGCAGTAGGCGGAAGGCTGTCGAAGCGCCCCAACCGGCGGCAATCGCGATGGCCAGTGACATAAGCCCGTACCAAATGGGTTGTTCACGCGACATCGCGTACAAGAAACGCTCAAGCCCGACTTTGCGTACTCCGATCGAGGTTTCAAAGGTTGAGACCACCTTTCCGTCTCGCGTCAGGAAGATTCGGGCGCTGTAGTCGCCTTCGGTCAGGTCCGATGGCATATCGATTGATGTGCGGAACAACGTCTGTTCGTCCACAGCCACTGTGTTTTCCCGGATCGAATACAGCCCTTCATCTTCGCGGATGCGGATGACCGCCTCGGAAAAATCCTGTGCGCCCTGAATGCTCATGTCCGCACCGACCGACCGGATGGCACGCTCGATCGAAACCTTATAGCGTAGGTCTTCGGTCTGGGTCAGAACCTCGGAAAACGGGGCGCTGGTGGCAACGGCGTAAAAGCTTGGAGCCAGATCAACAACAAGGCTGTCGGTATTCACCCAGATCCCGAACCGTTTCTCTTTGCGGCGTACGGTGACAGGTTCGGATGGGCCGACCACCGATACGATGACCTCAAGCGGTGGACCGTCCGGGATCGGAGCTTCGCGCTTTACCGCGCCGAAAACCAGTATTTCGGACCCGTCAAAATTGGCGGTAATCGACACCCGATCCTGACTTAGGCCCAGAACAACCTGTTCTTCGGCTGCGTAGGCTGGCAGACAGATCAGACAAAGAAGAGCAATCAGACGCAGCATCTTAGTGCCCTCCTGCATCGCCAAGCGAATACAACTCGGCGGGTTGAAGCAGAAGATCAAGCGCCAGCTTGCCGCAGACGACAAGCACCAGAGCCGCCAACAAAACGCGCAGTTGTTCAGCCGGCATTCGGGCACCGATGACTGTTCCGATTTGGGCACCAACTACGCCACCGACGAGTAGAAGAACCGCCAACACGACATCAACTGTATAGTTGGTGGTGGCGTGCAGCATAGTGGTAAAGGCGGTTACAAAGATGATCTGAAACAGCGAAGTTCCGACAACAACCTTGGTCGGCATGCCCAATAGGTAGATCATCGCGGGCACCATGATAAACCCGCCGCCGACACCCATGATAGCAGACAGGACACCGACAAACAGGCCTACGACAAGCGGTGGAATGACCGAGATGTACAGGCCCGACGTCCGAAACCGCATCTTGAACGGCATGGCGTGCACCCAACCGCGCTGGCGTCGTTTCGGAGGCGGCGTGCCGCCTTTCCGCGTTTTTCTAATCGCGTTCAGGCTTTCGACAAACATCAGACTGCCGATGATGCCTAGAAATACGACATAGCAAAGTTTGACCAGCAGATCGACCTGTCCGAGGCTCTTGAGATAGTTGAAGACAACAACACCCAACGCAGCGCCTGTCAGCCCTCCGACCAAAAGGACTGTACCCATTTTAAGGTCCACGGTTCGGCGCCTGAAATGCGCCAGCACCCCAGAAAATGATGAAGCAACAATCTGGTTTGCCTCGGTTGCAACCGCCACTGCAGGCGGAATGCCGATGAAGAACAGCAGTGGGGTCATCAAAAACCCACCGCCAACGCCAAACATTCCAGACAGAATGCCCACCATTCCACCCAGTCCAAACAGTAGAAACGCGTTTACGGATACTTCGGCAATCGGGAGGTAAATCTGCATGGCTTCTTCTAGACAGGAGAGGCCGTACCACGCGGTGTGGCAAAGCCATTGGTAACATAAATCTCAACAGACGAAGCGCGCGTGCCAGGTGGGGCCATCTAGTTGTTTCCGTGGCTCAACCTGAAAATAGTCGATAGCATGGCTGCGGAACTGATGCGGGACACGTCCATACCCCCTTAGAGCGGTTGCGGCATACAAAATCAACTCTGTATGCCGCTTTGCAGCAAACAGGACTGAGGGGCAGTCCTGAACTGGCTCTATCAGCGTTCCTTTACATATGGTTCGCCGCCTGCGCGTGGCGGTATGGCCTTGCCGACGAACCCGGCAAGAATCACCACGGTCAGGATATAGGGCAGGGCGTCCATGACCTGCACCGGGATCACGACCCCGCCCAGATCGATGTTCTGGAACCGCAAGGCAATGGCCTGCAACAGCCCGAACAACAGGCAAGCCCACATCGCGTGCCACGGACGCCATTTTGCAAAGATCAGAGCAGCCAGTGCGATAAATCCGCGCCCAGCCGTCATCTCTTTCACAAAGCCTGCTTGCAGCGCGGTGGCCAGGTAGGCACCTGCGATGCCGCAAAGTACGCCGCAAATCGCAACCGCTGCGTAGCGGAGACCTACAACCGAAACTCCAGCAGTATCCACCGCCGCAGGATTCTCTCCGACCGCGCGCAGACGCAGCCCGAACCGGGTGCGGAACAGAATCCACCAAGTCAGTGGCACCATAAGAAAAGCCACGTACACCAGAATGGAATGGCCAGACAGAAGCTCGGAATAGGCCATATGCAGGGGATTGGTTTCAGACATCAGCTCGGAAACCGGACGGCCTGTCAGTTCGGCGTCAGCCGGACCGATCGCATAAGGGAATTCTGCAGATTCAAACCGCCCTTCACCGAACAGTGATGGCGTACGACCACCCTGCTTGAACCAGCTTTGGGCGACAAGAACGGTCATACCTGAGGCAAGAAAGTTGATCGCAACCCCCGAGATCAGCTGATTGCCCCGGAACGTGATCGACGCAAACCCGTGTAGCGCCGAAAGGACCAGAGATGCCGCGATCCCGGCCAGCAATCCCAGCCACACCGAACCGGTTACGGCGGCGACGGCAGCCGAGAAGAATGCTGACATCAGCATCTTGCCTTCAAGGCCGATGTCGAATATGCCCGCGCGCTCGGAGTATAGTCCGGCCAGACAGGCAAGCAGCAGAGGCGTAGCCAGTCGGATGGTCGAATCCAGAACCTGGATGAGTGTCAGGAAGAAATCCATCAGGCCGACCCCTTCCGAAGCGCCATGAACAGCTTTTCAAGCGGCATGCGCACCATGTTGTCCAGTGCTCCGGTAAACAGAATGACCAGCGCTTGGATGACCACGATCAGTTCGCGCGGAATCGATGTCCAAAGCGCCAGTTCGGCCCCGCCCTGATACAGAAACCCAAACAGAATAGCGGCTAGAAATACCCCGAATGGATGCGACCGACCCATCAGTGCCACGGCAATTCCAATGAAACCCGCGCCTTCGGTTGCGTTCAGCACCAACCGCTCGGCTTCGCCCATCACGTTGTTGACTGCCATCAGGCCCGCCAGAGCGCCCGAGATCAGCATGGCAATAATCGTGATGCGTACAGGCGAGATACCGGCGTAGACGGCACCGGTTTCCGAATGGCCGTAGGCGCGGATTTCATAGCCCAACCGAGTTCGCCAGATCAGCGCCCAGACAACAAAACACGCAAGGATTGCGACGAAAAACGAGATGTTGGCAGGCGCACCTCGGAAAACGATGTTTTCGGCGCTCGAGAACATCGACTGGAAAGTCGGGAGATGCACTGCCTCGGGGAAACGAGCCGTTGCTGGGTCTTGCGACCCTTGCGGGCGCATGACGTTGACCAGCATGTAATTCAGGAAAGCGGCAGCGATGAAATTGAACATGATCGTGGTGATCACGATATGGCTGCCCCGCTTCGCCTGCAGATAGGCCGGGATCGCGGCCCAGGCTGCACCGAAGATCATCGAAGCAGCACAGGCGGCCAGCAAAGCTATTGTCCAATGCGGCCAAGGGACCGATAGACAGACGATGGCAACGCCCAGTCCGCCCAGCATGGCCTGACCCTCGCCGCCGATGTTGAACAAGCGCGCGTGAAAGGCAACTGCAACCGCGAGTCCGGTGAAGATGAAGTTCGTTGCATAATAAAGTGTATAGCCCCAGCCGTAGGTTGACCCTAGGGCCCCAGTGACCATCAGATTTACCGCCTCAAGCGGATCCTCCCCGATGGCCAGGATCACGATTGCCGAAAGGATTGTGGCTAGAAGCAGACTGATTAGCGGGATCAGTACCACATCGGCCCATTTGGGCATTTTTTCCATGGTTCAGGCGGCCTCTCCTGCAACACCGGCCATCAGCAGGCCCAGTTCTTTTTCATCCGTCTCGGCGGGCAGACGCTCGCCCATGATATGTCCGTCAAACATAACCGCGATCCGGTCCGAGAGTGAGAAGATCTCTTCTAGCTCGACCGAAACCAGCAGTATCGCCTTGCCCTGATCCCTCAAGGCGACGATCTGTTTATGAATGAACTCGATGGCACCGATATCCACGCCGCGCGTGGGTTGGCCCACCAGCAGCAGATCGGGATTGCGCTCGATTTCTCGTGCAACGACGATTTTCTGTTGATTGCCGCCCGAGAAGCTTTTCGCCGTCAGCCAGCCATTGGGTGGGCGCACGTCGAACTTCTCGATCTTGGCTTCGGTGTCAGCGCGCAGGGCGGCGTTGTCCATGAACAGCCCGCGTTTGTAAGCAGGGTCGCGGTGGTAGCCGAACGCCACGTTCTCCCACGCGTGAAAATCCATGATCAGACCTTCGCGCTGCCGATCCTCGGGGACATGAGCGATATGTCGGGCGCGCCGCGCTTGCCCGTCCGATCCGGGGCCGTGCAACGCCAGAGGTTCGCCGTTCAGTCTGATCGAGCCTACCCCGGGTCGCATACCACCCAAAACTTCAAGCAGCTCGGACTGCCCGTTGCCAGCAACGCCCGCGATGCCAACGATCTCACCCGCGCGAACGGTTAGGTCGATGCCTTTGACACGCTCGACACCGGCCGAATCGGTGACACTGAGGTTTTCGATTTCCAGAACCGGTTTGCCCGGCTGTGCAGGCACCTTATCAACCTGTAGCAAGACCTTGCGGCCAACCATCAATTCGGCCAGTGCCTGCGGATTGGTGTCAGCTGTTTTGACGGTGGCGGTCATCTCACCACGGCGCATAACCGAAACCGTATCGGTGTTCTCCATGATTTCGCGCAGCTTGTGCGTGATCACAATGATTGTTTTACCCTCGGACCGCAGCCGGTCGAGAATGCGAAACAACTGGTCCGCCTCGGCAGGGGTAAGAACGCCCGTGGGTTCGTCCAGAATCAGAATTTCGGCCTTGCGGTAGAGCGCCTTGAGAATCTCAACCCGCTGCTGCATGCCCACACCGATCTCATCGATGCGTTTGTCAGGGTCGACGAACAGTTCGTATTCTTCCTCTAGATCTTTCAGCTCTTTCCGGGCTTTCGCCAGCGACGGAGCCAACAGCCCACCGTCTTCCGCACCCAGAACGATGTTTTCCAGAACGGTGAAATTCTCGACCAGTTTGAAATGCTGAAACACCATCCCGATGCCAGAGGCGATCGCCGCCTGACTGTCAGGGATGTCGGTCTTGGTGCCGTTGATCCAGATTTCGCCTTTGTCGGCTTTGTAAAATCCGTAGAGGATGCTCATCAGCGTGGATTTGCCCGCTCCGTTTTCACCGATGATCCCGTGGATCGCTCCGCGGGCGACGCTGATGGAAATATCTTTATTAGCCTGAACCGGCCCAAAGGCTTTGGAAATCCCTTTGAGTTCAATGGCGGGGACGGTCATATCTTGTCCTTGGGTTGCCGAAAGGGCCGCATGCGGCAGAGTGGTGCAGAGCGGAGGCCATGGCCCCCGCCCCCAGTTACATCAGAACTGCAGTGCAGGGCAGCTGTCGTTCTCGTAGTAGCTGACAACGCTTACGTTGCCATCGATGATGTCGCGACGGGCACTTTCAATGGCCGAGCTCATTTCTTCGCTCACCAGTTCCGCGTTGTTTTCATCCATCGCAACGCCAACGCCATCTTGTGCAAGACCCATGGTGTAAACACCGGTCTGGACGTCTTCGCCAGCTTTCATGGCGTCATATACAGCAACGTCCACACGCTTGAGCATCGAGGTCAGGACCTTGCCCGGGTGCAGGTGGTTCTGGTTGCTATCGACACCGATTGACAGGATGCCTTCGTCGGCTGCGGTTTGCAGAACGCCAACACCGGTACCGCCCGCAGCGGCGTAAATCACGTCAGCACCCTGGCTGATCTGTGCTTTGGTCAACTCCGAGCCCTTCACCGGGTCGTTCCATGCTGCAGGGGTGGTGCCTGTCATATTGGCAACAACGTTGATGTCCGGGTTCACGGACTTCGCGCCTTGTGCATAACCACAACCAAAGTGGCGGATCAGAGGGATATCCATACCACCGATAAAGCCCACCGTGCCGGATTGGGACGCCATCGCCGCCATCATGCCGACCAGGTATGATCCTTCATGTTCGGCAAATCCTATCTGGCGAATGTTCGGGGCTTCCAGCCAGGTCACGTCGACCGCAACGAATTTGGTATCCGGATAGTCACCTGCCACTGCAGCCAATGGATCGGCCATGGCGAAGCCCATTGTGATAATCGGGTTTGCGCCCGCTTCGGCAAAGCGGCGAAGCGCTTGTTCGCGCTGCGCTTCCGACTGAAGCTCGATCTCGCGATAGCTTTTGCCGGTCTGTTCCGCCCAACGCTGAGCGCCATTATGCGCGGCTTCGTTGAACGATTTGTCGAACTTGCCACCCAGATCAAAGATAAGGGCCGGTTCTGCCATAGCAGCACCTGCTGTTAGTGCAACCGCAGCGGCTGCGCCCATCAAGGATTTCATAAATGTCATTTGTTACTCCCGTTGGCTGTTATCGGTCCGGGGCTTAATCGCCCGGTACCCACTCAGAGCGAGCATACCTGTTGTGATGGCGGGAATTGAAGCTGTTTGCAACAGCTTCGGTCAACACATTTTTGACCATATGGTCTAAAAAAGCGAATATTTTTCGCTCAGGGGGCGTTCCATGACGATCGCATCGGCGTTTGGGCCACTTTTGCGATGATAATAGGCTGCGCGATTGCCGCATGGCGTGTATCCGCAGGTTTGGTACAGAGAGATCGCCGAATGGTTATCTGAGGCAACGTCCAGAAATGCACGGATTGCACCGAGTTCTCGTGCCTTGGCGTGCCAGTCTGCCATGATGCGCCGCGCCAGCCCGCGTCTTTGATAGTCTGGACGTGTCGCAATCGTGAGCAGCTCGGCCTCTTCGCCGATCACTTGAATGAGAGCGAAAGACCGTTTGTCACCAACTACATGGGTAAAGCGATTGGCGATCAGATTGCTGAATTCTTCAGCGCTCCACGGGCGTGACTGTGTGAAGGCTGCGGCGTGGGTTTCTGCCATGTCCTGTGGTGTCATTCGTCCAAAAGCACCGGTGGTACATCGCTGGAGGGAGCCGCATCTGCAGGGCGGACATAAAGCGGAGCAGGTGGCGCTTGAACTGTCGTCCAACGACCAGCAGCCACCTGGGCGATCGCACGGGCCTGCTGTTCTGGGTCCTCGCAGAAATACAAGGGACCAATATCGTCAGCGGCATGACGTAAGGTCAGGTAAGGCGCGCGCCCCTTAGGCTGCACATAAACCTGATCGCGCGGTGCAGCTATCGCCAGGAGATGCCCGTCGGGCGCAATTTCCGCAACTGCATCAAACCCCGACACCCCAACCGCCGGCACACCAAGCCCAAGCGCCAACCCGCGCGCTGCGGATACCGAGATTCGGATGCCGGTGAAATTCCCGGGGCCGATTCCGACGGCGATCGCATCAAGGTGCCGCCATGTGCAATTGTTCCGGGTCAGGATTTCTTCAAGCAAGGGCATCAACCGTTCCGCCTGCCCACGAGTCATCGCCTCGGCGTGCGATGCGATAATCTTGCCCTCTCGCAGCAAAGCGGCCGCGCAATGCGCGGCCGATGTATCGAATGCCAAAATCGTCGGTTCAGACGGCAACAGGGCGAACCTCGGTCACTTCGGGGATGTAGTGACGCAACAGGTTCTCGATCCCCATTTTCAGCGTTAGGGTCGAGGAAGGACAGCCCGCGCAGGCTCCCTGCATGTGCAGATAAACAACGCCGCGGTCGAAGCCGTGGAAGGTGATGTCACCGCCGTCCTGAGCCACAGCAGGACGCACGCGGCTATCCAGCAGATCTTTGATCTGGTTGACAATCTCTGCATCTTCGCCGGTGTGTTCAGCGTGGCCCGAGGCGGTCTCTGCGCCTGCGCCCATAACCGGTTGGCCGGACTGGTAATGCTCCATCACAGCGCCGAGAATTGCGGGCTTGATGTGATCCCACTGCACGTCATCAGATTTGGTTACCGTGACAAAATCGTTGCCGAAGAACACGCCTGTTACGCCGTTTACACCGAATATGCGTTTGGCGAGCGGAGATTTTTCTGCAGCGTCGGCGCTTGGAAAATCAGCGGTGCCTGCTTCCAGAACCGTCTGGCCGGGTAGGAATTTTAGTGTGGCCGGGTTGGGTGTGGATTCGGTTTGAATGAACATGGCGCGGCTCCGTCTAAGATGCACCTGATATGCGCGTCCGTGCGGGGGAAGTCAAGATTTGGAACCGTTCTAAATTGCGGCGGCGTAAGAAATCGCATCATCCAGACGATCATCACCCCAGAACAGCTCGTCCCCAATAACGAAACTCGGCGCACCAAAGATGTGTTTAGCCTTGGCCTGAGTAACTTGCTCGAACAAGGCAGCCTTGATCGCGGGGTCGCTTATCCGATCCATCAGATCAGTCGAAACGCCAGATTTGGTAAGGCACTCAACCAGAACCGCCGGATTCGATATATCACGACCGGAACCAAACTGCGCAGAATAGACAGTGCGTACAAAGGCTGCCCGTTGATCAGCTGGTTCGATCGCCAGCGCTAGCCTTGCTGCTTTCAAGCTGTTTTGCGGAAATGGCTCAGGCCGCCGAAAAGGTAAATCGCGCGCGGCGCAAAGCCGTTCCATGTCTCGCCACATGTACCGACCTTTTGCTGGGTAGAGGTTGAACGGCGAGTTGTTCCATCCCTGTTCAGCAAAGATCGGCCCCAGAAGGAATGGGTGCCATTCTACGGCAACTCCATATTCCGAAGCCGCCTGCTGAATACGCATCGCGCTGAGATAAGAATAGGTCGATGCGAAGTCGAACCAGAACTGCAGCTTCGCGGACATAAATTCACCTCAGGTGATGGCTTCCAGCTTCTCTTTGCTCAGATCGCCGGGCACGATAGTAATAGGAATGGGCAAGCTTCCAGAGTTCCGGGTCAGTTGTGTCACCAACGGTCCGGGGCCTTTTTTGTCAGTACCTGCACCCAGAACCAATACCCCGATCTCGGGATCGGATTGGACATGTTCAATGATTTCGGCCACCGGATCGCCTTCACGGATTGCCAATTCGGGCTCGACACCCTGTTTGTCGCGCATCCATTTGGCGAACACCTCGAAATGGGCGTGAATACGTTCACGCGCTTCTTCGCGCATCACCTCGGCAACACCGATCCAGTGGTTGAATTCGTCCGGTGGAATTACCGAAAGAACCGTAACCCCGCCGCCAGTATGTGCCGCACGCATAGCGGCAAAGCGCATGGCGTTCAGGCATTCACGGCTGTCGTCCAGAACGACTAGGAACTTGCGCATGTTTGTCCTCGTTTGTTTTCGGGATCATGCCCCACAGGGTAAGCAGTGGCAACTGAAACAGAAAAGGAGCAGATCAGCAATTGCTTGCAGCCCAATCCCAGTACATCTCGCGTGTGCGACGGGCGATTGGGCCCACCTGATACTGGGTGTCATCCAGCGCGGTGATGGGCGTCACTTTGCTCATGTTACCGCTCATGAACACTTCGTCCGCGTCGTGAAAGTCATCGAAACTCAGCACGGTTTCATGCACGGTTACCCCGTCGGCGCGCAGGTTTTTAATATGCCGCGCGCGTGTAATCCCGGCCAAGAATGTCCCATTGGGGATTGGAGTAAAAACCTCACCATCGCGCGCCATGAAGATATTTGCGGTCGCAGTCTCGGCCACATGCCCCATCGCGTCGGCCACAAGGGCGTTTGAAAAGCTCTTGCTGCGTGCCTCCTGCAACATCCGGGCATTGTTCGGATACAGGCACCCTGCCTTTGCGTTGACCACAGCGGATTCCAGAACAGGGCGGCGGAACCGAGTGGTTGTCAGCGTCGCCGAGGCGGTTTCGGGTGCCATTGGGATTTCTTCAAGACAGATGGCAAAGCCAGTGCTGTTTTCCTGAGGGACGATGGCGGTGTGATCCCCGTCGATGCCCCAATACATGGGGCGAATGTAAACGGCGGTGTCAGGTGCGTAACTCTGCAACCCTTCGTGAACCAGATCGACCATCTGTTCGGTCGTCACAGATGGTGTGAGCATAAGCGCCTCGGCCGATCGGTTTACGCGGGCGCAATGGGCATCAAGATCCGGGGTCATTCCATCGAAGAAGCGGGCTCCGTCAAACACCGATGAGCCCAGCCATGCGCCATGGTCAGCAGCACGCATGATCGGTGCGTCCCCGTCATGCCATTGGCCGTTGAAATAGGTGCGGATGTTTTTGCCGACTGCCATTGCGCCCTCCCTCAAGCTTCGGGGAAACCTAGGTTGGGGCTGACGCAAGGTCCAGCAGATTATCCGTGGTGCTGAGGCAGCGCTTCGCGTTTGACCATGGTGCGCAAAGCGAAGTTTGATCGTAGGTTTCGAATGCCCGAAATTTTCATAAGCCGGTTCTCCAGAAATGCATCAAACGCATTGAGGTCTTTGGCAACCACGCGCAGCAGAATGTCGCGTGATCCGGTCATGAGGTAGCATTCCATCACCTCGTCGCAGCGACGAATGGCCTTTTCGAAGGAATCTATGGCGTTGCGATCTTGTTTCTCCAACTCGACAGACACAAAGATTGTAACGCCGAATCCAAGCCGCTCGGGGTCGACCTGTGCGGCGTAGCCGGTGATAATCCCGTCCCGCTGCAGTCGATCCAGACGCCGTGCGCAGGGTGTCGGGGACAGCCCGACATGCTCCGCCAAATCGATGACAGTCATACGGCCATCGTTTTGAAGGGCGCGGACTATCTTGGAATCGATATCATCCATGGCGAAAAACTCCACAAAAGTTTTCAATTTTAGATGTTAGCACCAAAAATTTCCCTAATATAGTGACAAAAGGGTGAAAATCACTCGACGATAGGTGGCAAACTCTCGGAAGCATTCCGGAGGAGAAGAATGGACATCACCATCGTAGACGCGCCAGAGCACGAGCGCGTGGTCGAATTCAAAGATAACTCGCTTGGTCTATTGGGATACATCGCGATCCACTCAACGCAACGTGGCCCCGCTGCGGGTGGTGTGCGCATGCGCCCTTATGGCCACCCAGCCGAGGCCCTGGACGATGCTTTGCGACTGGCAAGGGGCATGACGTTCAAGAACGCCGCGGCAGATCTGCCGCTCGGGGGAGGCAAGGCTGTCATCATCGGGGATCCTCATGAGGATAAATCACCTGAACTTTTGCAGGCCTTTGGGCGCGTGATTCAAGGTTTGAACGGTCTGTACTGGACGGCAGAAGATATGGGTATGACGCCTGCAGATATGGCGCATATCGGATCTGAAACCGAATTTGTGGCTGGGCTGGCGGAAGGTGAGTTCGCCAGCGGTGATCCGTCTCCGATAACGGCGCGCGGGATATTCAATGCTATCCGGGTGACAGCGCAGCACCGGTTTGGATTTTCTGGCCTGAAAGGCCTGACTGTATCGGTTCAGGGGCTTGGCCATGTAGGCGAGCATTTGTGCCAGTTGTTGCACGATTCTGGTGCGCAGTTAATCGTAACTGACATCGACACCCGGCAAGCGGCCCGCGTGGCCGAACGGTTTGCGGCACGGGTCGTTGCACCCGATGCGATCTACGGCGTTGAAGCGGATATCTTTGCGCCTTGTGCGATCGGCGGCATCCTGAACGAAACGAGTATTCCATTACTGAAAGTCGGCGCTGTGGCCGGAGGGGCAAATAATCAGTTGTCCAGCGATCGGGACGCGCAGTTGCTCCACGAGCGTGGCATTCTTTACGCCCCTGACTTCGTCGCCAATGGCGGTGGTATCGTGAATGTGGCGACGGAAATCCTGCGTGTCGCAGAGCGTGAAGCTTGGGTCGCCGGCAGGTTGCAGGCGCTGGAGCAGACGATGGATCGCATCCTGACACGGGCCAAAGCCGAAGCGGTCAGCCCGCACGAAGTTGCGGAATCCATCGTGCACGAGATGCTGAGCCTGCAGGCGGCATAAGAGCCGACGGAACGAAAAACGCCGCCCGAGAAAGGGCGGCGTTCTTTTTTGGATTGCGATCGCGTGGTCAGGACTTGCCCGCGCCGACCATCCCTACAATCTCGTAGGTCTGCTGCAGAATCGGGGCCGCGATTGCACGTGCCCGTTCAGCACCTCGGGCGAGAATCTGATCAATCTCGGCCTCTTCGCCCATCAGGCGCGCCATTTCGGTTGAAATGGGTGAGAGTTTCGAGACCGCAAGTTCTGCCAACATTGGCTTGAACTCACCGAATTGCTTCCCGCCAACCTCAGCCAGCACTTGTGCGGCCGTCTGGTCGCTAAGCGCGGCATAGATATTCACCAGATTGCGCGCCTCAGGACGGTCTTCAAGGCCATCGACCTCCGATGGCAAAGCGTCCGGGTCGGTCTTGGCTTTACGGATCTTCTTGGCGATGGCGTCGGCATCATCGGTCATGTTGATCCGCGTCATATCAGACGGGTCTGACGACGACATCTTCCGGGACCCGTCACGCAGGTTCATCACACGGGGCGCAGGCCCACCGATGACCGGTTCGGTTACCGGAAAGAAATCGACGCCATAGTCATGGTTGAACTTGATTGCGATGTCGCGCGTCAGTTCCAGATGTTGCTTCTGGTCTTCACCAACAGGCACATGGGTCGCGTGATAGACCAGAATGTCTGCCGCCATCAGGGCAGGATAGGCGAACAGACCCAGCGAAGCATTCTGCGCATTCTTACCGGCCTTGTCCTTGAATTGCGTCATCCGCTGCATCCAGCCGATCCGGGCGATACAGTTGAAAATCCAGGCCAGCTGTGTGTGCTCGGGCACCTGGCTCTGATTGAACAGGATGGATTTCTCGGGATCCAGACCAGCGGCAATGAACCCCGCGCAAACTTCGCGGGTCTTTTCACGCAGACGATCCGGATCTTGCCAGACAGTAATCGCATGGAGGTCGACCATGCAGTAGACGGTCTCGTATTCCGGTCCCTGCATATCCACGAAACGTTTGAGTGCACCCAGGTAATTACCCAAGTGCAGGTTTCCTGAAGGCTGGATGCCGGAAAACACGCGCGGCGTGAATTGGGTCTCGGTCATCGAAGGAAACTCCTATCTGGAAAAATCAGCCCCCGTCGCTTACCCATGAGGCCAAGGGACGTCAACAGCCGCGAAAGGCCAGCCCAATGAGCAGTGAGCATTATACACCGCCCGTGAACCCTCTGCCGCCGGTCGTGGTGGCGCTGGTTCTGTTCATCATCGGGATTGAACTGATCTTCTTGCTTGGCAGCAGGGGCTTGGTCGGAGGGCCGACTGCTGTTGGTTGGCGCTTGGATGCGTTGCAGCATTATACGTTTTCGCCCGATATATTCGATTGGATGGTCCAGAACGGGCGCTGGCCGTTCGAACACGCGATCCGCTTTGTCACATATCCCTTTGTTCAGGCCAATTTCACACAAGCTGTGTTCGTCTGCGTGTTTGTTCTGGCGATGGGGAAGATGGTGGCTGAGGTCTTTGGCAGCGTCGCCATGCTGATCATATTCGTCTTGTCCGGTGTCGGCGGAGCGTTGGCCTATGCAGTGCTGTTGAACCCGCCATATCCACTGGTTGGTGGGTTTCCTCCGGTCTACGGGCTAATCGGTGCGTTCACGTGGTTGCTATGGCGCAAGCTTTCTCTGGTGGGTGAAAACCAATCGCGCGCATTCAGCCTGATCGCGGTTCTTATGGGCATTCAGTTGCTGTTCGGTCTGATCTTCGGTGGGACCTCGGATTGGGTCGCCGATCTGGGCGGTTTTGCCACCGGGTTTGGTTTGTCTTTCTTTCTGGCTCCGGGTGGATGGGCGCGTATCCTCAGCAAAACCCGGCGGGATTGATGCGCCTTAGCTACGGCGCAGCGCTGTTCGGAATTCCGAAATCCTGAAGGCCCCCAAGAGGTGCCCCAAAAGGAAGTAGGCCACCGCCGCAGTTACAATGAGCACGATCAGCGCAAGGTAACGCCAGCCTGGTACGCCGAACGTCCAGCCGAAGAGGTTAATGGCCGTAAACAACACCACCCCCATGCCAGCCGATGCCGCCACGACCCGCCAGATCCGCTGTTTGAACCGGTCATCAAATCGGGCTTCGTCGCCCATTCTGCGCGCGCCGATTGCAAGCAGCGCAACCATGGCCCAGCCAGCAGTCGACGCTGCGATTGCGGGCGCAATCCACCCGAAAATGGGATAAAGCCCAAAGGCAAGCCCGGCATTCACCACCATTGCAACCACAGCGTATCGAAACGGTGATTTGGTATCCTCGCGGGCGAAGAACAACGGTTGCAGCAGCTTCTGCAGCATGAATGCGGGCAGCCCGATACCATAGATGGCCACGGCCAAGGCGGTCGCCGCTGTATCTTCGGCGCTGAACTGGCCACGTTGGAACAGGACCGAGACCAACGGGCCGGGGATGATCATAAAGGCGACTGTCGAAGGCAAGGTCAGCAGCAGAGTAAACTCTCCGGCTCTTGAAAAGGCGTTGCGTGCTCCATCTTTGTCGTCTGCGCGCAGGCGGCGCGACAGGTCGGGTAACAGCACGATGCCGACGGCAATGCCAACCACTCCGAGCGGCAGTTGATACAAACGATCTGCGGCAAACAACCAACTGACTGCCTTTTCGGTTTTTGATGCCACAAGCTGTCCGACTACAAGATTGACTTGCGTTACGCCCATGGCCAACGCCGCAGGAACCGCGATCCGCACCATGCGGCGCATTTCCGGGCTGAGCTTTGGCCAACCGGGCCGAATGCGAATTCCCGCGCGTTCGGTCGCAATCCAGACAAGCGCCAATTGCGCGATGCCTGCGACTGGGATGACCGCGATGAGCCAGCGTATGATTTCTCCACCAGATATCGCGCCAAAGATTAACGCGGAGCAGGCGAATATGTTCAGCAGCACAGGAGCGGCGGCTGCAGCGGCGAAGCGCCCGGTAGCGTTCAATACTCCGGAAAACAGCGCAGCGAGGGACATAAACAGGATGTAGGGGAACACGACGTAACCATAATCCACCGCCAGATCGAAGCGTTCATCACCATAGAATCCTTCGGCGGTTATCCAAACCAACGCGGGCATGAAGACCATCGCCAGACCGACTAGCGCCAGCACCGCCACTGCCAACAGGTTAAACGCATCCTGTGCGAAACCTTCGGCGTCTTCACCGCCTTCAAGGCGTTTTGAAAACATTGGAACAAAGGCTGCGTTGAATGCGCCCTCGGCAAAGAAGCGGCGGAACATATTGGGTAGTCGGAAGGCTGCGACGAAAGCGTCCATCACCGGTCCGGGCCCGATATAAGCGGTCAGCAGGATTTCCCGCAAAAAGCCCAGAATGCGGCTTGCCAAGGTCCAGAACCCAACGGTGAAAAAGCCCGAAATCAGGCGGATCGGCTTCATGATGCAGCCCGCTCGGCACCTTCGGTGATGGCCGCACGCAGCTTGGCTTCCAACCCGCGTTGCTTGGCCTCAGAGTGGTATTTCAGGCCGAACATATCCTTGACATAGAACGTGTCGACCACCTGTTCGCCATAGGTGGCGATCACTGCGTTCGCGATATAGACATTGGCGGCTGCCATCGTGCGCGTCAAATCATATAACAGTCCGGGCCGGTCGCGGGTGTCGACTTCGATGATCGTGTAAATCTCTGAACCTTCGTTGTCGAAGGTGATATGGGTCGGGACGTTGAAGGCGCGTTCGCGCTTCTTGATCTTGTCGCGGGATTTCAATGCGTCCCGTGCGACAACCTCACCCCTGAGTGTCTTGTGAATCATCTGGGTCAGCCGAGGCAGGCGCGTGGCCTCGAAGGGATGGCCCTCGGCGTCCTGAACCCAGAACGCATCAGTTACATATCCGTCTTTCGTCGTATAGCTGCGGGCATCAACCACGTTGGCTCCTACAAGGGCAAGTGCCCCCGCTATGCGAGAAAAAATACCCGGATGATCACCCATGGCAAAACACGCGCGGGTGGCGTCGCGATCCTCATCCGGATGCAGACGGATTTCTACGGCACCCGGATCGCCGCTGTCCTCCAGCGATTTCAACATTTCCGCGAATTCGACATGTGTCGAAAGGTTCAGTCCCTGCCAATACGGATCATAATGCCGCCCGGTTTCGGTTTTCAGGTCAGATTTGGACCAGTTTTCCAATTCGGCCCGCAACCGCTTTTTCGCCCCATCTCCACGATTGGCTCGGTTAAGCGCCTCCATCCCGGATTCCAGTGCGTGTTTGGTGTCAGCATGCAAAGCGCGCAGCAATGTAGCCTTCCAGTTGTTCCAGGTCGTTGGTCCGACACCGCGGATGTCACAGACTGTCAGCACAGTCAGCAAGTCCAGCCGTTTGACGGTTGCAACAGCTTTCGCGAAATCGCGGATTGTGCGCGGGTCTGAGATGTCGCGTTTTTGCGCCATATCGGACATCAGCAAGTGATAGCGTACAAGCCATTCGACGGTTTCCGAATCCGCCTTGCTCAGCCCTAGTCGTGGCGCCACTTTGCGCGCGATTTGCGCACCCAGAATCGAATGATCTTCGGGGCGTCCTTTGCCGATGTCGTGCAGCAACAGAGCCACGTATAGAACCTTTCGGCTAACACCACCCTCCAGGATGGATGACGCCAAGGGCAGTTCCTCGATTAACTCTCCTCGCTCGATCTGCGCCAAATTGACGATGCACTGGATCGTATGCTCGTCCACCGTATAGCTGTGATACATATTGAACTGCATCATCGCCACGATGTGCTCAAACTCGGGCAAAAAGGCTGACAGAACCCCCAACTCGTTCATGCGTCGCAGGGCACGTTCGGGGTTGCCGTGTTTCAGCATTAGATCAAGAAAGATGCGCCGCGCCTCTTTGTCGTTGCGCATCTCATCGTCGATCAGGTTCAGGTTGGCCGTTACCAACCGCATTGCGTCGGGATGGATCAGCATACCCGTGCGCAAACCCTCTTCGAACAACCGTAACAGGTTGACCTTGTCTGACAGGAACGTGTCAGGGTCCGCGATATCCAGACGGCCATGGACCACGCGGTAACCGGCCTTGACGCGGGGGCGACGGCGGAAAATACGTTCCAGCAAGGCCGCGCCCTTCATGTGCGAGGCTTCCAGTTTGGTCAGGAAAATCCGTGTCAATTCGCCCACACGGGTGGCTTCGCGGAAATAGCGTTGCATGAACACCTCGACGGCGCGCCGACCGGCGCGGTCTTGATATCCCATACGATCGGCCACCTCGACCTGCAGATCGAAGGTCAGTTGTTCCGTCGCGCGGCCCGTCACCAGATGCAAATGAGACCTGACGGCCCAGAGGAATTCTTCGGCTTGCGCGAACTCGTCAAACTCTTCGGGCGTAAAGAGGCCCATAGGGACCAGTTCGGCCACGTCCGTTACGCCATAGATGTATTTTGCGATCCAGTAGAGCGATTGCAGGTCGCGTAAGCCGCCCTTGCCCTCTTTGACATTGGGTTCGACCATATAGCGTTCACCCTGCTTCAGGTGCCGCTCATCGCGCTCTTTCAGCTTGGCTTCGATAAATTCCCGCTCGGTGCCTTTGAAAAGATCGGTCTTCAGGCGCGCTTCAAGTTCTTGCGCAAGGGGCTGATCCCCGACGAGATACCGTTGTTCCAGCATGGCGGTACGGATGGTGAAATCATCGGCCCCCAGACGCAGGCAATCTTTGATCGTGCGTGAAGAGTGACCGACCTTCAGCCGCAGATCCCAGAGAATATAGAGCATGGATTCGATCACGCTCTCGGCCCAGGCGGTAATTTTGTACGGCGTCAGAAAAAGCAGATCTACATCGGATGACGGGGCCATCTCACCCCGGCCATAACCTCCCACTGCCAGCACAGCGATTTTCTCGCCTTGCGTTGGATTTGCCAGCGGATGCAGATGCTCGCTGGCGATGCGCATTGCTGTCCCGACCATCTGATCCGTCAGATAGGTATAGGAATGCGTCAGCGGCAGTGCATCAAATGGGCGCTCGGCAAAGGCGTCCGCAATCGCCTTGCGGCCTGTCTTTTGCGCCTCTCGCAGAATGCGCACCGTCTCGGCGCGCAAGGCTGCGTTGTCCGAACTGATTTCAACAGCGGCGGACAGGTTGGCATTGACCTCGGCGTTGTTAAAAATCTCGTCAGCCGCGCAGATCAGATTGACATCGGGCGCAGAGCCCTGCGCCGGTCGATTAGAATCCGGCGCCAGAGAAGCTTTGTGGGGCAGGGTCAATCACAACCACCTGTTTGTTCTGGATCGTGGCAACAGCCAGACCGCGTTCGTTCGTACCGTTCGGCCGCAGGCGGAAAATACCGCCGACACCCTGAAAACCGGCGTTCTGGGTTAATGCTGCACCTGTCAACGCGTTCGATTTGCCCTGGCTGACCAAGGCTCCGATCGCAGCGATTCCGTCATAGGCAAGCCCGCTGATCGGGTGTGGTGCCTCACCGTAGGTGTTGTTGTAACGCTGGCGATACGCCTGTGCCTTTGCCGGATCGGGAAGTGCGAACCAGCCACCTTGTACGCCAGGCAATTCCAGCGTTTGGGCTGGAATGTCCCAACGTGTCAGGCCGATATACTGAGTTGTCGCAGGAGACACACCAGCCTCGGGCAACAACTGGCTGTAAAGCGGCAGCGCGCCTGCGGTTGTCGCGGTCAGGAAAATCGAATCTGCGCCGGTCAAATCGACCGTTGCTTTAATCGCCGAAACAGAATCGATCACGCCCTGCTGAGACCGGTCATATCCAACTGTGCCCGCATTGTTGACGCGGCTGTTGCTGAGCGCGGCAGCGATGGCAGACTGGCCTAGCTGGCCCGCTGAGTCATTGCTGTGCACAATGACAGTACTGTTTTTACCCTGCTGTCCGGCGTAGTTCACCAGCCTGTTGGCCGTGTTCTGGAAAGTGGGGCCAAGCACATAGACATTGCCGCCCGCAATGCTGGTGTTGTTCGAGAAGGACAGCACGTTCACATTGTTGTTTAGCACCGCAAGTCCTGCCGCGTTTGCGGCTTGTGCGTACACTGGCCCAAGAATGATCTTGGCCCCGTCCGCTACAGCTTGCTGTGCAACCGCCGAGGCCGTTCCGGCATTGCCGGCCGTGTCGTAGACGCGCAGATCAATCTTGACGTTCGGCAAATCCGCTATAGCCAGCCGCGCTGCGTTCTCAAGGCTACGGGCAAGGGCCGCATCGCCAGACTGAGGTGATCCGCTTGGGACCAACAGGGCCACCGGAACCGGGTCAGAGGTGTCGATCGAGGGGCCTCCGCTGATGCCGCCGACTTCACAGGCGGCCAGAAAAGCGGCCGTGGCCAGTACAATGGCGGATTTCGCCAGTTTGCGTGCGGGCTTGCAAACGGTAAACATCTAAAAGAAAACTCCCTGATCCGGCGTCTGAGGGCACCTTGGTCTATTGAACCGCGATAATAAACGTCACGCTGTGAGGGTCCAGCTTTGAATTTCCAAAAGATCAGATTGGCCACTGGGCTGTACTTTATTGCCACCCCAATCGGGACGGCACGCGATATTACGCTCAGGGCGCTCGATGTTTTGGCCTCGGCAGACATGATTGCTGCCGAAGATACGCGCAGCTTGCGACGTTTGATGGAAATCCACGGCGTGCCGCTCGAAGGGCGCCGCATTTTGGCCTACCACGATCACAGCGGCGCGGGCGCGCGGGGCAAAATACTTGAGGCGCTGGAACAAGGGCAATCGGTGGCTTACGCGTCCGAGGCGGGAATGCCGCTGATCGCCGATCCCGGCTATGATTTAGGCCGCCAGGCGGCTGAAGCTGGGCACAACGTGACATGTGCACCGGGACCGTCTGCTGTTTTGACGGCGCTGACGTTGGCGGGGCTTCCCACGGATGCATTTTTCTTTGCCGGGTTCTTGCCCAATGCCTCTGGCGCACGGCGTTCACGAATCGAATCCCTGCGCAGCGTCCCCGGAACGCTTGTCTTCTATGAATCGCCGAAGCGTGTGGCTGCCTGCCTCTCTGATCTCGCGGATATTTTGGGTGGAGACCGACAGGCGGCCCTGTGCCGTGAACTCACCAAAAAGTTCGAAGAAACGCGTCGTGGCACGCTCGCTGATCTGGCAGCAGAGTACGAGGGCGCATCGGTTAAGGGCGAGGTGGTTCTGCTTGTGGATCGCGCCCATTCGCAATCTGTTAAGGACTCTGACGTAGAAGAGGCATTGATAAAAGCATTGCAAACGCATTCGGTGCGGGATGCGGCAGATTTGGTGTCAGAGATGTTCAGCCTGCCGCGCCGCCCGATCTATCAGATGGCTCTGAAGCTGGGAAAGGGATGATATGGCACAGAGATCCGTTCGGGGTTCTGTATCTTATCACGCTGGACAATCCGCCGAACTTTGCGTGGCCGCCGAATACGCGCGACGGGGTTATTCAATCGCAGGACGCAGGTGGCGCGGTGCTGGCGGTGAAATAGATCTGATCGCGCGCAACGCAGATGGGTTGGTCTTCATTGAAGTTAAGAAAAGCCGTAGTTTTGACCGTGCAGCCGCTCGGATTAGTCGCCGACAGATGGATCGAATTTGCGCATCCGCTGCCCAGTTTCTTGAACAGGAGCCTGCTGGTCAACTGACAAATACTCGGTTTGATGCGGCACTGGTTGATGACACTGGAACTGTTCAAATCATCGAAAACGCCTTTGGTTTGGACTGACCCCCATTGAACCCGTCAAGCCTCTGCGCCATGTATCGAGCGTGGAATTGAGGGATACACCATGAAGATCGCCTTTCAGATGGACCCAATCGGGGCCGTGGATATCAACGCCGACAGCTCTTTCCGTCTGGCAGAAGAGGCTCAGGTGCGCGGCCACCAGCTGTTTTTTTATGGCCCGGATCAACTGGCTTACCAGGAAGGCAAGATCACGGCGCGCGGCCATGACATGACGGTGCAACGAGTCGCTGGCAACCCGGCAGTGTTGGGCCCTGAGCGTGAAGTGGACCTTGCTGAATTTGATGTCGTCTGGCTGCGCCAAGACCCCCCGTTTGACATGCACTACATCACCTCGACCCATTTGCTTGACCGGCTAAAGGGGCAGGCCCTGGTGGTTAACGATCCGTTTTGGGTGCGAAACTATCCCGAAAAGCTGCTGGTTCTGGATTTCCCTGAACTGACTCCGCCCACCACGATTGCGCGGGATTTGCGAACCATCAAGGCGTTCAAGGAAAAGCATGGCGATATCATCCTCAAGCCGCTTTACGGCAACGGAGGTGCTGGCGTATTCCGTCTTGATGCGAATGACCGCAACCTGACGTCGCTGCATGAGCTGTTCACCGGCTTTTCTCGTGAGCCTCTGATCGCGCAGAAATTCCTGCCCGATGTGCGCAATGGCGACAAGCGGGTCATACTTGTCGATGGGGAGCCGGTGGGCGCCATCAACCGCGTTCCGGCTGAGGGCGAGACCCGCTCGAACATGCATGTGGGCGGGCGCCCCGAGAAAATCGGCCTGTCCGAGCGAGATATGGAAATCTGCGCTGCGATCGGACCGTTATTGAAGGAACGTGGTCAGATCTTTGTGGGGATCGATGTAATTGGCGACTACCTGACCGAGATCAACGTGACCTCACCCACTGGTATTCAGGAGCTTGAGCGGTTCAATGGCGTGAACATCGCCGAGAAAATCTGGCAAGCGATTGAGGCGAAACTTTAAGCTCCTGCTTTGGCGCTGATGCGAAAGCTCAGCGCCTCGGCGACATGGGGGCGGCGTACATCCGGCTCACCTTCGAGGTCGGCAATGGTGCGGGCCACGCGTAGGATGCGGTGAAAGGCGCGGGCCGACAGGCCAAAGCGTTCCGCGGCTTTCAGTAATAGTTCTTTGCCCTGGGCATCAGGGGCGGCGATTTCTTCCAGCACATTGCCTTCGACATCTGCGTTTTGACGGATATTTGGCGTGTCGCGAAAGCGATCTGCTTGTATGGCGCGCGCCGCTTCAACCCGCTCTGCGACGGTCGCAGAGCTGTCGCCGGTAGGCGGCAGGTCGAGATCGGTAAATCCGACCGGAGGGACTTCGATGCGCAAATCGAACCGGTCCATCAACGGCCCTGAGATACGCCCCAAGTAATCCTCGCCACAGACCGGTGCGCGTGAACAGGCGCGGGACGGGTCCGTCAGGTATCCGCATTTGCACGGGTTCGCGGCGGCTACCAGCATAAAGCGGCATGGGTATTTCACATGGGCGTTGGCGCGGGCGACCATTACCTCGCCGGTTTCAATAGGTTGGCGCAGGGTTTCCAAAACTGTGCGCGGAAATTCGGGAAACTCGTCCATGAACAGGACGCCGTTATGCGCCAGTGATATCTCACCGGGTTTCGCACCTTTGCCACCGCCCACGATCGCCGCCATCGAAGCGGTATGGTGCGGCTCGCGAAACGGTCTGGCGCGGCTGATGCCCCCTTCGTCCAGTAAGCCGCAAAGCGACTGGATCATCGATGTCTCTAAAGCTTCGACCGGGCTCAGAGGCGGCAAAATACCCGGCAGACGCGCCGCCAGCATGGATTTGCCGGAACCCGGTGTCCCGATCATGATCAAATGATGCCGCCCGGCTGCGGCGATTTCCAAGGCGCGTTTGGCGCGCTCTTGCCCCTTCACGTCCCGCAGGTCCCGTGCGTTGGGTGATAGTTTCACTTCGCCCGGTGTCGCAGCGGGCAGCGCAGACTGACCGGTAAAGTGCCGCACCACATCCCCCAACGAGCCCGCTCCGATCACCTGAGTGGCGTCAACCCACGCGGCTTCGGCGCTAGAGGCGCTGGGACAAAGCAAGCTGCGATCATCGGCGGCTGCTGTCATGGCAGCGGGCAGCGCGCCGACGACGGGTACCAGAGAACCATCCAAAGACAACTCGCCCAACGCGACAGCGCCCTCGGCAGCATCCGCTGGGATGATTTCCAACGCAGTCAACAAAGCGACGGCGATAGGCAGGTCGAAATGGCTGCCCTCTTTGGGCAGATCGGCAGGCGAAAGGTTAATCGTGATCCGTTTCGACGGCAGCGCGATCGCCATCGAACTTAGCGCACTACGAACACGGTCCCGTGCTTCGGAGACTGCCTTGTCCGGCAATCCCACGATGGAAAAGGCCGGAAGGCCCGGTGAGACGGCGCATTGCACCTCGACCGGGCGGGCATCGACCCCTTGAAAGGCAACGGTGTGAGCACGGGCGACCATGGCAATCCTGTCCTTGGTTAACAGGACGTTGCTGCCATGGCTGCAGTTTAAGAAT
The DNA here is from genome assembly GCF_056543005.1 of Ruegeria sp. A5. Lineage (NCBI taxonomy): Bacteria > Pseudomonadati > Pseudomonadota > Alphaproteobacteria > Rhodobacterales > Roseobacteraceae > Ruegeria > Ruegeria sp. A5. The sequence continues at coordinate 217,269 of NZ_JBQGAV010000005.1, forward strand.
CGTTAACGTCAGCAACCATCGCCGTAAATTTCGGCCACGCCTCAGGGTCAGAAACGGTCTTGTCTCGGCAAAACGGATTACAAAAGCCCCAAATCTTGCCATCGAGTTCCAGATAGTCTTGTACAGGCTTGCCGGAATAGGGGCAAGCTGTGTTGACCGAGGGGCCTGTGCTGACTGCCAATGCCCCTGAATCCCCGCCAATTGGCCAGCTGTGTGCGGGAAGGTCTTGCGGATACGGGAAGGGCTCATACGCGACCGTCATGCCCATGGCGCGCCATTGTCGAACTGCGATATCAGAGAGCAGGTGCATGCAGTATGCACGATTGACCTCGGTCACGGGCAGGCCATAGCCGACAATCCGTGCAGCGACCGGCGTGTAGAAAACATCAGCCAGAGAATAGGCACCAAACAGCGGGCCCGACGCGGCGCCAGAGACCTTCCGTGCATGGGCCCAGAGGGTTTCGATCCGCTGCAAATCAGTCATCGTTTCAGGTGAAGGTTTGAACCCTTCCCAGCAACGTTTCAACTGCATGGGGCATTGCCCCCGCAGCGCTGTGAAACCGGCAACCATTTCAGCGCAAAGCCACCGGGCTGTGGCGCGGGCGGCAGGGTCTGACGGCCAAAGCCCTGCTTCGGGGTGGCGTTCGGCCAATGTCTCTGCCATCGCGAGGCTTTCGCCGACCACGGTTCCATCTGGTAGACGCAGCGCAGGAACAAGGCGCGCCGGGCCCAGTGGTTCCATATCCGCCGCCATGGTGCCGGAATAAAGGCCAATCATGTGGGTGCGGTATGGCAGGCCGAATTTCTCAAGCATTAGCCATCCGCGCATGGACCAGCTGGAGAACAACCGGTCACCGATAAAGAGATCATATGTCATACAGCAACGATGTCGGACAGAGACGCGTCGGTAAATCAGAGATTTGTGCGCACACTTATCACGGTCGGTGATTAATCCGACCTACGGTCCAACCATCGTTATGGCGCGTGATCTCGGTGACGGACAGGTTGTCGATGCGGTGACCAAACGCGTGTTGGGCGTCCACGTCCAGAGCGCGTTGGACCTGAGTCAGGATCACTCCGAAATGGGCGACCAGGACTAGGTCACATCCGGTATGGGCCGCGATCAGGGTGTCGACGACCCTATCGACACGCGCGCGGACCTCATTCCAGCTTTCCCCGTTTGGAGGCCTGACCTCGCCCGGATTATCCCAGTAGGCAAAGCAAAGCTCGGGATCTTCCGCCTCGATCTCGGCGAAGGGGCGCATCTCCCAGTTGCCGAAATTAATTTCGCGCAGATCGCGGTGGTGCGGAAGGCGGAGTCGCGTGCCTTGAATGGCGCTGGCCGTATCGCTGGCGCGTGACAAGTCTGATGAGATTACGACGGCATTGGGAGGCAGATGCGCATCAAGCCGTGCAATCGCGGCCTTATCACTCAAGTCGGCAGGAAGGTCGGACCAGCCTACCATAGTTTTAGCATGGGTGGGGCCGTGCCGTACCAAATGCAGGCGCGTCATAGGGGTTGCCCTTTGAGAACCAGCGGCAGCCCGGCCGTAACCTGCACCACCCGATCTGCCTGCGCAGCCAGAGCGATGTTCAGCCGTCCCTGCGCCTCGCGGAATCGACGGGACAAGGCGTTGTCGGGGACGATCCCGTGGCCGACTTCGTTTGATACCACGACGATCTGGGCGGCACAGGTCTTCATCGCCTCAAGCAGTCCGGCCTGTGCTTCCTCTAGGTTATTCTCTGCCAGCAGGTGATTTGTCAGCCACATGGTTGCACAATCGATCAGGCAAATCTGATCATTTGTCAGCTTGGCGAGTTCCGGCAATAGATCAAATGGCGCTTCGATCGTCGTCCACCCGCTGCCGCGTTGTGCAATATGTTGCCTGATTTTTAGGCGCATCTCGTCATCAAACACTTGTGATGTCGCAAGGTAAACGCGGCTTTTCCCAGTTGAAACAGCAAGTTGCTCCGCAAAAGCAGATTTTCCGGATGCCGCTCCGCCCAAGATAAAGGTTAAATCGGCATGCACTTTTATTACCTTTCTGGTGATCCACCCGGTTTTGTCCTGCGTATCGACCACAAGTCGGCAAGGCAAGCCCGGCCCACCGCCTGTGATAAAAGGGGAGAATTGCATGGCACTCGACAACGCACATGATTTTTCGATGTCCCGGCAGGCAATGAAGGCCGAGCTGCTGGATGCGGAGACTGAATTGAAACTGGCCTATGCCTGGCGCGACGAACGCGATGAGCAGGCGCTGCACCGCCTCATTACGGCTTATATGCGGCTGGCGATATCAATGGCGGCGAAATTCAAACGCTACGGCGCGCCGATGAATGATCTGATTCAGGAGGCGGGACTGGGCTTGATGAAAGCCGCCGACAAGTTCGATCCGGATCGGGGTGTGCGGTTTTCAACGTATGCAGTGTGGTGGATCAAGGCCAGCATTCAGGATTACGTGATGCGCAATTGGTCGATGGTGCGCACTGGTTCGACCTCTTCCCAGAAATCGCTGTTCTTCAACATGCGTCGGGTACAGGCGCGTCTGGAGCGCGAAGCCGCGACTGAGGGGCTGGAGCTGGATCGCCATCAGTTGCATCAGAAGATTGCCGCCGAAATCGGAGTCCCGCTGCGTGATGTCGAGATGATGGAAGGCCGTCTGGCAGGGTCCGATTTCTCGCTGAATGCGGTGCAGTCTGCAGATGAGGACGGGCGCGAGTGGATTGATGCGCTGGAAGATGACAGCGAACAAGCCGCCGAGGTAGTAGAGAACAGCCACGACAACCAGCAACTGCGCGAATGGCTGGTGGCGGCGATGCAAGCTTTGAACGATCGCGAGCGGTTTATCGTTCGCGAAAGAAAACTGCGTGAGCCTGCCCGGACGCTGGAAAGTCTTGGGAAAGAGCTTGGCCTGTCGAAAGAGCGTGTGCGCCAGCTCGAGGCGGCAGCGTTCACAAAGATGCGCAAGAACCTTGAAGCGCAATCGCGCGAGGTGCAACACTTCTTCGCATGAAACCTCTTGCGATTCTTACAGCTTTTGTGTTGCTCGCCACTTTGCCTCAAACGGTTCGAGCTGCTGAATTTATCCCTCAGGACGTGTTGGCCGACATGCGGGCCGCGGATGTCGTCATTCTGGGCGAGATACATGACAACCCTCAGCATCATCTGGTCCAAGCCGAAGCAGTTGAGGCAATCACACCCACGGCGGTTGTCTGGGAAATGGTGACCGAAGAAGGTGCTCAGCGGTTGGCTCAAAAAGCGGCAACCAATCCCGAGGAGCTGTCCCGAATTCTGCGCTGGGCAGAATCCGGCTGGCCGCCTCTCAGAATGTACTACCCCATTTTTCAGGCCGCGGATGTGCCGGTGTATGGCGCGATGGTTCCGCGTGAAGCGGCCCGCGCTGCTATGGAACGCGGGGCGGCCACAGCGTTGGGGGCTGATGCGGCCAGATATGGATTGACTGTACCCCTGTCGGATGAAGATCAAGCCGCACGCGAGGCTGATCAACTGGCGGCACATTGCGACGCATTGCCCGCTGAAGTTCTACCGCAAATGGTAGCCATTCAACGTCTGAGGGACGCTGTGTTGACCCGAGCCATTCTGCGCGCCACCGACGAAACTGGTGGGCCTGTCGCGGTCATCACTGGCAATGGCCATGCCCGTAAGGATCGCGGAATTCCGACTTTTCTGTCGCGACTGCGCCCCGGTTTGAAGGTCTTTGTACTTGGACAATCCGAAGATGGGGTCGTGAGCGGGGATTTTGATGCTGTTATCGATAGCCCCACAGTCGAGCGAGAAGACCCCTGCAAAGCCTTTGAGGTGCAGAATTAACTGCTGGAACTGCCCGCCAGCGTTGCCTAATGTCAGGGCCGACCGGGACGGGAAGGGCGAGCCATGCTGTCATCGAAACGTATTCTGCTGATTATCGGCGGTGGGATTGCGGCCTACAAGTCGCTGGACCTGATCCGGCGGTTGCGGGAACGTGGTGCGGCGGTCACGCCGGTTTTGACGCGTGCTGCCGAAGAATTCGTAACTCCGTTATCCGTGTCTGCCCTCGCCGGTGAAAAGGTCTATCGAGATATCTTTGATCTGACCGATGAAGCTGAGATGGGTCATATTCAGCTTTCCCGTTCGGCTGATCTGATCGTGGTTGCTCCGGCAACGGCCGATCTGATGGGTAAGATGGCAGGCGGGTTAGCTAATGATCTGGCCTCGACCCTATTGATGGCGACCGATACGCCGGTTCTGTGTGCGCCTGCGATGAATGTCCGCATGTGGGAGCATCCCGCAACCCGGCGTAACCATGCGCAACTGGAAGCAGACGGCGTGCGTTTTGTCGGCCCCAACGAAGGCGATATGGCTTGCGGTGAATACGGTCCGGGCCGCATGTCGGAGCCACTTGAAATTGTAGCTGCGATCGAGGCGCAGTTCGGGGATGGGCCTTTGGCTGGCAAACGTATTCTGGTGACCTCGGGCCCGACACATGAACCAATTGATCCGGTACGTTACATCGCCAACCGATCGTCGGGCGCGCAGGGGACAGCTGTCGCACGCGCGCTATCTGCGCTGGGGGCCGATGTTACATTTATCACGGGTCCGGCTGACGTGCCTCCTCCAGACGGCGTGAAGGTCGTGCGTGTAGAGACCGCGCTGCAAATGTCGGATGCGGTCGACGCAGCGCTTCCGGTGGATGCGGGGGTATTTGCAGCTGCAGTGGCCGATTGGCGGGTATCCAGTGCCTCGGACCAGAAGCTGAAGAAAAGCCGCGACGGGGTGCCCGCGCTAGAGTTTGCCGAGAATCCCGACATTTTGAAGCGCATTGCGCGAATGGGAAGTGGCAGGCCCGTTTTGGTGGTGGGTTTTGCCGCCGAAACAGACAACGTGATCGAACATGCTACAGCCAAACGTGCCCGCAAGGGCTGTGACTGGATCGTTGCGAATGATGTCAGCCCCGCGACAGGTATCATGGGCGGTTCTGAGAATGCGGTGATCCTGATCTCAGAGCAAGGTGCCGAAGAATGGCCGCGTATGGGCAAGGATGATGTGGCAAAGCGGTTGGCAGCCAAGATCGCTGGCGCGTTGACCAGATAGCAGCCATAAAGACAAGAGGTACAGGTATGGTGGCAATTCGCGTGATCCGAGAGGAGGGGGCTGACCCGTTGGTGCCATTGCCTTCATACGAAACCGCGGGTGCTGCCGGGGCGGATGTGCGCGCCAATCTGCCGGATGGTACGTCTATTATTCTGGAACCGGGCCGTCGTGCGCTGATACCGACAGGCCTTAGGATCGAAATTCCGCAGGGGTTCGAGGTTCAGGTGCGTCCACGATCGGGCCTTGCCTTGAAACACGGGATCACCTTGCCCAACACTCCGGGTACAATCGACAGCGACTATCGCGGGCCATTGGGCGTGATCGTGATGAATGCGGGTCAGGAACCGTTCGAGATTGCGCATGGCGAACGTATCGCGCAACTGATCGTTGCACCGGTGGTGCAGGCCATGTTCCAGGACGTTGAGGCACTGACCGAGACTGATCGCGGCGCGGGCGGGTTCGGCTCGACCGGGCGCGGCTGATGCTGCTGGTTCTGATCCTTGCTGCCGGGCTTTGGGGTGTTGGCTATATTGCCGGGGTGTCGCGCAGCGCGCGGCTGGTTTCTGTTGGCGCGCTCTTGACAGGCGTGATTATTGCTCAACTTCTGCTGCCTGAGGGAAACCCGTTGCGTCAGGCGACCGGTGGGTCGGCAGCGATGTGGCTGATCCTTGCTGGAGCGGCTGTGCTGGTGCTACTTTATGGGCGGGGTTTGAAGGCGTTGCGAAATCGCGCCGCGCCCGGCCAGACGCCGGAGCCCGCCAAGCCATCCGATCAGTTCAGCGAGACCGAGCTTGAACGCTATGCCCGCCACATCGTTCTGCGTGAACTGGGCGGTCCCGGCCAGAAGCGAATGAAACAGGCGCGGGTGCTTGTGATCGGGGCCGGGGGCCTTGGCGCGCCGGCCCTGCAATATCTGGGCGCCGCAGGGGTGGGCACCATCGGTGTTATCGACGATGACGAAGTCGAGAACGCGAACCTGCAGCGGCAGGTTATTCACCGCGATGCTGATATCGGTATGCCCAAGGTGTTTTCAGCCCAGCAGTCTATGTTGGCGCAGAATCCCAATGTGATTGTCTTGCCTTATCATCGCCGTCTGACTGAAGAGATTGCAACAGATCTGTTTGCTGATTTCGATTTGATCCTTGATGGCACTGACAATTTCGATACCCGCTACCTGGCCAACCGAACGGCCGTTGCGTTGGGCAAACCGCTGATCTCGGGGGCGCTTTCGCAATGGGAAGGGCAGCTGAGTGTGTTCGATCCCGCCACAACCGGCCCGTGCTATCAGTGCATTTTCCCCGAAGCGCCTGCCGCCGGCCTTGCGCCTTCTTGCGCCGAGGCTGGAGTAATCGGCCCACTGCCGGGTGTGGTCGGCTCGATGATGGCGGTTGAGGCGATCAAGGTGATCACCGGCGCCGGGCAGGCATTGCGAGGTGAGATGTTGATCTACGATGCGCTATACGGCGAAAGCCGCAAGATCACCCTGGCGCGTCGCACCGATTGCCCGATCTGCGGGGCATCTCATTAAGGCGGGCTCAAATTCTCGGGTAGCTCTGGATCATTTCGACGGACGGTCTTAGCTATGAGGTCAAAGGAGACCTCAATGACCAACCCGATCCTGTCCGACTGGAACACGCCCTTCGAAATCGCGCCCTTTGCAACGATCACGGATGATGACTTTGCCCCTGCGCTGGATCAGGCGATGCACGCACATGATGCCGAGATTGAGGCGATAGCAGCGAGTCCGGACACGCCCACATTCGCCAATACGATCGAAGCGCTGGAGGCTACAGGCGAGCAGATGGATAAGGTTCTGTCGGTCTTTTTCACCGTTGCAGGTGCGGACAGCAACCCCAAGCGTGAAGAACTGCAACGCGAATTTTCGCCCAAACTGGCGGCACACTACTCGCGCATCTCATCAAACAAAGCACTGTTTAAGCGGGTGGCGGATTTATGGGACCGGCGCGATAATCTGGACCTGACCGATGAACAGGCGCGCGTTTTGATGCTGTCTCATCGCGGGTTCGTGCGGGCGGGGGCGGCGTTGACCGGCGCCGACGATGCGAGAATGCAAGAGATCAAGGCCCGTTTGGCGTCTCTGGGCACGTCCTTCACGCAGAACTTGCTGGCGGATGAACGCGACTGGTTCATGGACTTGACCGAAGAAGACCTGCAAGGCTTGCCGGATTTTGTTATCGATGCAGCGCGCGCAGCGGGTCAGGAAAAGGGGGCGGATGGCCCGGTGGTGACCCTCTCTCGGTCGATTATCGTGCCCTTTCTGCAATTCTCGCCCCGCCGGGATTTGCGTGCAAAGGCTTATCGCGCATGGACTGCACGGGGGGCAAATGGAGGTGAGACCGACAACCGCGAGATTGCGGCGGACATCCTGCGCCTGCGCGAAGAACGCGCCAAGCTGCTGGGGTATGCCAGCTTCGCCGCCTACAAGCTTGAGACCGAGATGGCCCGCACACCAGATCGCGTGCGAGAGTTGCTGCTGGATGTGTGGGAGCCCGCCAAATCCCGCGCCGACGCAGATGCCGAGGTGCTGACGGCAATGATGCAAGAGGAGGGCGTAAATGACCCGCTGGAAGCGTGGGATTGGCGCTACTATGCCGAGAAACGCCGCAAGGCCGAACATGATCTCAATGAAGCGGCGCTGAAGCCGTACCTGCAACTGGACCGGATGATCGAGGCGTCTTTCGCCTGCGCCACACGGCTGTTCGGGCTGGAGTTCGCGCCGCTTGATGTGCCGCTCTATCATCCCGATTGCCGTGCATGGGAGGTGACCCGTGACGGGCAGCATATTGCGGTGTTCATCGGTGACTACTTTGCACGCGGATCGAAACGGTCGGGTGCATGGTGCAGCGCAATGCGCGGGCAGGCGAAATACCCGAAAGAACAGGCTCCGGTCGTGATCAACGTCTGTAACTTTGCCAAAGGTGAACCAGCGCTTTTGTCCTATGATGACGCCCGAACGTTGTTTCACGAGTTCGGCCATGCCCTGCACCAGATGCTGTCCAATGTGACCTATGAGAGTATCTCGGGCACCTCGGTGGCGCGTGATTTCGTTGAACTGCCCAGCCAGCTTTACGAACATTGGCTGGAAGTGCCCGAGATATTGGCTGAGTTCGCCACTCATGCCGAAACGGGCGCATCGATGCCGCAGGAGATGTTGCAGAAGGTGCTACAGGCCGCCAATTTCGATCAGGGGTTCCAGACGGTGGAATATGTTGCTTCGGCCCTGGTCGATCTGGCGTTTCATGAGGGGGCTGCCCCCGCTGATCCGATGGAGAAACAGGCCGAGGTGCTGGCCGAAATCGGCATGCCTCGGGCCATTGGAATGCGCCACGCCACCCCGCATTTCGCCCATGTCTTTGCGGGCGACGGTTATAGCTCGGGCTATTACAGTTATATGTGGTCCGAAGTCATGGATGCCGACGCCTTTGCTGCCTTTGAAGAAGCGGGCGGTGCGTTTGATCCCGAACGCGCCAAGGCACTGGAGGAACACATCCTGTCAACTGGCGGATCCCGCGAGGCGGAAGAGCTGTATCTGGCCTTCCGTGGACGTCTGCCTGGCGTCGAAGCCTTGCTGAAAGGCCGCGGGCTGATCGCGGCCTAGTACCCAAGCTTTCGGTCAACGAGGTGGAGAAAGGGTTCACCCGCTTCACCTCGGCGAATGTTCTCGCAGATCACCTGAGCTGCGGTAACAGGTCTGGTTTCCGAGGCTATATGTGGCGTCACCGTCACATTGGGATGTGCCCAATAGGGATGCTCGGTCGGCAGGGGTTCGGTGCGGAAGACATCCAGCGTGGCGTGCCCGACCTGCCCTGAATTCAGCGCGGCCAGCAGGGCCTCATCATCGATAAGCGGCCCGCGACCCGGATTGATGATCTTGGCCCCTTTCGGCAACAGCGCCAGTGTTTCGGCGTTGAGCGTGTTTTCGGTCGCCGGAGTATCTGGCAGCAGCAAAACCACTATCTCGGCCTGGGACAGTGCATCGCGCAGCCCGTCCTTACCATGCAGGCAGGTCACGCCGGGAATAGTCTTGGCGGTACGGCTCCAACCGATGACATGGAAATTCAACGCTGCCAACGCGTGGGCCGATGCCTCACCCAATGCGCCCAAACCCAAGATGCAGACGGTGCGTTGCTGGGCCAGTGGTGGCGCATCAGGTGTCCAGACCCCATCCTGTAACGTAATGTGTTGGTCCATCCCAAGGTGATAGCGCAGCACATGGCCCACCACCCATTCCGTCATGCCTTGCGTTAACCCCCCGTCAACCATACGCGCCAGCGGAACGGTCAAGGTTTCATTACCCGAGATTTTCTCAACCCCCGCCCAGAGGCTCAGCACCGCCTTGAGCCGTGTAAAGGGGGTGAAATCCTGCACCCCTCCGTTCGGGGCGTAAACGATGTAGTCGACCTGACCGGCAGGGATGTCCGTGGCCAGATGAAAATCTAGCCCTGCGTCCGACAAGTATTGATGCATCAGAGCTTCATACTCGGGCCACAACTCAGGGCGCGCGGAAAACAGGACATTCACGGGCATGGGAAACCTTTCAGCGGGGACGATGTATATGGGCGCTTTGAACGATGCCAAAGGCGGCCATCAGGACCAGCATGGCCGAGCCGCCATAACTGACCATCGGCAGCGGTACTCCGACCACTGGGGCCAGCCCCATCACCATCGACATATTGACGGCAAAGAACAGGAAGAAATTCAGCGCGATCCCAAGTGTCACCAGAGACGAGAAACGATCCTTGGTCGACAGCGCCGTGACCATGCAGAAGATCAGGATCAGACCGTAAAGGATCAACAGTGTGATGCCGCCGACAAAGCCGAACTCTTCAGCCAAGGTGGTGAAGATGAAATCGGTGTGTTTTTCGGGCAGGAAGTTAAGACGTGATTGCGTTCCCTGCATGAAACCGCGCCCATTCCAGCCCCCCGAACCCAGAGCGATCTTCGATTGCGTGATGTGATATCCCGCTCCCAACGGATCGGTTGAAGGATCCAGAAACGTATCGATGCGTCGGAACTGGTAATCTTTGAGCAACTGCCATTCAGTCCCTCGGCTGTTGAACACTGCAGCAATCAGGCCAACCCCCGCTGCAATCACGGCAGCGAAATAGGCCCAATGCACCCCGGCAAGGAACATCAGACCACCACCAGCAGCCAATAACAGGATCGATGTGCCTAGGTCGGGCTGGCGCAGCACCATGAATGTAGGGATCAGGATCAGAATGACCGGGATAATCACCCAGAGCGGGCGCGAGGTTTTGTGCGCCGGCAGCCAGTCGTAATAGGCGGCCAGCACCATCACCAACGCCACTTTCATTACTTCTGAGGGTTGCAGCCGCATGAAGCCCAGATCAATCCAGCGCTGCGCCCCCATGCCGATCGTTCCAAACAGTTCGACCACGATCAGTAGACCGATCGCGCCCAGATAGGCCACAACCGACATGTTCCGCCAGAACCAGATAGGCACAAGCGCGATGATAAACATGGCTGCCAAGCCCAGACCGAACCGTTCCATTTGCGGTTCCGCCCACGGCATCCAGGATCCACCCGCGACCGAGTAGAGCATCAGGAACCCCGCGCTTGCCACGCTGATCAGCAACAGGGTGAGCGGCCAGTTCATATAAAGGAACTTGCGAAACCCTGACGGCGTGGATTTGACGGCATATTCAAGATAGCTCATGCGCGGTCCTTCTCGTCAGGACGCGCTTTGGGGCGACGGTCACCCTCCAGCCGTTTCTGTTGTTCTTTGATGCGCTCTCGGTCTCCGGCCGGATACGCCTCGAGCGGTGGCGTGCCATCGTAGAGTGCCTGCAGCATGATATCGCGCGCCACTGGGGCCGCGGCTTTGGAGCCGCCGCCGCCGTGTTCCACCACCACAGCCACAGCGTATTTCGGATTGTCATAGGGGGCGAAGCTGACGAACAGGGCGTGGTCTCGACGCTCCCATGGCAGGTCTTCGTTTCGGATCACACCTGCGGCGCGTTCTGCCTTGGTAATATTGCGCACCTGACTGGTGCCGGTTTTGCCTGCCATGCGGAACTCATCGGCGATGATGCGACTGCGATACGCGGTGCCACGCCTGTTATTCGAGACTGTGAACATGGCTTTGCGCACTTGCTCAAGGTTGTTGCGGTTCACCTGCAGCGGTTCACCCGCGCCCGAGGGTTGCTCAACCCCATTGATTGATCGAACAAGGCGTGGTTGCACGGCGCGACCTGTCGCCAAACGCGCGGTCATCACGGCCAATTGAAGCGGTGAGGCAAGCATGAACCCCTGACCGATCGACGCGTTTGCGGTGTCGCCTACCAGCCAGTCCTGTCCGTGAACCCGCTGCTTCCATTCCTGATTGGGGGCAAGCCCGGCAGCAACGGCAGACATCGGAATGTCATGTTTGATACCCAGTCCGAAGGTGCGTGCCATCTCGGAAATCCTGTCGATCCCGACGCGTATTGCCACGTCGTAATAGTAGACGTCGCAACTGCGCTTCAGCGAAGTTTCAAGGTCAACCGTCCCGTGCCCGCCGCGTTTCCAGCAGTGAAAGCGGCGGCTGCCCACTTTCATGTGACCCGGACAGTACACCGTGCTGGAAGGGCTGATCACCCCGGCTTCGAGCGCAGCCATGGCGGTAATCATTTTGAAAGTCGATCCAGGAGGGTAGGTGCCCTGCACCGTTTTATTGGCAAGCGGGCGATACTTGTCCTGCGTTAGCATCTGATAGTCCGCCACCGAGATCCCACGCACGAACAGGTTCGGATCGAAGCTGGGGGCCGAGCTGATGGCGCGGATGTCGCCGGTTTCGCAATCGATCACGACCGCAGCGGCGCTTTCCCCAGCCAAACGCGCCTGCGCGTATTGCTGCAGGTTGGCGTCAACTGACAGCTGCAGATCCGCCCCGGCTTCGCCGATCTGACGGTCCAGCTCGCGCATCACCCGGCCTGTGGCGTTGACCTCAACCCGCTTGGCGCCCGCCTTGCCGCGCAAGGTGATCTCTTGCTTGGCTTCCAGCCCGACCTTACCGATCTGAAACCTCGGGATACGTAGTACCGGTTCAGGGTCTTCAATTTGGCTTAGATCGTAATCGCTGACCGGGCCGACATAGCCGACGACGTGGGCAAAATCCTCGTAACGCGGATACTGGCGCGTCATGCCGACCTCGGGCGTGACGCCAGGCAAAGCAGGGGCATTGACTGCGACTTTTGAAATATCTTCCCAAGTTACCTGATCAGCCAGCGTGACTGGCAGAAACGGTGCCGAGCGACGCATCTCGGTTTTGGCACGTTGGATCTCATCCTCGGTCAATGGGATCAGTTCCGAAAGCTTGGCGATAACCTTGTCGATATCGCCTGCATCCTCGCGCACGATGACGATGCGATAGGACTGAGAGTTTAATCCTATGATCTGCCCGTTCCGGTCATATATCCGGCCCCGGGTTGGTGGGATCAGACGGATGTTGATCCGGTTTTCTTCGGCCAGCAGACGGTATTCATCCGCTTGATCCACCTGCATGAACCGCATCCGGGCTGCCAGCCCCCCGATAAAGGCCGCTTGTAGCCCACCGAGGATCAAGGCGCGGCGCGGCAAACGTTTGTAAGCAAGGCCCTTGGGCTTTGGTTTGCGCTGCTTCATGGCCGCACCCGTGGCATCGTGCTGTCGGCAACAGATTTGCGCCTTACGCCAAACACAGTTTGGCTCATCAAAACCATCACAGGATAGATTGCGATTGTCAGAATAACTTGCACCACTACCGGTCCCAGAGTTGCCTGTTGCACCGAGAGGATAGCAAGAATGAGTCGATTGAGCACAAACACAACCGTGATCACTGCCCCGACGGTTGCCCATTCGCCCACAAACCCACTGTCTCTCATGCCAGCCGCAGCGGAATGCAGATAGGCTGCACCCAGAACCACCAACGCAGCAAGCAACCCGGGTGGGCGTTGCAAAAGCAGATCGGCCATGAACATGACGATGGCAATGATCAGGATCGGAATATATTCCGGCCGCCGCAAAACCCAAGCGTAAGTAAGAGCGATCAGTATGTCAGGAAAGGGCAGGCGATCAGGTTTTGTATCCAGCGGCAACAGGTGCAGAAACACCACAAATACCGCCAGCGCGACATAGAGACCGCGCTTGGCCCACAGATCTGAGACCGACCTATCCATCATTGACCTCGGATGGGGTCAAGGATGCTTCGGGTTGACGGGGGCCGACGATATCACCGGATTCCGTGATCGGTGGGGCCGACTGATAGCGCAGTACGCGCAGAAACTCGAGCCGCTCGAAATCCGCCGATAGCCGCACACGCAGCCTGCCACCGGGATCAACCGTAATTTGACCGATCAGCAAGCCACCGGGGAACACACCGCCATCGCCCGACGTGACAACCCGGTCACCAGGGCGCACGAGTTCCCGGTTTTCCAGAAACTCCACTGCAGGGGCCGAAGTATTGTCACCTGCGATCAGCGCCGTCTGCCCCGAAGGTTGGATTGTCGCCGGGATCGCGCTTGAGGCATCGGTCATCAGAATTACGCGGGCGGTATCGGGGCCCACGCCCGAAATACGTCCGACCACGCCGATCCCATCCATCGTGGCCCAGCCATCCACTATCCCGTCACGCTCGCCTACGTTCAACAGCACAGATTGCCTGAAGGGTGAGCCGCTATCGGCCATCACAACTCCTGTGACATAGGTCAGGCGCGGATCGAGCCGTACGTTGTTGAGATCCAGCAGTCGGGCGTTTTCCTGTTCCAGCTGCAGCGCGGCCTCTTTCCAGGCGCGCATCAGGCGCAGCTCGCTGCGCAATTCCTGGTTCTGCTCGCTCAGCCGCTGATAGCTTTGGAAATCACGAGACAGGTTCACCAGCACAGTGACCGGAACCATCGCCCACTCCATCGAGGGGACAACCGTGTCCACCACCTGCGCGCGGAACCGTTCGACGCGCGGGCTGTCAATGCGCCAGACGAGGAAAATACCAAGCAGGCACAGAACAACGATCCCCAGAAGCAATCGGCGCAGGGGTGTCGTGTATTCATCGCGCTGTGATCGGTCCTTTCCCACAGGTTACCTTCCCGTGCTGCTCGTGCCCGAGTTCTCACCCCATCAGGGTGCGCGCCTTAGCTTTCGTAGTCAATCGCGTGGCGCAGTTGTTTTTCGTATTCGAGTGCTTTGCCCGTGCCCAAAGCCACACAATTCAGGCTTTCATCAGCAATAGAAACTGCCAAACCGGTCTGCTCGCGCAGCGCCAGATCCAGATCGCCCAGCAAAGCTCCGCCTCCGGTCAGCATAACACCCCGGTCCACGATATCAGCCGCCAGATCGGGCGGCGTGGTTTCCAGAGCTGTCATCACCGCCTCGCAAATCTGCTGCACGGGTTCAGACAGTGCTTCGGCCACCTGAGCCTGACTGATCTCGATTTCCTTCGGTACACCATTCAACAAGTCGCGCCCGCGAATATGCATCGACTGGCCACGCCCGTCGTCTGGCATCCGTGCGGTACCGATGGTGGTCTTGATCCGTTCCGCAGTTGATTCACCCACCAGCAGGTTCTGTTGACGCCGCAGGTACGAGATGATCGCCTCATCCATCCGGTCGCCACCAACGCGGACTGAGCGGGCATAGACGATGTCGCCCAGCGACAGAACCGCAACCTCGGTGGTCCCGCCGCCGATATCCACAACCATGTTGCCGGTTGGATCGGTGATCGGCATTCCTGCACCAATCGCAGCGGCAATCGGTTCGGCAATCAGGCCCGCGCGGCGCGCGCCTGCAGACAGAACCGACTGGCGGATTGCGCGTTTTTCAACCGGGGTTGCGCCATGAGGGACGCAAACGATGATCTTGGGTTTCGAGAAGGTTGAGCGTTTATGCACCTTGCGGATAAAATGCTTGATCATCTCTTCGGCGGTATCGAAGTCCGCGATGACACCCTCGCGCATCGGACGGATGGCTTCAATGGAGCCGGGGGTCCGGCCCAACATCAGCTTGGCGTCCTCGCCAACAGCAAGGACTTTCTTGACCCCATCCTTGACGTGGTAGGCAACGACCGAGGGCTCAGACAGGATCACTCCGCGCCCTTTGACATAAACCAGCGTGTTAGCTGTTCCAAGGTCGATAGCCATGTCGGCTGTGAACAGGCCGCCCAGATTGCCAAAGATGCCCATATTTCCCCGATCCCGTTTGTCAGAATTTCCACTGCCCGCGACTCGACGGTTCCGGGTCGGATGCCTTATAGGGTGCCAACTCGCCCGGTTAAAGGGCTGATTCCGCGACAATCAGTACCTTTCCGCCTTATTGATGGAGACTTTAGAAGGCATAATGCTCTCATATCAACACATTTACCACGCTGGAAATCTGGCTGATGTGCAAAAGCACGCTTTATTGGCGTGGACGCTGCGTTATTTGACCCAAAAGGACAAACCCCTCAGCTATATCGAAACGCACTCCGGGCGTGGACTATATCACCTTGACGCGGCTGAGGCGGTTCGAACGGGTGAAGCTGTCGCCGGGATCGGGCGCGTCAGGCGCGAAGGTTGGTTTGATTCCGATCATCCAATGGCGCGGGTGCTGGATACCATACAGGCCAGTCACGGCGTGCAAGCGTATCCCGGTTCACCCCTGATTGCGGCCAACCTGCTGCGAAAACAGGATAGCCTGCATTTCGCCGAGCTGCATCCGCAGGAACATACGGCACTTTCACTGGCGCTGTCTCCTTTCGGGGCGAAGGTCTATCGGCAGGATGGGCTTGAGTTGGCCCAATCGTTGCTGCCTCCGACCCCGAGGCGGGGCATGATGCTGATCGATCCCAGTTATGAAGTGAAAGCCGAGTATGACCGTTTGCCTGGGGTGATCGCGAAGCTGCACCGCAAATGGAATGTGGGTGTGATCGCACTTTGGTATCCAATCCTGACGGATGCACGTCACAAGGCTATGATTTCGTCTCTGAAATCCGCTGGATATCCCAAAACGATTTGCCATGAGGTGACGTTCCCTCCGGCGCGGGAAGGTCATCGCATGGTCGGATCAGGTATGTTCATGTTGAATGCACCCTTCGGGATCGAAGACGAAACGCGCCGCTTGTCGGAGCTGTTCGCTCAGCTTTGATAAGCAAGAATTACACAGGGAAAGCTCCCGTCCTGTTTGCCCGCATCAAAGATGCCGTCAAACGCGTTGGGCCCGGCAGCGCGCCAGTGGCGCGCTGCCGGGCCCAAAACCCAAGAAGGGTCGGCGAAGCCGGGCCGCCGCGGGCGCGGGAGCCATTCGCCTTACCCTTCAATCAGGTCAGGTCTTTGTAGCTGATCTCGCGTGTATCTGCTCCCGGACCAGCCTTTTCACGACGCATGATCAGGCGGTTCAGCGCGTGGATATAGGCTTTGGCCGACGCAACCACCGTATCTGTATTTGCAGACTGACCGGTGGCGATCATACCATCCTCTTCCAGACGGACCGAAACCGTGGCTTGCGCGTCCGTACCTTCGGTTACCGCATGCACCTGATACAGTTGCAGCCGCGCAGTGTTGGGATAGATCGCCCGGATCGCCCGGAAGGTTGCGTCGACTGGGCCGTCACCGTTTTCCGTGGCGATCCTGTCTGCACCCTCTACCTCCAGCTCGACCGTCGCTTCGGCCTGACCTCCGGTACCGCAGGTCACTTTCATCGACACCAGTTGAAGATGATCGTCCGCTTCGTCGTCGACGCTCACTAACGCGATGAGGTCATCGTCAAAGACTTCTTTCTTGCGGTCGGCCAGATCCTTGAAGCGCACAAAAATGTCTTTGAGCTGGTTGTCACCAACCTCATACCCCAGCGTTTCGAGCTTATCGCGCAGCGCAGCGCGGCCCGAATGCTTGCCCAGCGGCAAAGAGGTGCCAGAGAGCCCAATGTCTTCAGGGCGCATGATCTCGAAGTTTTCGCGGTTCTTCAGCATGCCATCCTGATGGATGCCGCTTTCATGGGCAAATGCGTTCTTTCCAACGATGGCCTTGTTGAACTGCACCGGAAATCCGGCCACGGTCGCGACCCGGCGTGAAATATGCATGATCTTGGTGGTGTCGATGCCAGTATGCCACGGCATGATGTCGTTGCGTGTGCGCAACGCCATCACAACTTCTTCCAGCGCGGTGTTGCCTGCGCGTTCACCCAACCCGTTTATGGTGCATTCGATCTGACGCGCACCACCTGCGACCGCTGCCAGAGAGTTTGCTGTCGCCATGCCAAGGTCGTTGTGGCAGTGGGTGGCAAAGATTACCTCATCCGCGCCGGGAACCGTCTCGATCAGGCGCTTGATCAGATCTGCAGACTCGACCGGGGCAGTATAACCGACAGTATCGGGGATATTGATCGTGGTGGCGCCAGCCTTGATTGCAATCTCGATCACACGGCACAGATAATCCCATTCGGTCCGGGTCGCATCCATCGGCGACCACTGCACGTTTTCGCAAAGGTTGCGCGCGTGGCTGACCGTTTCGTGGATCTTGTCGGCCATCTCGTCTTGCGTCAGATTTGGTATCGCCCGGTGCAGCGGAGAGGTTCCGATAAAGGTGTGGATCCGGTTCTTCTCGGCGTGTTTCACCGCCTCCCAACACCGATCGATATCGGCGAAATTGGCGCGGGCCAGACCACAGATGCGGCTGTTCTTCGAGCGCTCGGCGATCTCGGACACCGCTTTGAAGTCGCCTTCCGATGCAATGGGGAATCCGGCTTCGATGATGTCGACGCCCATCTCATCCAGAAGCTCGGCAATTTCGAGCTTTTCGTTGTGGGTCATGGTCGCGCCGGGGCTCTGCTCGCCGTCGCGCAAGGTGGTGTCGAAGATCACGACTCGGTCTTGGTCGGTCACGTTTGTCATGGGGTTCTCTTTCTTCTTCTGTCCTAAAGCCTCTTGGCGCGCGGGCGTCCTCCTCTGAGCGGGCGCGCCGGATGGCACGCTCAGAGGCGGATTAGGATCAGTAGACCACGCAGCAACGCGCCGCTGGGTGCGGCGTTTGCAAAAGCGATATCTGCGCGGTTGATCATGGGGATCAGCTTATACAGGGCGCGCGGCGAATGAAAAGCGGGAAATTTACGGGGGAACAAAATTGACGGTGGAGTTGAAGCGATGAAGCTTTCGGCTAACTTCTCGAGCATGAAAACTGCATTAATCATCGGAGCTTCTGGCGGTATCGGGCGCGCTTTGAACGATCACCTGACAACGGATGGTGTCAAAGTCACCCGACTGGCCAGATCAACGGATGGGTTTGACCTGACTGACCCGGATGGCGCCGAGCGTATGCTGGCGTCCCTTTCTGATCCGTTTGATCTGATCATGGTGGCCTCAGGGGCGCTTGAGATTAACGGTATGGGTCCGGAAAAATCTATGCGCACCTTGTCCGCGAAGGCGATGATGGACCAGTTCGCGCTGAACGCAGTTGGTCCGGCCTTGGTGTTAAAGCACGTGCACCGCCTGCTGCCACGCGACCGCAGATCGGTGATCGCCGTGCTGTCGGCCCGAGTTGGTTCAATCGGGGACAACCGGCTGGGTGGGTGGGTCAGTTATCGTGCGGCCAAGGCGGCTGTGAATCAGATAGTACATACGGCTGCCATCGAATTGGCGCGCACGCACAAACAGGCCGTTTGTGTCGCTTTGCACCCCGGAACAGTCAAAACGGCCTTTACCGAAAAGTACCTTGCCCGCCACCCGGCTGTTGAACCCAATGAGGCCGCAGCCAATCTGCTGTCCGTCATCAATGGACTCACCCCAGCTGACTCGGGCAGTTTTTACGATTGGGCTGGTAAGCGCGTGCCTTGGTAGGGCTGATTTAGCCGTCGTTTGTATCCGGGTCCGTCGCGTCAGGGGCGGGCGCGTCGGGGGTAGAGTCGGGCTCAGGGGTTTCGGCGCTCGAAGCGGGTGTTTCGGGCGCAATCTCTGTCTCGGTCGCCAGCGTGTCATTTTCCCAGACGCCGGTCTCAACCTCGCCGCCTGCGAAACGCATCGTGCCGTCACCATGGCGTTTGTTTTCCAGGAAATTGCCCTCATAGACATCCCCGGTCTCATAGGTGGCGGTTCCAAAGCCAGTGATCTTGCCGTCGGCCCAGTCGCCTGTGTAGCTGTATCCGCCCGGTCGGGTCAGTGTTCCCTTGCCGTGACGCTTGCCATTCAGAAAATCGCCTTCGTAAATGATCCCGTCCGGAAACGTAGCCTTGCCCTTGCCCTGTCGGACACCGTCTACCCAATCGCCATCATAGCGATAGCCATTTGCAAAGGTCAGAATACCTTTGCCGTCGAAGCGGGCGTTTTTGAACTGGCCCGTATAAGCCGTTCCGTTGGGATAGGTTGCCGTGCCGGTGCCCTCAAAAATCCCGGCGATCCAGTTGCCGTCGTAAACTGATCCGTCGGGGTATGTCGTTTGCCCCTTGCCATGAGGCAGGTCATCTAGAAAGTCGCCGATATAGACCGAACCATCGGGATAGAGCATCTCACCCAGGCCCTCAATCTGGCCCTTTTGCCAGGCGCCTGTGTACGCAAATCCGTCGCTACCACTATAGGTGCCCTGACCATGGCGCTGGTCATCAGCATAGTCGCCTTCATAGGTCGCACCGTTGGCATAGATGGATTTGCCTTTGCCCTGTCGGCGATTTTCGACCATTTCGCCTTCGTAGACATCTCCGTTTGGTTGAACCAAACGGCCTGTTCCGGCCATCTGGTCGTTGGCCCAGGACCCAGCATAAGTCATGCCGTCGACCCAGACCTGACTACCCTGACCATGCCGTTGCCCGCCATTCAAGTCGCCCTCATAGGTACTTCCATCGGCGTAGGTGATCTTGGCGCTGCCGGTTTTCTGGCCGTTTACCCAGTCGCCCTCATAAACCGAGCCATCCGGGCCGGTCAGCACGCCGTGACCGTGATATCTGGCGTCCTTGAAGCCGCCCTCGTATCGCGAGCCGTTGGAATATGTCGCGATACCGGTACCGTTTATCGTGCCGTTGGCCCACTCGCCCTCATAGGACTGGCCATCAGAATAGACGATTTTGCCGCGCCCTTCTGGTTGGCCCTTGGTGAATGTCCCTTCATAGACAGAGCCATTGGCGTAGCGCGCGGTGCCTTGTCCTTGAATCTCGCCCTCGACCCATTGACCGGAATATTCAAAACCGTTCGGCAGGCGGTAAGTGCCGGTGCCATGGCGCAGCCCGTTTTCGAACGTGCCCTCGTAGACACCTCCGACATCATCATCAGCGATGACAATCTGACCGTCCTGTTGGGCGATAGCAAAAGACGCCAGCATTGTAAGCGTTGCAGCGGTAAGGGATGTGCGGATCGCTTTCATTTTTGTACCTGCCTGCGGTGTTTGTGTTGGCGCAAAACTAAGATACCGCCGAGGGCAGAGCAACGGCTTTTGGCGCATTTGCCTTTCACTCGCGGTGTGATCTGCTAAATCCCTGAAAGACATGAGGGCAAGAGGGCAAAAATGGCCGATCGTTTCCGCATCACTCTGGCGCAATTGAACCCAACGGTTGGGGATATCGACGGTAATGCCGCCAAGGCTGCTGCAGCCTGGCAGCAAGGGCGCGCGGCGCAGGCTGATCTTGTGGCGCTGCCCGAGATGTTCATAACCGGCTACAATACCCAGGATCTGGTGATGAAGCCCGCGTTTCATCGGGCCGCGATGAATGCGGTGCAGGCGTTGGCTGAAGACTGTGCCGGCGGCCCGGCGTTGGCCATCGGCGGTCCTTGGGTTGAAGATGGGAAGCTTTACAACGCCTACCTGATCCTTAAAGGTGGGCGGATTGTCAGCAAAGTTCTTAAACATCATTTGCCCAATGAAACCGTCTTTGATGAAGTACGCCTTTATGATGCGGGTCCTATGGGCGGCCCTTATGCGGTTGGAAATGTTCGTATCGGCAGCCCTATTTGCGAGGATGGCTGGCACGAGGATGTCGCCGAGACACTGGAAGAAACCGGGGCCGAGTTTCTGCTGATCCCCAACGGCTCGCCCTATTTTCGAAACAAATACGATATCCGGTTGAACCACATGGTGGCTCGCACGGTCGAAACGGGTCTGCCGGTAATCTACCTGAACATGGTCGGCGGGCAGGATGATCAGGTTTTCGACGGTGCTACGTTTGGATTGAACCCGGGTGGAGAGCTTGCGTTCCGCATGCCCGTCTTCGATGAGGCCGTCAGCCATATCGATCTGTCGCGCCAAGATGACGGATGGCGTATTGTGGCTGGTGAAGTCGTGCCGCAACCCGACGAATGGGAGCAGGACTATCGCGCGATGGTGCAATCTCTGCGCGATTACATGGGCAAGACGGGGTTTGGCCAAGCTGTGCTGGGGTTGTCGGGCGGCGTCGACTCGGCGCTGGTGGCCGCAATAGCCGTGGATGCGATCGGTGCGGAAAATGTACGCTGCGTAATGCTGCCTTCGGAATATACAAGCCAAAGTTCTTTGGATGATGCCGAAGCCGTCGCCAAGGCGCTGGGCGTGCACTACGACTTTGTGCCGATCTCTGAGGGACGCGCAGCGGTAACCAACACTTTGGCTCCGCTTTTTGCAGGGCGGAATGAGGACCTGACCGAAGAAAATGTCCAGTCTCGCCTGCGCGGTCTTCTGCTAATGGCGATCTCGAACAAGTTTGGCGAGATGCTGCTGACCACCGGCAACAAGTCCGAGGTCGCAGTCGGCTACGCCACTATCTATGGTGACATGAACGGTGGCTATAACCCGATCAAAGATCTGTACAAAACTCGCGTGTTCGAGACCTGCCGCTGGCGCAACGCCAATCATCGCGACTGGATGATGGGTCCCGAGGGTGAGGTCATACGCCCTTCGGTGATCGACAAGCCGCCAAGTGCTGAATTGCGTGAAGACCAGAAAGACAGCGACAGCCTGCCGGACTACCCCGTTCTCGATGCGATTCTTGATATTTTGGTGGATCAGGATGGCTCAATCGCCGACTGCGTTGCAGCCGGATTTGACGAGGCCGAGGCCCGGCGGGTCGAACATCTGATTTACATTAGTGAATACAAGCGCTTCCAGTCCGCGCCTGGCACACGGTTGACACCGCGGGCCTTCTGGCTGGATCGCCGCTATCCGATTGTAAATCGCTGGCGGGATAGAACGTAAGCACCGCTCTGATTGAAGAATTTACCATTGTTTCGAAAGTGCATGGTAATGCGGATTTCTGCGGCAGTTTGTTTATCCATTTCAGCCAGTTGTGCGATGAAAAGACTATGTTTCGCTTGTACGCGCGTCCTTTTTTTGCCACATTTACGACAGGGGTCTGCCTCATATGGGGCGGATGTGACGCAATCCGGTAGGTTGGCCTGCCATTTTCAGAGCCGATGACCGGGATTGTGGAACTGGGAAAAGGCATCCGTGTTTGGGATGTCAGTAAAGGTATTGGTGGTCAAATGATGAATGGATACGATAAGCCGCTTCATTCTCCGTTGCAGTTGAAGCCTATGGAATCAGCGCCGCGCAAGTTGGATGAACAGGCGCTGGATGCTGCGATTGCAGACATTATGAGCCAGGAAGAGCCGACGCCCGGCGTGGTGGCAGGCCCGGTTCCGTTGCGATCGGAATTTCCGGTGTTGCAGCCACAGGAATCGCTTGCATCAAAGTCCGATCCCAAGCTCAGCACGGTACTGCGCCAGAAATGGGCGCAACTTTCCGGGGCGGCGTAATCTGAACGCATCTGCGCGGCGTAATTCGCCGCGCATTGGCCAATTGGCCACAGGTTCCGGCAATTGCCCGGGACCAACCGATTTCTACATTGCCAGTGAAATCGCCTTCAGGCTGGATGTCGCTCCGATGAACGAGCACCGAGCGGTTAATGCCAGGCCCCACACCGACACCCGTCGAATCTGATCTCACACTTCCCAAACACGTAGATGTTGTCGTCATAGGTGGTGGAATCATCGGGGCTTCGGCTGCCTTCGAGCTTGCTGAGCGAGGTGTTTCCGTTCTGTTGTGCGAGAAGGGCCGGATTGCGGGCGAGCAAAGCTCGCGCAATTGGGGCTGGGTGCGCCTTGGGACACGTGATCCGCGCGAGATCCCCCTGATGCAAGAGGCGCTTAGAATCTGGCAAGGGCTGGATGCGCGATTGGGACGCGCCACAGGCTATGTTCAATCAGGAATCGTGTTTGGCGCATCTGGCGCACGAGACGATGAAAACCTGACGCGATGGCTGGACCATGTTGAAGGGCTGCAAACAGGTGCTCGCATGGTATCCGGCCCTGAACTGGGCGGGTTGCTTTTGGATAACAGTATGAAACTGCGCTCAGCGCTTTACATGCCGCAGGACGGGCGGGCCGAGCCGCAATGGGCGGCCCCCGCAATCGCCGAGGCGGCGCGCGACCGTGGGGCCGCGATCATGACGCAATGCGCGGTGCGAAGTGTCGATGTTGCTGCGGGCCGGATCGCAGGTGTTTTCACCGAACGCGGCCGCGTAAGGTGTAGTCAAGTCGTACTTGCAGGCGGAGCCTGGTCTCGGCTGTTTGCGGGGAACGCTGGAATCGCTCTGCCACAGCTCAAAGTGCTCAATACGGTCATGCGGACCTCTCCGGTTGCAGAAGGGCCAGAGGTGTCGCTTTGGAGTGATGATTTTGCCATTCGAAAGCGCTCGGACGGGGGATACACCATAGCTTCGGGTCACGAGAATACAGTGGACATCGTTCCTGACAGTTTCCGACTCGGGTTGCAGTTTCTGCCCGCATTCCGGCAAGAGTGGCGGTCCTTAAGGTTTCGCCTTTCGAGACGCTGGATGGTCGAGGCGAATGAAGACCGAAGCTGGCTGCCGACCGATGTGACACCGTTTGAACATTGCCGAGTACTCGACCCGGAACCTTCCCAGAAAGTGTTGCGAAGGGCGTGGGCCAACGCCCGCAAGGCGTTGCCTGCGCTTGATAGTGCGGAGATCGTGCAAAGCTGGGCCGGCCTGATCGATGTGACCCCGGATGCGATCCCGGTCATCTCGAAAGTGGACGCGGTGCAGGGCCTGCATATTGCGACCGGTTTCTCTGGCCACGGTTTTGGCATCGGTCCTGCCGCCGGTCGATTAGTGGCGGACCTTGTTACGGAAAGCACGCCTTGCGTTGATCCGACCGCCTTTCGCCTGTCCCGTTTCACGGATGGGTCAAAAGTGCGGCCGGATGCTGGTTTTTAGCCTCTAACCCATCATTTGATAGCTGACCGGCACGAACCGGAACCCGTCGCCACGGGATTCGACATACCCAGCGGCTGGGAAAGGCATGTGATAGCCGATCATAGGCACTTTGTCCGCAGCCAACATGCCCAGCACATTCCGGCGCGATTCCGTTGCAGCGGCTTTGTCCATGTCGAATCGCACTTCCCATTCAGGATGTGCAAATGACCAGACATAGTGATTTGCAAGATCCGCCGTCAGGACCAGACGCTGACCGTTACTTTCTAGGTGATAGACCATATGGCCCGGAGTATGACCAAACGCTGCCATACCGGTGACGCCGGATGCGACTTCACCACCATCCCCGATAAAGGTCATCTTCTCTGCCATCGGGGTGACTTTGGCTGCAACCATATCACCCACTCGGTTGCCCGCGTCTTGCGCTGACCAAAAGTCGTATTCGGGTGCTGCTGTTACATAACGCGCATTGGCAAAAGTCGCGGCATCATTGGTTGTCATACCACCGATATGATCGGGATGCATGTGGGTAATGACCACCACATCGATCTGATCAGGCGTTACGCCGGCGTCGGCCAGCGCGGCCTGAATTCCACCTTGGCCAAGCCCAGTATCAAACAGGATCATCTCGGACCCCGTATTAACCAGCGTTGGTGTGAAGAAGAACTGCGCAACATCTGGCGAGATGAAGTTGTCAGCCGATACACGGGCGAAATCTTCATCCGAGGCGCCGCCGCCGAAAATGTCTTGCGCACCATCACGAGGCAGGCTGCCATCCAACAAGGTGGTGACGGTGAAATCGCCCAGTTGAAACGATTTTGCTATTGTAGAGTTGGCTTTGGTCTCGGTACCTGCGGCCAGAACAGGCGACGTAGCTGCCGCAAGCGGCAGAGCCGCAACCGTTCCAAGCGCCGCCCGGCGAGTCAATCTGATGGTCATGGTCGTTCTCCCTGTCAGAGCATGTTTGAGTGAATTAGGTCAGTCTGGGCCTGTGGCCATACTATGGCACTGTTATATGGGCTGCGTGGTTGAACATTACGTGTTAATTTTTGTTCATGCCGCGATCTGCGAATAAAACTGTACCCACAGGGCAAAACGTTGCTGATTTTCTGGCGAGTATTCAGCCGACCCGCAAGGCGGATGAGGCGCACGTGCTGGACAGGCTGTTTCGTGAAACCACAGGTTATGCGCCAGTAATGTGGGGCCCGTCGATCATTGGCTATGGTCGATATCATTATCGCTATGCGTCAGGGCGCGAGGGCGACTTTCTCGCAACTGGGTTCTCTCCGCGCAAGGCGGCGCATTCCATCTACATCATGCCAGGGTATGCCGACTTCGGAGATATCTTATCGAGACTGGGCAAGCACAAGCTGGGTAAATCCTGCCTCTATGTGAATAAACTACCGGATATTGATCTCGACGTGCTTCGTGAACTCATCAAAGCCGGGCTCGAACGCTTAGATGGCATTTGGCCGGTTGAACCGACCTGAAAGCCCCTGCTGGACAAAATCGCGCCCATGTGAGATGAGCCGCGCCAACAGGAGACTTCCATGACCACGACCCGTTTTGCCCCGTCGCCCACCGGTTACATCCATGTGGGCAACCTGCGCACCGCCCTGATGAACTATCTGATCGCCCGCAAGGCTGGCGGTACGTTCATTCTGCGCATTGATGACACCGATCCCGAGCGGTCTAAGGAAGAATATGTCGACGCGATCAAGCAGGATCTGGAGTGGTTGGGCCTGCATTGGGACCGGGTTGAGCGACAGTCGGAGCGTCTGGACCGCTACGCCGAGGCCGCCGATAAGCTGCGCGAGATGGGCCGGTTCTATGAGGCGTTCGAGACGCCCACCGAGCTGGACCTCAAGCGCAAGAAGCAACTGAACATGGGCAAGCCGCCGGTCTATGACCGTGCAGCGCTGAACCTCAGCGATGCCGAGAAAGAAGCCCTGCGCGCTGAGCGTGGCAATGGCGTCTGGCGGTTCAAACTGAACCACGAGCGTATCGAATGGAACGATGGCATTTTGGGCGACATCTCGATCGATGCAGCTTCAGTATCCGACCCGGTGCTGATCCGGGGCGATGGTCAGGTTCTCTATACGATTGCCTCTGTGGTCGATGACACCGAGATGGGCGTAACCGATGTCGTGCGCGGCTCGGACCATGTCACCAACACCGCAACGCAGATTCAGATCATCGAGGCCTTGGGCGGGACCTGTCCGCGTTTTGCGCACCACTCGTTGCTGACTGGCCCGCAGGGAGAGGCGTTGTCGAAACGCTTGGGCACTCTGGCCTTGCGCGATCTGCGAGAGCAGGGCGTGCAGCCAATGGCCTTACTGAGTCTGATGGCGCGTCTGGGGTCGTCAGATCCGGTTGAGCTGCGCTCGGATATGGCAGAGTTGATCGACGGCTTTGATGTTACACGCTTCGGTGCAGCCCCAACCAAGTTCGACGTGCAGGACCTGTTCCCGCTGACTGCGAAGCATCTACAATCGCTGCCGCTGACCGATGTGGCCGATGCCGTTGCTAAAGCAGGTGTACCTGCTGAACTGGCCGAGCCTTTCTGGACCATGGCGCGCGAAAACATCACGACGCTGAGCGATCTGGAGGGATGGTGGGAATTGTGCCGTGATGGGGCCGAACCCCTGATCGCTGACGAGGACCGTGAGTTCATTGCTCAGGCTGTCTCGTTGCTGCCCGAAGGCCCATTCGATGGGGAAACTTGGGGCACATGGACCAAGGCCGTGAAAGAGGCCACAGGCCGCAAGGGCAAAGGCCTGTTCATGCCGCTGCGCAAAGCGCTGACGGGGATGGAGCGCGGGCCCGAAATGGCGACCTTGCTGCCGCTGTTGCAGGTGATCCGCGCTCGCGGCTGACTTCAGGGTCAGTGCTTAGAATACGAAGGAGGCAGGTAAATCACCTGCCTTTCTTTGTTCTCCGGGTCGCAAAACTTGCGCCGAAACGCGTTGCAGGCGGTCATCCACGAATTCGGTCTCGGCCTGCTTCAATTGTTGGTGACGGGGATAACGGGGCTCGGCGCGGTCGTTCAAAATCGGAGCATCCCAACCATCGGTTGTTGCAAAGAAGCGATCGGCGCCCTCTGGTCCAAAAGCCCGCAGATACCCTTGCACGACAACATCAATATAGCTGAGCAATAGGGGATGGTGATTGCTGGGCGCGGTGTGTCGATCATGCGGGACTGCGTAGACAGCGATTTCCACCTCTTGCGTCAGAGTGTGCGTGACCGACCGTGTGGCTGGAACGCGGTCATAGGCCCATTCTCTTTCATCCAACGCGGCCCAGTCGTTTTTAGGAACATGGGCGATCATACCATCGATCTCGGAATCAGCATCCGGCACAGCGGTCAAAAACGCCACCGGGCGCAGATCCGTGTGCCGCCATGCGCGTCGCCAACCTTTCAGTCGCGCTGGGCGCGGGTCGGGGAAATCATGCGTCGACAGGTTCACGAGGCTGCCATAGCCGAAGAAATAAGGGTCTGCCATGCGGGTCGCGTCCTTCTTTGACGATTGATGTATGTCAAACAGTCTTTTTACGAGACATGCAATAAAGCTTCACCTTGAGATTCGGGAGGCCCTAATGCGGATTACCAAACGGACGAATATCGCGGTGCGTGTTTTGATGTATTGCGCCGCACATCAGGAACGGCTGGTCACGAAGGCCGAGATCGCCGATGTCTGTAATATTTCAGAAAACCATCTGGCACAGGTGATCAACCAACTGAGCCAGCTAGACTATCTCAGCACACAACGCGGCCGCAATGGCGGCATGACGCTGGCACGCCCGGCGGATCAGATCCGGGTCGGGTCCGTGTTTCGCCATGTCGAAGGCGGGTTGCCGATTGCCGAGTGTTTTGCGGATGCTGACAACACCTGCCCACTGACCGATGCCTGCCGCCTCCGGTTGGCGCTGCAAGATGCGGCTGAGGTGTTTTATGCGTCGCTGGACGAAATCACGCTCGATGCGTTGGTTTGCGACAATGACCAATTGCTGAAAATATTGCAGCCTGTCGCTTGTATGCGCTGAACTCAGTCGCTGGCGCGCAGTATACGCGCAGGGCGTACTGAAAGCGGGCGCAGGGCAAAGACCATCCCCGCGCCTAAGGTAACGCCAACACCGGCGATGACGATCCCAAGCGCGGATGGCCAGATGACCGCGAACTCTGTGTCGAATATATAAGTAGCCACGGCCCAACCGCCCAGAATTCCGGTCAGCAAAGCAACGCAACCTGCGGCTGCTCCCAAAAGGATTGCCCGCAGGGCAAAGCTGCGCAATATGCGCCCACGGTTGGCACCCAGAGTCTTGAGGATCGCTGCCTCGTACCTACGCGCCGGTTCGCCCGCTGCCGCCGCACCGATCAACACTAAAAACCCGGTCAACAGAGAAACCCCTGCGCCATATGAAGTGGCTGCTGCAAGCCCTGCCAGCAGGCCTGATACCCGGTCGATGGCGTCTCTGACCCGGACTGCCGTGATGTTGGGGAATTGACTGGCCAAATCACGCAGAATGGCGGCCTCGGCCTGTTCTTCGGCATAGACGGTAGCGATGAAGCTATGCGGGGCACCAGCCAAGGCAGAGGGGTTCATCGACATGACAAAACCCATTCCTGCAGTGGAGAAATCAACTTCGCGCAGCGATGTGAGTTCAGCTGTGATATCGCGGCCCAGGATATTAACGGTCAACTCATCGCCCAGTTTCAGGCCCATCTCGTCGGCCTCTTCTGCGGCAAAGCTGACTTGCGCTGGGCCGCTGTAGTCCTCTGGCCACCAAACCCCGTCAGTCACGCGGGCATTCCGTGGGGGGCGGGCAGAGTAGGTTACGCCTCGGTCGCCGTCTAGAACCCAGTGATCGCCTGCAATCTCGCGCGCGGGTCGGCCATTGATTTTGGTAATGATCCCACGCAGCATCGGAGCGCTTTCTACCCGACTGACGGCAGGGTCGGTGTCGAGACGTTCGCTGAACCCGGGCATCTGATCCTTCTGGATATC
This sequence comes from Ruegeria sp. A5, assembly GCF_056543005.1. Taxonomy (NCBI): domain Bacteria; kingdom Pseudomonadati; phylum Pseudomonadota; class Alphaproteobacteria; order Rhodobacterales; family Roseobacteraceae; genus Ruegeria; species Ruegeria sp. A5. The sequence continues at coordinate 246,519 of NZ_JBQGAV010000005.1, forward strand.
GACGAAGAAATACGAGGGTGCGACCTCAGGCAAGTTGCCCGAAATCGCATTGCGTAGCGTGCCGTCGATCTGCCCCACCGCCGCAAGGACCGAAAGGCCGAGCCCAAGGGACAGGACCACCGATGCTGCGCCTTCGCGTGGGTCAGAGATGGCGGACAACGCCCACCGCAGGGCTGGACGCCCTCTGGCCCAAGGAGCGCCCGCGCGGGCCAATTTGCGAATGGCAATGGCAGAAAAGGTCAGCAAAGTGAGCGCCCCCGCCAGACCTGCGCTTGTCCAGAGGGTCAACCGGGTTGAACCGCTGAACCAAGCGGCGGCTCCGATCAGTACGGCCAGGCCAATTGCAGTCGCAATTACATAGATCAAGCGCGGGAAGCTGCTTGCCGAAGTCAGCGCATCCCGGAACAATGTTGCCGCACGCACCTCCTCGGTTCTGGCCAGAGGCCAAAGCGTAAACAGGAACGCGGTTAGCACACCATAAAGTGCGGCCTCGAACAGGGGCTGCGGATATAGCGAGAATACAGCAGGGATCGGCAGTTGGGTTTCGATAACCGGTGCCAGCAGCATTGGAAGCGCCGCGCCCAGGGTCAAACCCATGACGATACCAACGCCTGAAAGAACGGCGATCTGGATCATGTATGTCTGAAAGATTGTGGCCCGATCAGCGCCCAAAGTCCGCAATGTCGCAATGGTTTCCGTTTTCTGGGATAGATAGGCGCGCACGGCAGCCGATACTCCGATCCCCCCAACCGCCAATCCGGATAGACCAACCAGCACCAGAAACGCGCTGAGGCGCCCTACAAACTCGGATATCCCCGGCGCACCATTGCGGGCATCAGTCCAGCGCATGCCGGTTCCCTCGAAGGCCTGCCTGGCCTGCTGCGACAGCGCCTCCAACTCGGCGGTTTGCGGCAAGTTCATCCTGTATTTGGTGGAAAACAAAGTACCCGGAGCCAGCAGGCCCGATGATTGCAAATCCTCGGTTCGAACCAACGTGCGCGGTCCCAGCGAGAACCCATCTGCCGCACCATCCGGTTCGTGTTCCAGCGAGGCCATCAAAACGAACCTCTGCGTGCCGAGATCAAATTGGTCCCCAATCGCAAGGTTCAGGCGGTCAATCAGTGACGGAGCCATCGCGGCGCCAGGCAGCCCATCGGCGCCCGCCAAGGCCTCGGGCAAAGAAACTGCGGGTTCCAGAGCCACCGATCCCAACAGCGGATAGGCCCCGTCCACGGCCTTCACCTGAGTTAACGCCCGTTGCGCGCCTGCGCCATCATCCGTGACGGCCATGGACCTGAAATCGACGACCTCCGACACTGCTTGCGCGGTGTCCGCCATCCAGTCACGTTCCTTATCGTTTGCAAAGCGATAGGTGAACTCCAGCTGGGCATCGCCGCCTAAGAGCGACGCGCCCTCTTGTTGCAATCCGGTCTGAATGGCCTGGCGCACCATGCCAACCGCAGCAATTGCTGCAACACCCAAAGCCAGGCAGGCAAGAAACACCCGAAACCCGCGCAACCCACCGCGCAGTTCGCGCCGGGCCAGACGACCGGCCAGACGCAGGCTCATTCGGCGGCCTCACGCTGGGATTCCTCGGCGATACGCCCATCGCGCAAGCGCACAACGCGGTCGCATTTCTGAGCCAGCGTATGGCTGTGCGTGACCAGAACCAGAGTTGCCCCGTGACGGTCCCGCAGTCCAAATAACAGATCAATGATTGCTGAACCGTTGGTTTCATCCAGATTTCCCGTTGGTTCATCTGCCAGTAATATATGCGGGCGCGGGGCCGAAGCGCGGGCCAGCGCCACACGTTGTTGCTCGCCGCCTGACAACTGTGCCGGGTAGTGATCGATACGATGTGAAAGGCCCACGGCCTCCAACTCGGCCGCGGCGCGCTGGAAAGCATCTTTGTGTCCCGCGAGTTCTAACGGGGTCGCCACGTTCTCAAGCGCGGTCATCGTCGGAATCAAGTGGAAATTCTGAAACACTACGCCCATGGCATCTCTTCTGAACCGTGCCAGCGCATCCTCGCTCATTTTCGTCAAATCTTGGCCCAATGCGGTAACGCGTCCACCAGTTGCCTGTTCTAAGCCGCCCATCAGCATCAGTAGCGAAGACTTTCCGGAACCAGAGGGACCGATAAGCCCCAGAGTTTCACCCTTGCTCACAGTCAAAGTGATGTCGTGCAGGATATCCACTCTTCCGGCATTGCCATCCAGCGATAATGCGGCATCTTGGAGGGTGAGAACGGGTGTCGTCATCGATCAGGCCATCAAGAGGGGTACAGTCCATTGGGATATGGCGCGATACAGAAGCTGCGCAAGGGTTTGATGTCAGGCGTGTTCATCTGTTGCGGATTTGCCGCGACGGCTGAGCCGGTGGTGATTGCGGCGCTCGGAGATTCCCTGACACAAGGATATGGACTTCCGCAACAAGACGGGTTTGTGCCCCAACTGCAACGCTGGTTGCAGGAGGAAGGGGCGGATATTCAGCTTATCAACGCTGGTGTTTCCGGGGATACGACCGCAGGAGGAGCCTCCCGCGTTGATTGGACTCTGACGCCAGAGGTCGATGGCATGATTGTAGCCCTCGGCGGCAATGATCTGTTACGCGGTATCGATCCGGATGTGTCGCGCGCCAATCTTGAGGCAATCCTGAACACCGCTGAAGCTGCGAATGTCGAAGTTCTGCTGATCGGCATGCAAGCCCCCGGGAACTATGGGACGGATTACAAGCAAAGTTTCGATGCCATGTATCCGGAACTGGCGCAGCAGTATGGCGCGATCTATGCGGAAAGCTTCTTTGACGGGCTCACGACCGAGGGCGATCCTGCAGTCGCGCGCCAGTTCATGCAATCTGATGGCATCCATCCAAATGCCCAAGGCGTTGCGCTGATCGTTGACGCGCTAGGACCTTTTGTACTGGCTTTAGCGGAGCGCGCTGCCGATTAGGAGGGTCCTATGCCAGGCCGGTTTTTTCTCACACGACCAATTGGCGAGATTGCTAAGTTCCTGAACGTGAAAGATAACGTAGGGCCTCAACCCCCGCGCAGGAACATTCAACCGGGTCAGGAGGTGACGGTATTGACCGGTGAAGGCTTGAAGATGATGCGTTGGGGGATGATCCCGGTCGGCAGGGTCAATGCGCGCGGACGTCCGGTGATGGAGACCATTATCAACGCTCGCTCTGAAACGGTTTTTGACAAAAGCGCATTCGAAGGTGTTGGGCGCGCAGTTATACCAGTTGATGGCTGGTACGAGTGGACCGGAGAGAAACGGCGCAAAACTGCATGGCGTATCGCAACGAAGGATGGCATACCGCTGTTATTTGCTGCAATTACGGATAGTTGGGAGGCCCCTGGTGGGCAGCGTGTGGATCAGGTCGCCGCAGTCACCTGCGAGCCAAATGCCGATGTAAAGCCGATCCACCACCGTATGGGCGTGTTGCTGGGGTCGCTGGATGTGGATTGCTGGTTACATGGATCCGAAGAAGAGGCGCAGAAGCTGATGCGCCCATGGCCAGAAGGTCGCCTGAGGATTGAACAAGCCGACGATGTGGATTGGTCGGCGGCTTAGACCACGGTCACCACGGTTCCAATCGGCACCCGGTTGTACAGATCGATTACATGCTGATTCAGCATCCGTATGCAGCCGTTCGAGGCCGCGCGACCGATGGTTTGCGGTTGTGTGGTGCCATGGATGCGGAAATAGGTGTCGACTCCGTTTTGGAACAGATACAAAGCGCGCGCGCCCAGTGGATTATCGCTCCCTCCGGGTTGGACATAGTCGTTGTCCTTGAACCGACCATAGGCCACCGGGTCGCGTTCGATCATCTCATCGGTCGGTCGCCAGGTGGGCCATTCCTTCTTTACGTCGATAGTTGCGGTTCCTGTAAACTCCAGTCCGGCTTTGCCGACGCCGCAGCCATAGCGGATCGCTTTGCGGGGTTCGGTTATGTAATAAAGGTAGAAGGAACGGGGAACGACCAGCAGCTGACCGGGTAGGAATTGCTTTTTGACCCGCACGAATTGTGGCGTGGGATCATACTCGACCGCTTTCTTGGCGCTGACAACGCCCGGAAGCAGGCTGACGGCAGTACCGGCCAGAAATACGCGGCGTGTGAACATGGTGACATCCCTCAAATGACCAAAGAAATCATAACGCTAGTTTTGAAATGATAGCGGATTTGGTCAATCACCGGGGAGGAATAACCCGATTGTGATGTATTCCCTATGCCACACACGGGGCGCGGGCATAGCAGAGAGGGCGGGAAAAATCCCGCCCTTTGAACGGCTTAGGCCAGTTCGATATTGTCGGCGCTTTCGCGGCCGTCACGACCAGCGCGCAGCTCGTACGTGACCTTCTGGTTGTCGGCCAGACCAGTGAGGCCCGAACGCTCGACAGCCGAGATGTGTACGAAGATGTCTTTGCCGCCATCTTCGGGTGCGATAAAGCCGTAGCCTTTGGTGGTGTTGAACCATTTTACGGTGCCTGCGGGCATATCCGTTGTCTCCTGTTTAGTGCTGCCCACGTGGATGCGGCAGCCCGGCGTCGTTGTCTGTATCGATAGACTGAGCGCCGTAGAAGGAGACAGTAGGTCGAAATAGAAAAACGTAAGCCTCTTGGATATGGCATCGGTCAGACGGTGTGGCAAGGGCGGATTGTATGGATTGTACAAGGGTTTGAGGCGGAATCGTCCGTCTTGTACAAAAATCCGCCGATGGTTCTGGTTATTAGTTAGCAGAGCTTTGATAAGGTCCGGTTATTTATCTGGCGCGTCGGAGTGGCATTCAGAATCCGTTAACCCTCGTCATGATCAAGTTACAGCATGAGCGATTATCGACGCGTCCGCATTCCCGGAGCCAAGTATTTTTTCACAGTGTCTTTGGCCGACCGGTCGTCGGATTTGCTGGTGCGAGAGGTGGCGCATTTGCGGGCCGCCTTTGCGGTGACCCAGAGGGAGCGTCCGTTCTGGTGCGATGCGTTTGTTGTGTTGCCGGATCATTTGCACGCGGTTTGGACCTTGCCGCCGGGGGATGCGGATTATTCGACACGGTGGGGTGCGATTAAGGCGCGGTTTACGCGTGGGGTGAAGGCGTCGGGAGTGGTGGGGTGGAACCCCACCCTACGCACAGATTCGAAAATTGCGAAAGGGGATGCTGGGATTTGGCAGCGCCGGTTTTGGGAGCACACCATTCGGGACGAACCGGATTACCGCAATCATATGGCGTATTGTTGGCGGAATCCGGTGAAGCACGGGTTGGTCGATCGCCCGACCGATTGGCCGTATTCGTCAATCCATCGCGATATTCGTGCGGGTCGGGTTGATCCGGAGTGGTGCGGTGTGGTCACCGAGGGACCGTTCGGAGAGCCGTAGGATGGGGTTTCACCCCATCATTTGAGAGGTTGGAGTTTGCAAGTGGTTTTGTGCGCGGGAACAGATCGTGCGGGTTTTCGGGTAGGGTCGTTGAGTGAGTGATGGGGTGAAACCCCATCCTACGCTTGCTCGGAACTGAGCGGAGAGATGATCGAGCGCGCGTTCCGATAGCCATAGAATAGAAATCCGCATTTTGTAGGCCGGGCTGCAGCCCGGCATCCACCATGAACCTTGGATTAACTGGTTTGATTCCATTCAATAGTAAATAAATTTGAAGTCGCGGCTGTTACGCGGCTTGCCGGGCTGAAGCCCGGCCTACTTGCTATTTTTCTAGAAGTTCCGCACATGTGTCACCGATTTTGCGATGGTTTGCATCTAGATTTCCTCGGCGATAAAAATCCTCGACCAAGCCAGCTGCGAAGCAGGAAACAAATGCACCCTTTTGAGCCTGCTCTATCGAAAATCCGTCCTCAACCAACTTGTCGTGCAATCTGGAAACAGACACAATGTAAACGTCAGAGTCCAACGTTTCGCCGAAAACCCTGCTCGATAACTGATAGAAATGCGTATCAACAATTGACAAGACAGTTTGGAATGAACTGTACAGTTTTGCCGGAACAAAATCGATGTCTTCGCGGTTTTCGATGAAAGCAACAATCACATCAGACATTTCTGGATCTACCCATTTGTCTGAGAAATCAAACTTTTCCTGCTCACCGTCGTGCTTCTGCAAGAAATAGGTGAAATCCGCTGGCGCGGCAAAGGTGGTGACCCTCTTTGGCGCTTCAGCCAATGCGCCACTTGCGCCGCAAACTAGGAAAGCAGAAATCTGTGCGCAGCGCGTCGCAAACCTAATCATTAAGAAAGCATCGCCATTTCTGCTGCTTCAACAATACGACCCGCATCCAGCCTCACCGCGCAAACTTCTTATGCTTCAAACGCTTGGGCTCCAGCGCGTCCGGTCCCAGACGGCGCTTCTTGTCCTCTTCGTAGTCTTCGAAGTTGCCCTCGAACCACTCCACATGCGCATCGCCCTCGAACGCCAGAATATGCGTGCAAATCCGGTCGAGGAAGAAGCGGTCGTGTGAGATGACGACGGCGCAGCCGGCGAAATCGACCAGTGCGTCTTCCAGCGCGCGCAGAGTTTCGACGTCGAGGTCGTTGGTTGGTTCGTCGAGCAGCAAGACGTTGCCGCCCTCTTTCAGCAGGCGGGCCATGTGGACGCGGTTGCGCTCACCGCCTGACAGCAAAGATACCTTTTTCTGCTGGTCACCGCCCTTGAAGTTGAAGGACGAGCAATAGGCACGGGAATTGACCTGTGCGTCGCCCAGCTGGATGATCTCGGCGCCGCCGGTGATCGCCTCCCACACGGTGTCGTTGTCTTTCAGGTCATCACGGGACTGGTCGACGTATGACAGTTCAACCGTATCGCCCAGCGTGATGGTGCCGCTGTCGGGCTGTTCCTGACCGGTGAGCATCTTGAACAGCGTCGATTTACCGGCACCGTTGGGACCGATGACGCCGACGATGCCGCCGGGGGGCAGGGCGAAATCCAGCCCTTCGATCAGTTGCTTGTCGCCCATGTGTTTCGACAAGCCCTCGACCTCGATCACCTTGCCGCCAAGGCGCTGGCCGTTGGGGATGACGATCTGGGCGCGGGTCAGCTTTTCGCGCTCGGACTGGTCGGCCAGCTCGTTATAGGCGTTGATCCGGGCCTTGGATTTGGCCTGACGGGCCTTTTGGCCCTGACGCATCCATTCCAGCTCGCGCTGCAGGGTCTTCTGCTTGGACTTGTCCTCACGGGCTTCCTGTTCGAGGCGTTTGGCCTTTTGTTCCAGCCATGCGGAATAGTTGCCTTCGTAGGGAATGCCGCGACCCCGGTCGAGTTCCAGAATCCAGCCGGTGATGTCGTCCAGGAAATAGCGGTCGTGGGTGACGATCAGGATGGTGCCCTTGTAGTCGATCAGGTGTTGTTGCAGCCAGGCGATGGTCTCGGCGTCCAGGTGGTTGGTCGGTTCGTCGAGCAACAGCATGTCGGGCGCTTCCAGCAGAAGCTTGCACAGCGCCACGCGGCGTTTTTCACCGCCCGAGAGGTTGGCAATGTTGGCATCGTCCGGCGGGCAGCGCAGCGCTTCCATCGAGACATCGATCTGACTGTCGAGGTCCCACAGGTTTTCCGCGTCGATCGCGTCCTGCAGGGTGGTCATCTCTTCCATCAGCTCGTCCGAGTAGTTCTCGGCGATCTCCATGGCGATTTCGTTAAAGCGGTCGACCTTGGCCTTTTTCGCGGCCACGCCCAGCATGACGTTCTCGCGGACGGTCAGCGATTCATCCAGCTGAGGTTCCTGCGGCAGATAGCCGACCTTGGCGCCTTCGGCCGCCCATGCCTCACCGGTGAAGTCGGTGTCGAGGCCCGCCATGATCTTCATCAGCGTCGATTTACCCGCGCCGTTGACGCCGACGACACCGATTTTCACGCCGGGCAGGAAGCTCAGGTGGATGTTTTCAAAGCACTTCTTGCCACCGGGATAGGTCTTGGAGACACCCTGCATGTGGTAGACATATTGATAGGCGGCCATGTCGCGTCCTCTGGGTCGGGGAAATCAAGTTGGAACGCTGGATATCCGAGGCGAGCGGGCGGGGCAAGCTGGTGGTATTGTGAATTTTCTGTGGTCGTTTGATCCGGTAGAACCAACACGACAAGGAGTGGTGGGGTTTTGGCAGAACTTGCGGAACTGATTGCCGGTTGGGCGCAACCGGGCCGGGTGACATGGATCGGTTTACGTCCCGGCCGCAGAGCGGAATTGGATGGGCGCAACGAGGTTTGGGTCTCAGCCGATGGGCTCGACGGCGACCGCAGCCGGGCGGGCAAGCGGGCGGTGACTTTGATCCAGCAGGAACATCTGGCGGCGATTGGCTCTTATCTGGGGCAAGGATCGGTTATGCCTGAGATCCTGCGGCGCAATCTGGTGGTTTCGGGGATCAATCTGGCGGCGCTAAAGGGGCGGGAGGTGCAGGTCGGGGAGGCCGTTTTGCGCTTTACCGTGATATGCGCTCCGTGCAGTCGGATGGAGGAGGCGTTGGGCAAAGGCGGCTATTCTGCTGTGCGGGGGCATGGGGGATGGTGTGCCGAAGTAGTGCAGCCGGGGCGAGTCAGGCTTGGCGATGTGGTGCAGCCGATTGATTGACAACACCTCTCAGTTCTGAACATCAGCAGAGGATGGAACGCAGTACCATTCCATATGCGGGGCCCGGGCAGGTCGTGGGGTTGTTCGGAGGGTCATTTGATCCTCCGCATCAAGGTCATGTGCATGTGACGCGCGAAGCGATGAAGGCGTTCGGGCTGGATCGGGTGTGGTGGCTGGTGTCTCCGGGGAACCCTCTTAAGGAGCGGGGGCCTGCGCCTTTGGCCCGGCGGATGGCGGCGGCGCTGGATGTGATGCAGCATCCGCGCGTTGAGGTCACGGATATCGAGGCTCTGACGGGCACGCGGGCGACGGCAGACACTCTGGCAGCGCTGCGGAGGCTTTATCCTCAGGTTCGGTTCGTCTGGCTGATGGGCGCGGACAATCTGGCGCGGTTTCACCGCTGGAAGGACTGGCGGCAGATCATGGACAGCGTGCCTGTGGGCGTTGTGGCGCGGCCGGGGGATCGGATCTCGGCGCGGATGTCTCCGGCGGCTCGGCTTTATGCCAAGTACCGTATCGACGGGCAGGCGCGGCATTTGCTGGGGCGGGCGGATGCTCCGGCGTGGTGTTTTGTGAACGTGCCGATGGTTGACGTCAGTTCGACCGAGTTGCGCAATCGCGGGAATTGGAGCGATGGGGTGTTGCCCGAATGACTCCACTTGGCGCATAATCTTAATCAAGTGATTGTCTGCATTTAAGCTCTGGGATTCTAATAGACCCATGGTCGATCGAATTTCGCGTCGTTTGTTTCTGGGTGGATTAGGGGCGTCTCTGGTTCCGGGCACAGGTCTGGCCGAGGCGCCTTTGGTGTCTCTGCGCCCTGTTCTACGTGGGCCGCAACCCAGCGGGGCTGAGCGGCTGGTTCAGGCGGCGGGGCTGAGGGGCGAGGTTGTTTTTGCCGTGGCCGACGTGGAAACCGGAACGCCGCTGGAGGTGTTCGGCGAGGGCCAAAGCCTACCACCAGCCAGCGTCGCCAAGGCGCTGACCGCGCTTTATGCGCTGGATGTGCTGGGTCCGGAGTATCGGTTCGAAACGCGCTTGATCGCGGATGGACCGGTGGAAAATGGCATTCTGAAAGGCGACCTGATCCTTGCGGGTGGCGGTGATCCGCTGCTGGATACAGACGCGCTGGCCACAATGGCAGCCAATCTGCGCAAGGCCGGGATCACCGAGGTGAAGGGCGCGTTCAAGGTCTATGATGGTGCACTGCCCTACGTCTTCAGCATTGATCCGGGGCAGCCGGATCATCTGGGCTATAGCCCGTCGATCAGCGGGATTTCCCTGAATTTCAACCGTGTGCATTTCGAGTGGAAACGCGAGGGCACCGGCTATGGTGTAACCATGGATGCGCGCAGCGCGAATTATACGCCTTCGGTAGATATGGCATCGATGCGAGTCGAGAGCCGCAGCCTGCCGATTTACACCTATCAGCCAAGCGCGCGACAGGATCGCTGGACCGTGGCCAAAGGCGCGCTAGGCAATGGCGGGGCACGCTGGCTGCCGGTACGCAAGCCTGCGCTTTATGCCGGAGATGTGTTCCGCACGCTGGCACGCGTGAATGGGATCGTGCTGGGCCGGGTGCAGGTGACGCGGCAAGCACCGCAAGGGACCGAACTGGTGGTGCATCAGAGCGATCCGTTGGAGAGCATCCTGAAGGGGATGCTGAGATATTCGACCAATATAACCGCCGAAATGGTGGGTTTGGCGGCCACCAAGGCGCGCGGGGTTGCGCCGCAGAGCCTTGAGGAGTCAGCTGCAGAAATGAACCTATGGGCGGCAGAGCGTTTTGGCGCAGATGGGATCGCGATGGTCGATCATTCCGGACTTAGCGGTTCCTCACGTATGGCCCCCGCCGGTCTGGTCAATACGCTGGTGGCGGCGGGGCAATCAGAGGAGCTGCGGCCGTTGCTTCGGTCCTTTACGCTGGCCGACAAAAACGGGCAGCCGGTCAAGGATCATCCGATCAAGGTCGACGCAAAGACGGGTACTTTGAACTTCGTCTCGGGTCTTGGCGGTTACATGACAACGGCAGATGGAGTGGATCTGGCGTTTGCGATCTTCACCGCCGACACCGCGCACCGCGCCACGATCCCGCGTGCGTCGCGCGAGCGCCCGGACGGGGCGCGGGCCTGGAACCGACGGTCTCGCACTTTGCAGCGCAATCTGATTGAGCGGTGGGGTACGCTCTACGGCAGCTAGGTCGTATGCCGCGCCCGTGCCCCGCGTTCGATAGCGGCAGCGTGCAGGCGGTCGATGCTCAGCTCGTACCGGATTTCTTCCAGCAGTCGCAATTCGGTTTCGGCCAGAGTGCCGTCAGCGGCGGCGACATCACAGGCCAGCGCGTAGGCGGTTTCGTTCAGGCGTTCGGGCAGGTTGTCACGGATCAGTCCGAACAGGGCATCCAGCCCGTCCACCTGCTCAAACAAATCAAACACGATCTGCGAGACGCGGCGGGTTCGGTCGATGTCGTAGCCTGCAAACACCGGCAGCATGTTGACCGCGCCTTCGATCTTGACCAGCTCTGCGGTTCGGATGTTCTCGTCCGAAGCGGAAATCGCCACCATGATCGCCACAAGGCAATCCTGCGGGGACATCGGATGTGGGGTTTGCTCGGTCATGGTGTCGTCCTGAATGAAACGTCTGTTGCCGCACGATAGGAGCGGGTGCAAGGAGGTTCAACTGGTAGTTTGATGTAGTTGCAATCGACATGATGGGTGAGTTGCTCTTTGGGTGAGAGATGAGTATCTGCTTAGAGCCCATACTTACCGAGAAAGCGCCAGCCTTCTTACAAGTTGACACTTGTCAAGGATCGAAACTTTTAATTCGCCTATTCTGACAATGGATTGTCTTTCGCACTACTCGGACGCTTGTAACATGAACCAGTTTATCCAAATTGGCATAGCAATCGGTCTTGGAATTTGGGCAGTTTCCTCGATTGCCCAGCAGTCGAATCCACATCTGATCTACGAAGAGAACTGTGCGTCTTGTCACCTGCCGCATGCAGGAGATTTTGTTTCCGAAAAATTGATTGTGTCAGAAAGTGGCATTGTGGGAAAAGCTTCTGGTCGCCCCGTCGTTGACTATCTGAGGGCGGGACACGGCAAGTTGTCAGACGAAGAAGTCGATGTGCTGATACAGCAGTTCGAGTTCATCCAACAATCTGGCCGTCTATTCAAAGAAAAATGCACTATTTGCCACGATAATGCCGCCGAATTTGCGCGCCAAAAGTTAATCTTGCGCGATGACATACTCACAGGGCGGTACACAGATAGAGATGTCGCAGAGTTTTTGTTGCAACACGGTCGGCTAGATGCATCTGAGGCACAAACGATGGTTGAGGTCCTTATGCGTCAACTTCAGGTAAGGTAAAGAGCGTCAAAATACCTCGCGATGTAGGTCAGCTCTCAGCCTTAGTTCGGGCATTGAGTTTATCCATTGATGGGCAGGTTTGTCCGCGTAGCGGATATTGGCGGATTCTGGGATATACCGTTTGTTTGGTTTTCAGACGTATGGAACGATGAAATCCCCACCCCTTTATTGACTCATACTGCACCTGCACAATAACAGGGGCCGGTCCGGGCGCATGGGGTGTCTGGCACGTTTCCCGATGGAGTATCCAAATGTCTGACCTGCGTGAAACCGCGATGACGTCCAAGGCGTGGCCGTTTGAAGAGGCGCGGCGGTTGCTCAAACGGTATAAGCAGGGCGCTCCGGAAAAGGGATATGTGCTGTTTGAGACGGGTTATGGCCCCTCGGGTCTGCCGCATATCGGGACCTTTGGTGAGGTGGCGCGGACCACGATGGTCAAGCGCGCGTTTGAGGCGCTGTCGGATATCCCGACCAAGCTGATCTGTTTCTCGGACGATCTGGATGGGATGCGGAAAGTGCCCAGCAATGTGCCGAACCCCGAGGCGCTGCAGGATTATCTGCAATGTCCGCTGACCTCGGTGCCGGACCCGTTTGGTGAATATGACAGCTTTGGTGAGCATAACAATGCGATGCTGCGCCGGTTCCTCGATACTTTCGGGTTCGAGTATGAGTTCTATTCGGCGCGCGAGTTTTACCGCTCGGGCCAGTTCGACGAGATCCTGAAGCGCGCCGTTGAGAAGTATGACGACGTGATGGCCATCATGCTGAAAAGCCTGCGGGAAGAACGTCAGCAGACCTACTCGATCTTCCTGCCGATCCATCCCGAGACCGGGCGGGTTCTGTATGTGCCGATGAAGAAGGTTTGCGCCGAGACCTACACTGTCACCTTCGATGACGAGGATGGCAAGGAATGGACGCTGCCCGTGACTGGCGGCAATGTGAAGCTGCAGTGGAAGCCTGATTTTGGCGCGCGCTGGGCCGCTTTGGGCGTTGATTTCGAGATGTATGGCAAGGAACATGCCACCAACGAAAAGATCTATGACGCGATCTGCCGGGCTTTGGGAGGTCGTGCGCCGGAACATTTCAGCTATGAACTGTTTCTGGATGAGAACGGCCAGAAGATTTCGAAGTCGTCGGGCAATGGTGTTTCGATCGATGAATGGCTGACCTATGCGCCCACCGAGTCGCTGGCCTATTTCATGTATCAAAAGCCCAAGACCGCGAAGCGGATGCATTTCGATGTGATCCCGAAGGCGTATGATGAATATCATCAACAGTTGCGGGCCTATCCGGGACAGGACCTGAAGGCTCAGCTGAATAATCCCGTCTGGCATATCCATGGTGGCGACGTTCCGGAATCCACCCTGATGGTTCCGTTTGCGATGCTGTTGAACCTGGCGTCCGTGTCTGGGGCCGAGGACAAGGAGGCGCTGTGGGGCTTTATCCGCCGTTATGCGCCCGAGGCCACTGCCGAGACCCATCCCGATCTGGATCAGGCGGCGGGCTTTGCAGTGAGGTACTTCAACGATTTCGTCAAGCCGACGCGCCAGCATCGCGCGCCGACGGATCAGGAACGTGAGGCGCTGGAAGCATTGAAGGCGGCCTTGGAGGCCTATGATGGGCCGATCGAAGATGAAGCGCTGCAATCGGTGGTCTATTCCATCGGGCGCGAGCGGTTTGATCCGATGCGCGGCTGGTTCACGGCGCTTTATGAGGTGCTGCTGGGGGCATCGCAGGGCCCGCGCTTCGGTGGGTTCATCGCGCTTTATGGATTAGACGAGACCATAGAGCTAATTGACCGGGCACTGAACAACGAACTTACGATGGATGAAGCCCCGGGCTACGATGCTCCATCACCCGGGATGGGGATGTAATCCATCATCCGATCTGGTGTTGCGCCGATCTGATTTGACCTGATCCAGTGTGGGGCTACCCTTGCATCAGGAGGTGGCCCCATGCGTCGACTATTGCTTGCTGTATCCCTGAGTGCCGGACTAGCATCCGGAGTTTTTGCTCAGAGTGACGAGATTGAGGCCAATATCTCGGCGCAGATTCAGGCCTTCAAGGCGGATGACTTTGCCACCGCCTTCACCTTTGCCAGCCCCAATATCCAGCGGCTGTTCGGCGATCCCGAGAATTTCGGGACCATGGTGCGCCGCGGCTATCCTATGGTCTGGCGGCCTGCGGATGTGAGGTTTCTGGAGCTGCGCGAGATTAGCGGAGCCCTGTGGCAGAAGGTCATGATCACTGATGGTGACGGACGGGTGCATCTGCTGGACTACCAGATGATCCAGCAGGAAAACGGCTGGAAGATCAACGGTGTACAGTTGCTGGGCAATTCTGACCCGGCGGCCTGAGGCAACACCACCGTCACGGTGGTAAGAGCCGCGATTAATTCCTTTTCGATACTCAGACCCATGCGCTTGGGCTCAGGGCTCGGGCGGTATCGGGTTTTGGCGCGCGTGCTTGGCGCGATTGGGAAAGGGATTTTACATGAACAAGGCAATCACCGACGGCATCGTGTTCATGCCGCCCGCCTATGCGGCTGGTCTTGGGGTTTGGTCCAGTGGCGACGGCACGCCGGGCTCTCCGACCTATGAGGGGTCGGGGACGGGGGTGTTCGTTCCGGCGGATGCGGATTTCGCAGGCTGTCTGGAGATTTATAAGACGGCAGAACCTCAGCGGCTGCGCTATATGGGGCAGACACCTTTGTTGCCGGGCTGCTATTTGCAGATCAAGGCGCGGGTGAAGGCGATCAGCGGGCCGCTTCCCGAGGTGCGGATTGCCGGCTGGGCCGGAGGAGCCGGTGATGCGCATGTGGACGGATTGGCCGAGCAGGGTCCGGCGGTGCAGCTGACCGGCTATGGCACCGTGCATGAGGTGACGGCCATCGTGGGCACGGGCCTGCGCCCCGGCGTGGACATGCCATGGGGCAATGCGGCGCTTTATGGACACTTTGGTTTGGATATCGAAGGCACCAACGGCGCGGTGGTGCGGGTGGATGATATCGAGATCACCGATGTGACCTCGGTCTTCCTGCGCGATTTGATTGGTCTGGTCGACGTGCGCGATTTCGGCGCTGTGGGTGACGGGGTCACCGATGACTCGGCAGCGTTTGAGGCGGCGGATCAGGCAGCGAACGGGCGCAAGGTTTATATTCCGCAAGGTGAGTTCCGGCTGGAAGAGAACACTAACATGGCGTCCGAGGTCGCATTTGACGGCACCGTCACGATGCCGGTCGACAAGATGTTGCTGCTGACCAAGAATTTCGATCTGCCGACCTATATCACCGCCTTTGGTGATGAAATGCTGGCGTTTAAAAAGGCGTTTCAGGCGTTGCTGAACAGCTCGGACCATGAATCGCTGGATCTGGGCGGGCGCAAGATCGCGGTGACCGAGCCCATCGATATGGCGGCAGCGGTGCCGAACCGGACGGGTTATGCCACCCGTCGAGTGGTGCGCAACGGGCAGTTTGATGTGAAAAGCAGCTCGAATTGGGATACCGAAACCTTCACCTCGGTTGCGACCTACAGCCCGTCTGATCCTGATACGCTGACCAACGTGGCCAATGTGGCGAATATACCGGTGGGTTCGCTGGTCACCGGCAGCGGGGTCGGGCGTGAGGTTTATGTGCGGTCGAAAAACGAAAGCACCGGTGAAATCACGCTGAGTGCGCCGACTTATGATGCCGCAGGGACGCAGACCTTCACCTTCACATCGTTCAAGTACCTGCTAGATTTCAGCGGTTTCAGTGCGCTGCAGAAGTTCAACATGGAAGGGATCGAGTTCCAGTGTAACGGTCGGTGCAGCGCGATCCGGTTGTCTCCGGGCGGGAACACTTTTGTACTGAAAGACTGTTTCATCAGTCGCCCGAAGGACCGGGGTATCACATCAATCGGGCGCGGATGTCAGGGGATGCTGATCGATGGCTGTCAGTTCCTATCGACCGAGGAAAGTCTGGACGTGCCGGACCGAAGCTCAATCGCGCTGAATGCCAATGCCAACGACGTCAAGCTGCGCCACAACCGGGCCACGCGGTTCCATCATTTCGCGGTGCTAAGTGGGGACAACAATCTGGTGCTGGGCAACCACTTCTTCCAGGGCGACAACGTCGCGAACGGGGTGCGCAACGCTGGGTTGGTGATCATCGGCGGCTATAACAGTTCGTCCATCGCCGAGAACTATGTCGATAACTGTTTTATCGAATGGACCAACGAGCACGATGCCAACCCGGATTATTTCACCAGCTTCTCGTTCAGCGCGCTGAGCATCACGGATAACATCTTTTATGCCAGCGATGTTGCCCCCTGGTTCAGCTATCTGGTGATCCGCCCCCATGGCACAGGGCATTTCTTGAACGGGCTGACCGTGACCGGCAACAAGTTCCGCGTCAACAACGTGCGGATCGACCGAGTGGACCGGGTCGATACCAGTTTTGCCGATCTCGACCCGGAAAGGCACAAGAGGGTGTGTTTCGAGAACAATACGTTCCATGGCATCGATACGCCTTGCGCCAATCCATTGCGGCTGCAGCACACGCAAAGCTCACCGTCATCAGCCTGGACCGTCAGTTCGCAGGGGCGGTTGCCGTTTGGAGGCAGGGCGCGCGGGTGTGATGCGGTTGTTGCTCTGGGAAGCCTCAGGACATCGTTGAATGCGGTGCGCTATACCGCGCCATATGTCGAGTTGCGACAGGGATCGGGCCAGAGCGATATCCGCCTGCGCTGGTCCGAAGGCTTGCGTGGTGCGGTTTCGACCATTCTGCGGATTGATACCTGATTGATGTGGTGGGCCGCCTGTATGTAGGCGGCCCATCTTTAATAGCTGCGCCACAATCCAAATTTGATCCCGATGTTATCATCAGCCGAATTGCGCTCGGCACCCAGAACCCAGGTGAGTCTGCCCGTCTTTGGGCGATACATCAGCGAAGGTCGCACCCTCCAGTACCATGGTCGGTCCGAAACATAAGAAGTTTCGATCTGCAGGAGCGGGTCAAACCGTCGACCCGAGGACAGACCGGCCGTGAAATCCAATTTGCGGATCACTGCCTCATGGGTGCGGTTTTCGAGCGCTGCGTCGACATTGATCCATCCGCCTCCCAATCCGGTTTGAATGCTTTTGCCGTAGGAAAGTGTTGCTTTGTACATTGCCCAACTACTGTACTGGCGATGGTGCGCGCCAACGCCGAACTCGGCCGCCAGACGCCCTGCTGACCCCATGTCTGCAACCGGCACGCGGGCAAAGACCAACGCGTGCCCATACAAATCCTGATGCTCCTCGGCATCTAGTCCGATCGTGAGTTTCGGCCGCAATCCCCACTCGGTATAAAGCGAGGATTTGTACTTGTAGACGTCTTCCTCTTTGAAAGCGGTCACAGATAACGCGGTGAAGCTTGACCCCTTCTCGCGGAGCCACGCACCGGACCATGCCGGAGTGCACACCATAAAAAGCAGCGGAATGACGAGAACCAGACGAGCCATGGGGGCAGCATCGGCAGACATGGTTAACGGATGGTTAGTTTCTTGTTCATCTTTGAGAAAGATTTTTTGATCCAAAAACATTGTCTATGTGCAGGAAAAGGGTGGCGTTTTCAAAAGCTGTGCTAGGCTCGGGTCAGCTATAAAGGAGGAGCCTTATGCCGCAGATTTCCAAAACCAACAGCTATCAGACTGTCATCACCACCTTCGAGATGACCCCCGGAACCTGCCAGGACCTTCTTGAGGCGCTGACCGATGCTTATGCCGAGTTCATTTCGAAACAGCCGGGTTTCATTTCAGCCGGATTGCATGTGAATGATGCCCAGACGCGGATTGCCAATTATTCACAATGGGAGCGCCGCGAGGATTTCCTGGCGATGTTGCGCACACCGGAGATGCGAGAGCGGAATCGCAGGGTTAACGAGCTGTGCAAGAGCTTTGAACCAGTGATGTACGATGTCGCCGAGACATTCGGTGAGACCTGATCTGAGTCAATGCACGGCCGCCACCGGTCGCGCAGTATAGCGGCACAACTACGGAGGCGCGAGCCATGTATCATAACATTCTTGTTCCCATTTCCTTTGATGCCGAACGGGACAGCTCGGCAGCGTTGAAGCTGGCAGAGCTACTGTCGACGCCCGAGGCTGCGGTTACGCTGCTGCATGTGGTAGAGCACATTCCGGATTATGCGATCTCGTACATGCCCGCCGAGTATCTGTCCGAAGCACGCAAGGCCATCCAGACCGAGCTTGATGCTCTGGCGGCGCGCGTCCCGAATGCGAAGGGGCTGGTGGTTGAAGGCCATTCCGGGCGAACGATTCTGGACTGGGCCGAAGTGAATAAGCCTGACCTGATAATCCTGGCTTCGCACCGCCCGGGGATGCAGGACCTGCTGTTGGGTTCAACCGCGACCCATGTGGTGCGCCACGCCAAATGTGCCGTGCATGTGGTGCGATAAAGTCGAGCTTTTTCCAAGCCGACCCCGATTGCGGCCATGGCTTTGCCACATACCGCGTGTAAGACCTATGGCATGACAACCGGGAAACCAACGAAAGACACCGATCCGAACCCTCGTCTTACACGGCGGCAACGGCGGGCAGACGCGTTGCGCAGGCAGGCTCTGTCTCCGGTGCGTATTCTACTGATGGTGCTGGCCTTGCCCTTAACCACAGGAATGATCGCAATCGGTGTCTACCTGCGCGTTTCAGACTACGAACGTCATGAAGCGGTGATCCATCTGGTGGCGCTGGCTGGGTGTGATGCTGTGGAGATGCTGGGTTTCGGGCCTTTTCGCGAAGGAAGGCCCGGATACCATAAGCGCAATGATCCCGATGGCGATGGTGTCGCCTGTGGCTCGTTTGCCTTGCAGAAACCACGCAATGTCGCGATGCCGGGAGATATCCAAGCCAATCCCCGGAATCTTCAGACCCCGAAACAGCGCACTGTCGGAACGGCAAAATTTTTGAAGCCTTGAATCGGAGGGGGGCGAAATCTTGAGAAGATTTCGGTGCGCTTTCTTTTCAAGAAAGCGTTGCGTGGCTCAGGTGAGCCAACGCACGGGTGCGCGGTTGCAGAAGATTACGATCTGGCCCGAGTTTTCCGCCACTTGATAACCGCGACGATTGATTTCGGCCATAAAACGCTCCATCCCGGCAAAGCGCTCTATATCGCGCGCCTTGCGACGGATTACGCCACTTTGCTGCACCGCCTTGGAGGCGAATAGATCACTGAGCCAAACCTCAGGCGAGAGGGGAGAATTACAGTTATACATCACCTATGATTTGGCGCAGCTAGGTTAATGCCGGGTAAAGAAAGTTGCGCCCGCAATGCGGGTCTTGCCTTGTCCTGACCAGAGCGCCACAGTCGCCGCGATGACTCGTGATGAATTCAATGCCTTTTGCTCGGACCTCAAAGCCACCAGCCATGTCGTGCAGTGGGGCAACGCAGATGTCTGGAAAGTAAGCGGCAAAGTCTTTGCCATCTGTGGTTGGAACGACGGAAAGGATGCGTTTACCTTCAAGGCTACCGATCTAGCCTTTGAGGTCCTCGGAGATGAGCCAGGTATCCGCCCAGCGCCTTATCTGGCATCGCGAGGTATGAAATGGCTGCAGGTTTACGATGAACGTGGCATGAGCGACGCGTCGCTGCGAGATCATATTGTAATCTCATACGATCTGGTCGTAGCTAAGCTGACCAGAAAGGCGCGGGCAGAGCTGGGCCTTTAAGGCGGTCAGTCTTTCATGGCGTGCAGCAGCTCAAGCAGTTTTTTCCGGTCATCATCGTCGGCATAGTCTCCGCTGGCCAGCCGTTCGGCGATGCTGAGGCGCAGACGGTCATGTTGTGTGCGAACCTCTTCGCCCGCCGTTTCAGCGAGGGTCTTCATGATCACTGCCACCGCCTGCTGCCGTTTGGTGGTGGGATTGGCGATGTAGTCCACAAGGCTTTGCTGTCCGGAATCAAGGATGTTTTCTGCCAGATCACGCAGTTGATCCCCATTTGGAAGCAACGGCGTAGGGGCATTTTGCGGTGGCAGAATCTCAGGCGGGTTGCGCGGGGTTTCCGCTAGCGCATTGGTGCCGTCAACAAAGGCTTCGGTGATCATCCGCGTGATCCTGATCGCGCGCGGATCTTTAAACAAAGTCGAGGCAATAGCTACGCCGTAGTCGGTATAGACCCACGGATTGACCCGTCGGCCACCGCGGCCTTCGGGTTTTGAGATCACATTCTGTGATTGCAAATCCGCGACCTCAGCGTCGGAAAGCTGAAAGCGGTAGCCTTCGAACAGATCCTTATTGCGCGAGACGGCCTGATTGAAGGCGCTGACGGATTTTCCGTAAAACTGCGCCAGATCTTCTGCCAGAACCACGCGTACACCGCGCACCCGATGAATGGCGTTTTGGACCTCTTGAGGGCTGGGCAGGTTTTCCGGGTTCGTCATCATATCCGTTTGGAATCACAATTTGTGATTTCAAACGTGACGCAGGGCGCGCTGGGCTGCAAGTTTGAACTGCAGGTAGGTTCGATGTCTCTTGCCGAGAGGTCTGCCAGATTCGGCCAATACCCTGATGGAAATAACCTTTTTGAAGGAACAAGCTTGCCCCCTATCAAGTTGACAATCCTAATGGATTGACTGATACAAACGGAACAAGACCGGGCCGTTAGCTCAGCTGGATTAGAGCAGGGAACTTCTAATTCTCAGGTCGGGGGTTCGAGTCCTCCACGGCTCGCCATTTTTTCAGATGTTTTTCGAAACGGGGCAAGGGTACGGCCCTTATATCTGAATTCAAAGCGGTCGGTCAGACTGCACCAAGCGGGTGCATTCAGCTTTTCCCTCAGCGTTTTGGGCTGGACCTAAGGTCCAACCGCATAAACGCGCTGTTTGGATCGGCGTCATAGCCGTAGATCGGACCGCAATAGGAATATCCCAATGTTTCATATAGCTTGCGTGCTGCGTCATATTCCGAGAGATGATTTGCGCCAGTTTCCAGGACAAGTGCGGAAACGCCCTCGGCTCGGGCCAGATCGGCAAGATGGTTCATGATCACACGCGCCAATCCTCGGCCGCGCGCAGCAGCAACCACGTGCACCGATTTAACTTCGGCAGTGCCATCCGGCAGCGCCTTAAGCGCACCACAACCCAAGGGCTTACCCGCCTCATAAATAGCCCAAAAGCGAATGCCCGGCTCGCGCAGGGCATCAATGTCCAGCGTATGATTTGAGGTTTGCGGTGTCGCGTCCCAGCTATGGGCGAGATGCGCTTGAATGATCGGGCGCAGATCCTTGGCGCCGGGGTCTGCTTGGCGGATGTCGATCATTCACTGGGCCTTGTCAGTGGGTCCAGGGAGCGCGCCGGTCAGTGGCGAAATTCTCACCATAGCCGCGCGCCCGCAGGTTCGGCTTGCGCTTGTGCGGCTCGCTCACCTGCGCGTCGATGCCGTTGTCTTTGGCATAGTCCAGCGCCTCTTCCTTGGTATCGAACTTCAGACGCACCTGCGTTTGGGTGTCATTGGACGAGGTCCAGCCCATCAGCGGATCGACCTCACGCGCAGAAGCCGGGGCGTATTCCAGAACCCATTTGCGGGTTTTGGCCATCCCCGAGGTCATCGCGTTTCGCGAAGGCTGGTAAATCCGTGCGCGCATGTCGCCTCTCCGTACTCACTTGGTGGGCTTGTTTATGCGTCAGAGCGCGCGCCGGGACAAGATGACAATTGTCGCGGGTCGCATGGACTGCCTAATGACAGGTATTGTCATTAGTTCGGGGTAGAAAGCGCGCAGACTTATAAGGACAGCAGGATGCTTCACCAAGAACGCCACCTCGACATCAACGCCCGACCCAATGAGATTTGGGCCATCCTCCGCCGCTTTATGCATATCGATGAGTTTGCCCCGCAGGTGATATCGGTTGATGCTTTGACTGCCGGATCGGATGGTGTTGGATCACAGCGCCGGTGTCACTTCGCGAACGGCACATCATTGGTCGAAGAGGTGACGGATTGGCAGGTTGACCGCGGCTACACCGTGCGGTTGTCGCAGATGGCGATGCCTCTGCGCGAAGCACAGGCGGCGATTGCCATCACACCGCTGTCCGACACGCGCAGCCGTGTTATCTGGAGTATGGATTTTCGTATGAAATATGGACCGTTGGGCTGGTTAATGGGACAAACCCTGTTGAAGATGATGATAGGCCGCGTACTGGCCGAGAACCTGTCGGCCTTGGCGGTGAAGGTTCAAACGCACCCCGACGCCCAAGCCCGGACCGCTTAGCTGAAAATGAATCCAGATCAGCCCTTGCAGATGGACAAAATAAGAACAAATGTAGGGGCCTGACCCGGAGCCCGCCCATGCCTTATGCCCATTCCGACAAGACTCAACTGACCGCAGACGACGTGCGCGCGCGTCTGAAACTGGAGGGCGGCAAGGAGTTCGTCATGCACACCGAGTTCGCACCGGCTGGCGACCAGCCGACGGCGATCAAAGAGCTGGCAGGCGGTGTGAATGATGGTGAGCGAGATCAGGTCCTGCTGGGTGCGACCGGGACGGGCAAGACCTTCACCATGGCCAAGGTGATTGAAGAAACGCAGCGGCCTGCGATCATCCTGGCGCCAAATAAGACGCTGGCAGCGCAGCTGTACGGGGAATTCAAGGGCTTCTTCCCAGAGAACTCGGTCGAGTATTTCGTTTCCTATTACGACTATTACCAGCCCGAGGCCTATGTGCCGCGCTCGGACACCTACATAGAAAAAGAATCCCAGATCAACGAACAGATCGACAGGATGCGCCACTCGGCCACGCGGGCGCTGCTGGAACGCGATGACGTGATCATCGTCGCCTCGGTCTCGTGCATCTACGGTATCGGTTCGGTCGAGACCTATGGGGCGATGACACAGGATCTGAAGGTGGGTCATGAGTATGACCAGAGGCAGGTGATGGCCGATCTGGTTGCCCAGCAGTACCGCCGCAACGATCAGGCTTTTCAGCGCGGGTCCTTCCGGGTGCGTGGCGATTCCTTGGAAATCTGGCCGGCCCACCTTGAGGACCGCGCGTGGAAATTCTCGTTCTTCGGTGAGGAACTGGAAACCATCACCGAGTTTGACCCCCTGACCGGCGAACGCAAGGACACAATGGAGCAGGTGCGGGTCTACGCGAATTCCCACTACGTGACGCCGAAACCGACGATGAACCAAGCGATCATCGGCATCAAAAAAGAACTGCGCATCCGGCTGGATCAATTAGTTGGTGAGGGCAAACTGCTCGAAGCGCAACGGCTGGAACAGCGCACCAACTTCGATCTGGAAATGCTCGAAGCCACCGGCGTCTGCAACGGGATCGAGAACTACTCGCGCTATCTGACAGGCCGCGCACCGGGCGAACCGCCCCCGACCCTGTTCGAATTCATCCCCGACAACGCCATCGTCTTCGCCGACGAATCCCACGTCTCGGTCCCGCAGATCGGCGGCATGTACCGCGGCGACTATCGCCGCAAATTCACACTGGCCGAACACGGGTTCCGCCTGCCGTCCTGCATGGATAACCGCCCGCTGAAGTTCGAAGAATGGGACGCCATGCGCCCGCAATCCGTCTTCGTCTCGGCCACCCCAGCTAAGTGGGAGATCGAGCAAACCGGCGGCGTCTTCACCGAGCAGGTCATCCGCCCGACCGGCCTTTTGGACCCCGAGGTCGAAATCCGCCCCGTGTCGATGCAGGTGGACGACCTGCTGGACGAGGTGCGCAAAGTCGCCGCCAACGGGTTCCGCACGCTGGTCACCACGCTGACCAAACGCATGGCCGAGGACCTGACCGAATACCTGCACGAACAGGGCATCAAAGTGCGCTACATGCACTCGGATATCGACACGCTGGAACGCATCGAAATCCTGCGCGACCTTCGCTTAGGGGCCTTCGACGTGCTGGTCGGCATCAACCTGCTGCGCGAAGGGCTCGACATCCCCGAATGCGGGCTGGTCGCCATTCTGGATGCCGACAAAGAGGGCTTCCTGCGCTCGGAAACCTCGCTGATCCAGACCATCGGTCGCGCCGCGCGCAACGCTGATGGCCGAGTGATCATGTATGCCGACAAGATCACTGGTTCGATGGAGCGCGCCTTGGGCGAAACCAACCGCCGCCGCGCCAAGCAGCTGGCCTATAATCAGGAACATGGCATCACCCCGGAGACGGTGAAAAAGAATGTCGAGGACGTTCTGGCCGGTCTCTACGAAGGCGATGTCGACATGAACCGCGTCACCGCCACCATCGACAAACCGATGCACGGAGCGAATTTGGAAGCGCACTTGGACGGGTTGCGCGAGCAAATGCGCAAGGCCGCCGAGAATCTTGAATTCGAAGAAGCCGCCAACATCCGGGATGAGATCAAACGTCTGGAAGCGGTCGATCTGGCCGTCGCCGACGACCCCATGGCGCGTCAATGGGCAGTCGAGAAAGCATCTGAGGATGCGGTGAAATCACGCGGGCGGTCAACGGCTGGCAGGCCGGGGCAGCGGGGCGGGAATGTGAAACGGCGGAAGAGGTGAAGAAGATACATGGTAAAGCTGAAGCACTCAGAGTTGAGAACTATCGATGGCCTCTTCGATATGGCCGATGGCTATCCGCTTAACTTTACCAACAAAACATTAGCTGAGTTCTTTGAGGACGAGTTGAACGAAGACATCTATGCAGATCGCTTCGCGTTTAAAGGAACATCAAAGGCCAATAGAATAAGGGCATACCTGGAGTTAGCCAGCCCGATGCAAGCGGGAAGACTCCTTCGTGCACTTTGGAACTACAAAAACCAAGAGCGTGAAGCAGAGTTTCAGCGCAACCAGCAAATGGTCGCATCCGGCTTCATGGACGTTGAGCAGTTGGAGGTTTCCCAGTTTGCGTTCTTAGACCAAGACAACGAGTTTGACGGTTTGATTGCAGCGGTGGAAGGCAGAAGTCAGAGCGAAGTTGTGTCCGCAGCTTCAATTCTTGCCAACAGCTTCAATTTTGACACCGTTGCTCTGTAAATTGAGAGAGCTAAGAACTTTGTAGATGAAGATCCAGAAGATGCGATTACAGCAGCATGTTCGTTAATTGAGAGTATTTGCCGATCTATTCTAGTCGAGCTCGAATTGCCGTTGCCGAAAGAGCTTTCAGTCAAACCGCTGTATAAAGCAGTGCGTGTACCGCTAGGCCTGGCTCCGGACAAACCAGATTTAGAACCTCAGGTCGCCGCTGATGTAAGAGCCATTCTGTCCGGTCTTTCCGCGGCAATAGAAGGGATCGGCGCCTTGCGAACACACGCTGGCGATGCGCATGGCCGCGAGAAAGGCCGTCCGAGAGTTGACGCCAGAATTGCTCGTCTTTCTGTCCACACTGCGTCTGCGATCACAGTTTTTCTTATCGAAACATGGAGCCGCATCTATCCGGAGCGTGTTTTGCCGAACGCGGACCAAAAAACTTGCAATCAATCGTAGGATGGGTTTCCAACCCATCACTTTGGCACCCATCCTGATGCGTGATGGGGTAAAACCCCATCCTACAAACCGCGTCATAAAAAGGGCGGGAAATCCCCGCCCTGCCAATCAGCCCTTATCCCAATGGGCAACCACATCGTATCCAACCGGCGTTGGCGGGCCTTCCAGATATTCCGCAAACTGACCCCAGATCTCGGCCACTTTGGGCGCGTTTGCGCTCGAGGTCTCCTCGCTTTCCACAACCGAGATCACAAAGCCTGTGCCATCCTCGTTCATCGCATTGGTGAAACTGTGCATGCCTGGCATGCCCATGATTTCGGATTTCAAAGTGTTCAGAAAGCGTAGGATGGGTGCTCGCACCCATCTCCCACCGTGACCATACAACAACCGATAAAACCCTCTCAGATCACGGTGCCAACGTCTTAGAAGTCAAACAGCTCATCCAGAAAGCCGCCGCGTTTCTTCTTTTTACGGTATCCGTGATCAGATCGGTCATCAAAACCCCGCTGCGGCGGTGGCGGCGGCGTATGGTCGGCAGAGCGATCGATGATTTTGTCCAGTTCTCCACGGTCCAGCCACACGCCACGACATTGCGGACAATAATCAATCTCGACCCCGCTCCGCTCGGTGATTACCAGCTGAGTTCCATCAATCGGACATTGCATCAGACGCTCTCCTTTTTCTGTCCTGAACAGATGGGAGCGCGCGCAGGGATTTTCACCCCACTGCGACCGCACGTCCCGCTATGGGCAAAGCTATAGGGCAGAGTTGGCCCGGTCCCGCGCTGCCCCCTTCAGCATTGGAATTCACAAATTGAGGTTCCAAATGGTTGCGATGACGAACCCTAAGAAATTTCTCAGCAGCTGATGGGCGCATAGACCCATTGTCTCTGTCTTCGAGCCCTCAATGCTGGGTTGGATACTCCCCAAAACGCGATGGAAATGTGCTTAGGGCTCACCTCAAAACGCAGGCGAAACCCAAACGTGAATTGGTCTAACGAGATGCGTGCAACGAGACCGCAGAACGACCCGAGTTTGGACAAAATTCCGCCCAAAATCGTCAATAGCCGCCGCAGTGCAACAGATCGAATACAGATTGGAAATCAATGAAAAAGGCAGCTCTTCTTCTTGCCCTATTGCCAGCAGCCGCAGTTGCTGAGGAGCGGGTGTTTGAATGTGAGGCACCGGATGCGGAACACCCGGAAATGGCCGCTCGGCTTGTGAAGTATGATGGCCAGCAAAAGGGCCACATCACGATCGGGGATATCGACAAGGATGTGGATGTGTTTCCCGGTCTCGACACCCTGACTTATCTGTATGTCGGTGAGGATTACACGCTGAATTATAACGTTCACCCTGAGAAGGGCACGTTTGATTACTCTGCCTCTGGCAGCAAGTCCGGATGGGGCAAGGGAACGTGCGTAGAGACCACGGGCCAATAATGGCGTTCGAATAGAATGATTTAAGGCGCGGTCGAGACGGCAGTCTGGTCGCGCCTTTGCTTTTGTTCCGAGATCAAGTTCGCACAGCTGATCCAAGCATTTGCAACATAATTACGAACCCAGGCGGAACTTGGTCGGTGTCATTCCGGTCTGGCCCCTGAAAAAGCGTGTGAAATGGGATTTGTCGGAGTAGCCGAGCATTAGACCGATCTCAGCTATTGTCATTTTGTCTTCTCCGAGGTGTTCCTTGGCGACATCGACACGCAGCCGTTTGATTTCGCGGGGCAGCGTTGTGCCTTGTTGCTGAAGCGCTTTCAGAAACCGTTCCGGCTGTATTCCCAACAATCCAGCCACCACCTCTGGTCCCAAATCGGTTTCATCCAGCTTATCGCGTAAAACAGATCGCAAAGCAGCTACTACGGTTACTTCTTCATCTTGTCGCGGTGAGGCGATGGGCTTGGCAGAGCCCTCAGAGACATGGTGCAAAAACAACCATTCTACAGGGAAGCTAATCTGCATTCCGGGATCGGTCCCAAGGCCAACCTCGATCCCTTTGTAGTCGATAGGCAGACCGTTGATGTATCTGCTTTCCCATCGCACACGGGAGGAATCCCAGGCATCTCCGACGACGGTCTGCAATAGGCGTACATAGATTGCGGCACCAAATCCGGTCACCTGAATGGGTGGCACAGTAGGCTCTTGTTGCCTTTCGATTCGATAAGTCGCTTTGTCTGCTTCAACGACAAGGCTATGTCGCACAGAATTGGATTCCTGCGGTACAAGCCCAACAAAGCGGGTAAAAAACTCGAACAGCGTTTTTGTAGATTGCAGGGCCTGAGCGAACGGAGGCCACTCTTGCAGGTCAAACGTCTCCCCTACTTTCAGTCCAAGGTATCGATCTCCTGACACTTCTGAGAAGGCATTTACCAAACCATAGACCAACTCTGAGTGCACGAACACGGCTGGGTCAGACAAAAGTTCAGCTTTCAGGCCGACCTGATCCAATGCTGGTTGCGGATTGATCTTACGTTCGGTGAGATATTGCAGGAACGGAGCAGCTAAGGAGAGGCGAATAAAGCCCTCGCTATGCTCTTGAGAGGTGGAGTTGAAAGGCAAGCTCGTCACCCTTGTCTGGATTAGTTTTAAGAAGTGGCCATTTTTTCAATCACATTCGAACATCCTAATTCGAAAGTGGCAACCGAGCCAAGATTTTCCGGACTACAGTTTGCAAAACACGAATATGAAGGGAGTACTTATGTCCGGCCTACGATTGTCCCTTTGCTCGACGGTAATTGTCGCTGCAGCTCTTTCTTTTTCAACGTCCGCGCATGCTCAGGATCAAGAAGAACCTCAAACGTTGTTTACCAACGTGCATGTCTTCGATGGCGTCAATGAACAGCGTATCGAGAATGCCAGCGTATTGGTCGAGGGTAATCTGATTAAGGCCGTATCAACCGAAGCGATCGATGCCCCCAATGCTACGGTCATTGACGGAGAGGGACGGACACTGACCCCCGGGTTTATTGAACTGCACGCGCACCTCATGCTGATGGGGCCGACGTTACCTGCGATGGAGGCCAACACAACGTGGGAGGACTTTGCCATACACGGTGCACGGATGGCCGAGATGTATTTGATGCAGGGCTTCACCACAGTCAGGGATGCGGGTGGCGCCAATGGCGGGTTACGTCGTGCAATTGACGCAGGCCAAATTGACGGCCCGCGTTACTTTCCATCTGGTGCATTTATCGGAACGCGAGGTGGTCACGCTGACTTCGCGAATTTCACTGCACCGCCCGGGTCTGAAACAAACATGAGCAGGCTGAACTTGGCGCAGGAAATTAGCGGTGTTGATGACGTTTACAAGTTCGCACGCAACAATTTCCGCATGGGCGCGACGCAGTTGAAGTTCATGCAATCTGGTGGCGTCGTATCGGCCTTCGATCCGTGGCAGTTGCTGGCTGGATCGCCTGAGGAAATCAAAGCTGCGGTACAGGTGGCAAACGAGTATGGCAGCTATGTCATGGCGCATTCCTATCGGAAGGAAGCAATCCTGAGCGCGCTAGATGCGGGTGTGATGTCGATCGAACATGGCTTCTCGTTTGACTGTGAAATTGCCCAAGTCATGAACGAAAAAGGGGCATACATTACCACCAACCTGACGGCCTTCGATCCCGGATTGCTAGATATTCCGGCAGTGGCAAATGTCCCGTCGAGTCTTGCTAAGGCAAAGTCCGCCTCGGCCACATTTGCGGGCTACATCGACAATATGAAGGAATGCCCGGTGAAGCGAGGGTTCCAGACCGACTGTGTTGGTTCGGTCGAGGCATGCAATATCCAGATTGCCTACGAGAAGCACCTGAACAATGAGTTTTTTGGACCCTACACGTCGATGGTGACGTTGACATCGACGGGTGGTGAGGTGGTCGCTTTGTCAGGTGACTTTATGAACCCGTATACCGCCGGAAAACTGGGCGTTATCGAGGAAGGAGCTTATGCGGATATCCTGCTCATCGATGGTAACCCACTTGAAGACTTCTCGGTTGTTGGCACGGGAGATCAATGGTTCGGTGCCGACCCGAGGCCTGAAAGCCCAGATACGATCCGCCTGATCATGAAGGACGGCGTCATCTACAAAAACACGCTGGATTGACCTGTCTGAACAGCCGGAGAGTATTTATGCGACATTGCTTCCGCTCCATAGTATTCGCAGGGTTGGTTTGGTGTGCTCATCCTGTCATGGCGACGCCAGGAACCGCGTTAGACTGGTCTGACCTGCCTGACCCGTCCGCGCAGGTCTTTGAAGACCCCTATCGCGAACTTAGCGCTGAACAGTTCGACGATGTTCTTTACGTCGTAAGGCTGCGCGGCAGATTGCAGCGGGAATCTGGTAGCAATGAAGAAAGGCAGAAATGGCAAGAGCTTCTGACCGAGACTGAGGATGCCTTGGCGGCAGATGGTATTGATGTCGACTGGCTGCTGGATCAGCGAGAGGTCGTAACGGAACGTCGAAGAAAAGCCGGTACAAATGGAAATCCGCAATTCGACGGTCAAACAATCACCCTCGTGGGCTTTGCCATTCCCGCCCCGAGCGATCCGGATGGGCGACCTGTCGCCTATCTGGTGCCGGAACGCGGGATGTGCAGTCACATGCCTCCACCTCCGCCCAACCAAATGATCCGTGTACGGCTGAACGGCGACTGGACGCCCAGCTATTTCCACGAACCCGTTCGGCTGACGGGCACGCTGACTATCGATCCTTCTGTTCAGAATATGATGGTTGTGGACGGCCTCATGCCTATGAATGCGACTTTCCAGTTAGAGACGGAACGCGTCGAAACTCTGGAAACTGAAGCAGACAGGCTGGAATGGAAGCAGCGCGCCGCCGATCGCATCCGGGCGGCAGGAGATCGCAAGACCGGAGGGGCAAGGGCGTCTGAATGATAAGACTTCTGTTTGCCGCATTGAGTATTGCCTTTGCTGGCGCAGCGTCGGCTCAGGGACTGTCCGGGCCATCTTCGGTTGAAGCTGATCTAGAGCCCGGAGATGGGCTAACCGATCCGCAATACCGTTCCGATTTTCCACGCAATATCGCACCAGGTTGGTTTCAGTGGAAAGACCGACTGGCCGAGGACGGTTTTCGCTTCAATATTGATTACCTGGCATTGGGCCAATCCACGAATGCTGATCTTGGAACCGGCGAAGCGGCAAGCGGAATTGCGCGTTTTTACGGTAGTTGGCAGGCAACTGAACGCGGCTCTTTGACATTCAAGATCGAAGATCGGCACAGTTACACTGATGTTGCACCACAGTTTCTTGGGCTGGATGGCGGAGCACTTTCGATCACTGGGACAGCCTTCAACGATAATGGTTTGCTGCTGACCAATCTGTTCTGGACGCAAAGGGCCGAGAACGGCGCGTGGACACTGCAAGTCGGGCAGATTGATGTAACGGACTTTGTGGACATTTATGGGTTGGTCAGCCCATACAGCGGTTTCCAGAACCTGTCTTTCAATACCAATCCGACTATTAACACACCCAATCAAGGCCTTGGCATTGCCGGTGGGGTAAAGCTGAGCGAAAACTTCTACGCTGTTGCGAGCATCTCAGACGCAAACGCCGACCCGTCTGATCCAAACTTTGATGTGTTTAGCGATGGCAATCTCTTCAAGTCACTCGAGCTTGGTTACACCTCCGGCTTTGATCGCATCTACTTTGACAATATCCATTTGACCCTTTGGCATGCGGATGCAGCCGACGATGGTAGCCGCCCTGAAGATTATGGGGCTGCCTTCTCAGCGGCTTGGTTTGTTGGCAATAAATGGATGCCATTCTTCAGGGCAGGGGCCTCAAAAGGGACAGCGGCGCTTTATGATCGGTCCGTTTCTGCAGGTCTGGGATATTACGGTCGTAATACCGATCTGGCCGGGCTGGGACTGAACTGGGCCGAGGCAAGGGGCATAGACGGTGATCAGTTCACGCTCGAAGCATTCTATCGTTTTTCAATATCACCCGAGTTGCAGATCACGCCATCACTGCAGTTCATTTCTGACCCGCTGCTGAACCCCACGCAGGATAGCATTATGCTGTTCGGTCTAAGAACTCGGATCGTTTTCTGAGGTGGGGCGAAAGCAGACTCCAAAAATAACAAAACATTCAGTTTTGTCGATAAAAAGGGAGGATCCATCCATGCGTACCTTGTTTCTGGCGGGCACGTTGTCTGTTTTTTCGACACTAGGCGCCGCGCAGACTTACGACATCGTCATTCTCAACGGTCGGGTCATGGACCCGGAAACCGGGTTCGACCAGATTGCTAACGTTGGAATAAGCAACGGATGGATCACTGCGATCACCGACGAAGATATTAACGGCAGCCAGTCCATCGATGCGACAGGGCACGTTGTGGCACCCGGATTTATCGACCTTGAGCAACACGGGTTGGACCCTTGGGGTATTAAAGTAAACCTTAGGGATGGCGTCACAACTCAAATGGATTTTGAGGTCGGAGCCGCTAACATTGATGAATGGTATGAAGCACGAGAGGGCTCAACGCAGGCAAATTATGGCACGGTGGTTGGACAAGAATTCGCACGGATGCGGGTCCATGACGGGCTCGTGCTTGAAGGTGGAGATATAGACTTCCGGAACTTCTTCGCACTGAGGGCACAATCTGTGGAAGACGGCGTCGAGGGGTGGTCTTCTGTACCAAGCAACCGTGAGCAGATGAACGAAATCACTGCCCAGCTGGATGAGGGACTACGTCTTGGAGCACTCGGTGTGGGATCGACCATCGGTTACGCCCGCGAAGGTATTACCACCTATGAGATGTTCGAAGCACAGCGGGCTGCGGCGCGTTACGGTAGACTGACTTCCGTCCATCACCGATTTCATCCCAGTGCTTCGACGCCGACAGAAACACAGACGGGTGTAAATGAAATCTTGGTCAATGCGATGGTGCTTGGTGCCCCGCTGCACATTCATCATGACAATGATTATGGGTGGTGGGAAAATCAGGAAAAGCTCCAGATGGCCCGCGACCAAGGCTACAACGTCTGGTCCAGCTACTATCCCTGGACCGCCGGATCGGGAAACTACGGAGCCTCGATCATCGCCCCCGAAAATTGGGAAGGTTCGATGGGGTACAAATACGAAGACACCATCTTTGATCCCCAACTCGATCGCTTCGTTACAAAAGACGAGTTTTTGAGCTTCGCTGAGAATGAACCGGGACGGACGGCAATTGTTTTTAGCCCGCCAAGGGAGCAATGGCTGAATGATTGGATTACTATCGCAGGCTATGGCATCTCGGGCGACGGTATGGCCGGGCTAGACATCGAGGGCAACTTGATGAATTGGGATGCTCCCTACGAAGATTATGCCGGGCATCCTCGGTCAGCAGGCAGCCACGCGCTTGTCTTGAGACTGGCTCGCGAAGCGAATGTGCCGCTTATGCTCACACTCACTCAGCTAAGTTACATCCATGCGAAGCGATTAGGTGACTCAGGTTTGCGAGCAATGCAGGTGCGTGGGCGTATGCAGGAAGGCATGGTCGCGGACATCACGATTTTCGACCCGGAATCTGTGACCGAAAAGGCGAACTATACTCTCGGTCAGCAAGGTCTTCCGTCAGAAGGCTTTCCGTACGTGCTCGTTAACGGAACCCTTGTTGTTAACAACAGTGAAGTTCAGCGGGATATTTATGCCGGACAGCCGATCCGGTTTCCAGTCGAGGACAGCGGACGTTTCGTTCCGGCTGGTCGCGAGCAGATCATGGGTATTCTCACGCCGGATACCGGCACGGCCCGTCCAACACTGCTCGATGATATCACTAATAGTGAAGCCAATATCGCACCTGTTGATCCACCAACTAATCAGTTTGCATCGATAGAGCCCACCGACCCCTTTGATTGGTTTACTCCTCGCAACGGTCTAGATGACGGTGCCCTGTTCTTTTGCGTCGTGCATGCTCGCTTCGAGGATCGTGCAACGGTAAATCGTGATTATGCGAAGGCCATGATGTCTAAAACGGGCGGATTTAGAGGTGCTAGTCGCGTTAGACCTTGATCCATTGTGGGGAAAGGATGGTGGGTGATGAGAGACTCGAACTCCCGACATCTTCGGTGTAAACGAAGCGCTCTACCAACTGAGCTAATCACCCGTGAGGGCTCATGTAGCTAAGCCCGTGCGTGGGTGCAAGAGGGTATGGCACAATTTCTTTTGCAAAATTGCGCAAGGTTTCAGATCAGCGTTTAGGCAACTGGGCGCGGTTACCAATCGAGCAAACTCATGTGTCATATCGTGGTTGAATAGCGAACGTGCGGATATCGCTGTTCAGGCGAGGCGGATCAGACACGTTGTTTAGCGATTGAGCGCTCTACCTCGGGAGTTTCCGGTTTTAGAGAAGCGCGACAGCATATTGATCTTGGGTTGGGCGATTCTCGTTTTCCATCGAATTCTGAGTTCAATATGGGCCGTAGCTTTGGTTGTAAGGCCAAAGGGCCTTGCCTGCCATGTGTTGCCTCCGATATGCCCAGAGGGATTGCAACCCTCTGATCCGGAGGCAAAGAATGACGGGCGCCTGTCGCAGTCTGATCGCAGCTTTGGCCTTCTGCGCGATACTCGCTGCCCCGGTTCGGGCCGAGGGCGTGCTGGTATTTGCCGCCGCCAGCCTCAAGACCGCACTGGACGGGATTGCCAGAAGTTATGAGGCTGAGACCGGGCAAGAGGTGACGGTGTCGTACGCGGCCTCCTCGGTGCTGGCGCGGCAGATACAAGCGGGGGCGCCCGCCGATCTGTTCATTTCGGCCAACGAGGATTGGATGGACGTGCTGCAGGATGAGGGCCTGATCGATACCGCTTCACGTATTGAGTTGCTGGGTAACGGTCTGGTTTTGATTGGTGCGCCGGGGGCTGACACGGCCGAGATTGAGGCGGGGTTTGACCTGAGCACCCGTCTAGGCAGTGGGTATCTGGCCATGGCTTTGGTCGATGCGGTGCCTGCGGGCATCTATGGCAAGGCCGCGTTACAGGGTCTGGGACTCTGGGGCGATGTTCAGGACCGGATTGCCCAGACGGACAATGTTCGTGCCGCGCTGGCGCTGGTTGCGACGGGGGCGGCGCCTTTGGGGATCGTCTATCGCTCGGACGCTGTGGCTGATGAGCGGGTCGGGGTCATCGGTGTCATCCCTGCGGATGTCCATCCGAAAATTGTGTATCCGGCAGCCCTGACTTCTACTGCAGAACCTTCGGCGCAAGCGCTTTTGACCTATTTGCAAGGCAATTCCGCACGGGCCGAATTTATGAGGCAGGGGTTCTCCCTGCCCGAAGGGTAGTACGATGGGATGGTTGGGCCCGGCAGAGATGGAGGCATTGCGCCTGTCGCTGCGCGTATCGTTCTGGGCAACGCTGATCACGTTGCCCTTTGGGATTTTCATTGCCTATGCGCTTGCGCGCTGGCGGTTTCCGGGGCGCCAGTTGCTGAATGGTCTGGTTCATCTGCCTCTGATCCTGCCGCCGGTGGTGACCGGCTATCTGCTGCTGCTGACCTTTGGGATTCAGGGGCCGTTGGGCGCGCCTTTGGCCGAGCTTGGGATCGTTTTTGCTTTCCGATGGACCGGCGCTGCGCTGGCTGCCGGGATCATGGCTTTTCCGCTGATGGTGCGCGCGATCCGGCTGTCGATCGAGGCAGTAGACCCAAAACTGGAACAGGCAGGCGCCACTTTGGGGGCGTCGCGTCTGCTGGTCTTTGGAACGGTGACGCTGCCGATGATCCTGCCTGGGGTCATTGCGGGCGCGATCCTGGCGTTTGCCAAGGCGATGGGAGAGTTCGGGGCCACGATCACCTTTGTTTCGAACATACCCGGTCAGACGCAGACGTTGCCCTCGGCAGTCTATGCGTTTTTGCAGGTTCCAGGGGGTGAGGCGGCGGCGACTCGGTTGGTGATCATCTCGATCATCGTCGCTATGGGCGCGCTTTTGCTGTCGGAATATGTGGGCCGTCGTGTGGCCAAACGCGTGGCCGGATCATGAGCCTGTCCGTCCGCCTGCAACACCAGCTGCCCGGGATGAAGCTGGACCTCGATTTCGACGCACCTTCCGGTGTAACGGTTCTGTTTGGGCGTTCTGGTTCGGGAAAGACGACGGTGGTGAATGCAGTCGCGGGGCTACTGAGACCCGAGGCCGGGCGGGTCGCGGTTGGCGATTGGGTGTTGTTCGACACGGATCGCGGTGCGTGGCTGCCGCCACATAGACGGCGCTTGGGCTATATCTTTCAGGAAGGCCGTCTGTTCCCGCATCTGACCGTACGCCAGAACCTGAATTATGGTCGCTGGTTTGCACCGCGCGGGGCACGACGCGAAAACCCGGATCGGGTGATCGAGATGTTGGGTGTTGGCCATCTGCTGGACCGCCGCCCAGCGATGCTATCGGGGGGTGAGAAACAGCGCGTCGCCATTGGCCGCGCCCTGCTGGCTAGCCCGCGCCTGATCCTTGCGGATGAGCCTCTGGCCGCGCTCGACGACGCGCGAAAGGCTGAAATCCTGCCCTATTTCGAACGGTTGCGGGACGAGGTATCAGTCCCGATACTCTATGTGACCCATTCGGCGGCCGAGGTTGCCCGGCTTGCAACGTCCGTGGTCGCGCTGCAGGACGGGCGTGTCGTGCGGCATGGTCCCGCGTCCGATGTTCTGTCGGACCCATCCGTGGCCCCTGCAGGCGTGCGCGCGGTGGGGGCCGTTCTGCGGGTCCGTGTTACGGCGCATCACGACGATGGCCTATCCGAACTTGATGCCGGTGGCGCTCGTCTTTACCTGCCTCGGATTGCCCATCAAATCGGCGAAGAGCTGCGTATTCGTGTTCCGGCGCAAGAGGTGATCCTGTCCAATAGACCACCCGAGGGTCTTTCAGCCTTGAATGTGTTGTCGGGGCAGGTCGAGGCGATCCGGGCAGGTGAGGGGCCCGGTGCAATCGTGTCGGTCAAAACAACTGCGGGTGTTGTGCTGGCGCGCGTGACCCGACGCTCGGTCGCGGCGCTGGGTTTGCAGCAGGGCAGTACATGCTATGCGGTGATCAAGACCGTCGCGCTGGCTCCACAGGATGTCGGGGGGCGGGTTGTCTAGGACCTAGGCAAGCGCACGCGCCTCATGTTCGCGCAGGATCAGCCGCGCAGCAAGGCCGAATCCGATATGTTCGTCCGAGGCGCGCTCGGGGAATATCTCGGCGAGTTCCTGCAGCGCGTCAGAAGACAGCGTGTGGAGGGTTTCTTCACCCAGAAACAGGCTTTCGGCCTGAGCCCCTTCGGCAAACAAAATCTCGTGCCTGTCCAGCAGGATATGCAGGTATTCGACCGGCTCATCACCGGTATCAATATCTATTCCCGGCCACGAGCACAGATGTTTGGCGGCGACCAACACTTCGGGCGCGCCAAACAGAATCTCGACCTTGGGGCCGCGGATCAGGAGGCGATGCTGTTGAGACACCAGTAAGTCGCAGGATGGAACACCAGGTCCCAGACTACCTGCGGTCACTCGCACCGGGCGCATCGCAGGATTTGCGCGCAACCGCTCGGGCGACAAGGTGCTGCTTTCGATCCAGCGGATCGGCTGTATTCCGTGATCGGCAGTCAACACGTCGTCATCGACGCGCAGGGTCTCAATCGCGCGCTGGCCTTCCGCCGTTTCAATTAGAGTGCCTGCTGTGAAGCATACGCCTTCGATAGTGATATCAATGATCTGGGTCTGGGTTCCACTGAAGGTGAAGAAACCATTGGCGAAATTGGCGGTGACCGTCACCTCGAACGAGTCCAATTGGATTTCTCCGTCATCGAGGCTATCGAAGAAGGCCGGGTCGACGGTATAGGTCCATGTACCGTTCGCATCTATTGAGGCGGTGCCGAAATCCGGTTGATCGGAGATTGCCCAGGTGGCCCCGGTGAAGGTTCCGAAATCCGATGTTGCGGTGACATCGAGGTCACCCGAAGCGACATTCGGAGGAAAGCCGGTCACGTCGCCCGTGATATCGCCTGATATGGTTACAACCGAACTCATCCGTTTTCCTGCTCAAGCGTTCTGGCAAATTCGGCGTCGCGGTAAAGGCGCATATGCACCTGTTGCTGGTCATCGCGTGTCCATTCGACGATACGTTTTGTGGATAGGTCGCTGCTGAGGCGATTGGTGCGCACGCGTGGGTGCGGGATGTCCCGTTTCAGCATGTCGACAATCTGACGAGTTTGGCCGAAGGGTGCCACCATATCGATGATCCAGAAGGATGAGCCACTGGCGAAATCGACATCTCTCAGCGGCTCTTCCTTCACCGCATAGCGATATTCGGCTTCCGGGCTGAGACCGGCAAATGTCACGAATCCGCGCGGAAAGCCGTTTTGGCGGAAGATGTGATACTGGCCCAATCTCAGCGGCGTTTCGAACGCATAGAGAACCTGTGCCAAACTGCGGTTACGATGCGTTTTGGTCAGGGCAGCCAGATAAAATAACGCACCGAAGTCGGCGTATTTTTCACCTGAAAGATCGAACCAGTCTTTGGGAAATGACTTTTCCACGGGCCACTCTGGAAACTGCTGATGCTGAGATCATAGCGCACCACATATTCAAAGAAAGAATTTTCACTCAAGCTGATGTGTTACGGGTTGAGTTAGACCTGAGGCCCGGTTTGACTATATTGATTCGTATAGGCTGGTTGGTCCCACGTCGTCTCAGCCGTGATCGCGTTTTTCATAGGGTGTTTTATATGCGTTTTCTTACATGCCTCTCTTTGACAGCCATCATACTGGCCCCCACCATTGCGCAGTCTCAGGGCGTTGGTTTTGGCTATAAACTTAGACCGCAGTTCAGAACCCAGATCACGCCGCTAAAGGATGGAACCTACGAAGTGAAGCCTGTCGGTGGATCCTCGGCTGCGGTCACCTATTGGTGTGGAATTGGGGATTATGCAGTTCGCACATTGGGAGTTTCAAACTCGCAGCGGATTTATGTTTCCAAAGCTTACGAGAAAGGTGTTCGCACAGTGCAGTTTTCGCTAACCCCACCGCCCGGCGCGGATACCAATCCAGGATATTCTTTGACCGTCAACAGGGTGGGTGAGAACCTGTCCGCCGCTTCGGCGCAAAACTACTGCTTTGATAATTCCATCGATATGGGGTTTTAGCGGTCAGACCCATTTGGCCAAGGGCGGCAGACTCATCAGAACAGCATCGGGGTCGTGCCCGGTTTCCAGACCAAACTTGGTGCCCCGGTCATAGACCAGATTGTATTCGGCATAGAGCCCACGATGCACCAGCTGGGTGTTTTTGTCCGCGTCGTCAAAGCTTTGCACCCGGCGTTTTTCGACCAGAGGCAGAAAGGCGGGCAGGAAGGCGCGACCGATGTCCTGCGTCAGCGCAAAATCCGCCTGCCAGTCGCCGGTGCAATAGTCATCCATGAAGATCCCGCCGACACCCCGAGCGCGCTTTCGGTGGGGGATATAAAAATACTCGTCAGCCCAATCTTTGAGGCGCGGGTAGTGGCCGGGTCCGTGCGGGTCGAGATGCGCTTTTTGGGTGGCGTGGAAATGGGCGGTGTCGTCGTCATATTCGATGCAGGGATTCAGGTCGGAGCCGCCGCCGAACCACCAGGCATGTGGGGTCCAGAACATCCGGGTGTTCATATGGACCGCAGGCACATGCGGGTTCTGCATATGGGCCACAAGGCTGATGCCCGAAGCCCAGAACCGGGGGTCGTCCTTCATCCCCGGAATACCCTTGCGCGCAGCCATCGCGTTTTGCGCGCGCTCACCCAGCGTACCAAAGACGGTTGAGACATTAACGCCCACCTTCTCGAACACGCGGCCCCCGCGCATCACCGACATCAGCCCGCCGCCCGCGTCGGAGCCATCGTCAGACTGCCGTTTAGTTTCTTTGACTTCGAACCTTCCCGGCTGAGAATCCGAAACGGGGCCTGAGGTGTGGCTGTCTTCCAACGCTTCGAAGGCGGTTACAATGTCATCTCGCAACTGGCGGAACCAGGCAGAGGCGGTGGCTTTTTCTTTATCGAACATTGGGATCAGTGGGCCGGGGCTGCGACAGGGTCCAGCAGGGTGCGGCCTCCGTCAATGGTTAGAATTTGGCCTGTCATGAAGCCCGCAGCGTCCGACGCGAGAAATTGCGCGGTTTCGACCAGTTCGTTCGGAGCGGCAATCCGGGAAAGCGGAGTATGTTTTTCGATGTCGTCCCGGAAATCTCGGTTTTCTTTCAGCGTTGACTGCAATGAAGCGCTCATGACCGATCCTAGTGCGATGGAGTTTACGCGAATGCGGCTGGGCGCAAGTGCAACCGCCAACGAACGGGTCATCTGATCCAGCGCAGCGGTCGAAACGGAATAGGCCATCAGATCGGGATGGGTGCGGCGTGCGGCAATCGAGGACAGGTTGATGATTGACCCGGCAGGGTTCTCATCGTCTCCATCAGCCTGTTTGATAAATCGCTTAGCCACTAGTTGGCTCAGTCGCAGCGCGGGCATCAGGTTCTGGTTCAGCAATGTGCGCACGGAATCGTCATCGGTGTCCAGCGGGTCCGACGGGATCACCTGCCGCGCACCATTGATCAGGATATCAACCTGATCAAACGCATCCAGCGTGGCCGAAAGCAGATTGGCGATGGTCAACTTTTCACGCAGGTCACCGGCGAAATAACGGATGTTGCTGTCATCCGCCTGTTCGCCCAGCTCATCGGACAGGCGCTTTTCATCCATATCGGCGAACATGACATTGGCGCCTGCATCGGCAAAGTGCCGTCCGATGGCCAGTCCAATGCCGTTGGCACCCCCGGTGACGATTGCGGTCTTGCCCGCGATGGAAAAGGACATGCGAATCCTCCTGAGTTCTGGCGCAGGTTAGCGGGCCTCAGCCCCGAGGGCGAGAGGCATGGAACACCTTGAAGCGGTTGTCTCCTGCCACTTCGTCAACACGGTCGAAAGCCTCGGCCAGCGTGGCCTCGTAAGGCAGGTGGCGATTTGCAACCATCCAGAGTTGACCGTTGCGGGTGAGGTTGCGTGCGGCACTGGTGATAAAGCCCTGGCCCAATGTCGGGTCGGCGCTGCGCGCGGTGTGAAAGGGCGGATTCATGATCACCATGTCCAGCGGCTCGGGCGTGCTCCATTTGGTGGCGTCGGCCCAGTGGAACTGCGCACGGGGGTCGGTGACGTTGGCGCGGGCGCAAGTAAGGGCGGTGTGGTCGGCCTCAACCAGATGCAGGCTGCGCAAGGTGTCGTCGATCAGCCTTGCGGACAGAAAGCCCCAACCTGCACCCAGATCAGCGATGCGCGTGCCGCGCTTGGTTGGCAGAGACTTCAGCAGCAGGGCCGAGGCAGGATCGATACCATCGGCGGAAAACACACCGGGCGCGGTATGGAAGCCGTCAACCATTTGGTTTTCAGGCGCAGCCCAGTCGGCAAAGGCGTCCGCAACAGACTGAAACCAGAAAATCTTGCCATGTGCCTTCGAGATTGGACCCTCGATCGCGACCCGCTTGCGGATGTC
Organism: Ruegeria sp. A5; assembly: GCF_056543005.1. Lineage (NCBI taxonomy): Bacteria > Pseudomonadati > Pseudomonadota > Alphaproteobacteria > Rhodobacterales > Roseobacteraceae > Ruegeria > Ruegeria sp. A5. Next base: position 287,347 of record NZ_JBQGAV010000005.1, read on the forward strand.
TTTCAGCAAACTGTCGACGCCATCGGTTTTGGCCCCGTCCACCACGATGACCCCGCTGGCGCGGCTGCAGGCCTGATGGATCAGCGCCCGGGCCAGCGCCTTGGCGCGCGGTAGAAACACGACTGCATCCTGGCAAGGCGCGTCACTATTGGGCGTAGCGACAAAGCCCTGCGTGGCAAAATGATCGTGGAACGGTTTGAAAGGCTGCACCACCTGCGCCTCGCGCGGAAGGTCTGACAAATCGTGGTCCGGGGTAGGCGCCAAAACAGTCAGCGGTTGCGACAGGGTGAGCCCGCTGTTCAAGGCTAGATCAAGGCGAGAGGACATGGCCGTGCGTTATTCTTCGCGTTCCATGGTGCATTGCAGCGGGTGCTGATGCCTGCGCGCGAAATCCATGACTTGCCCGACCTTGGTCTCGGCAATCTCATGGCTGAACACGCCAACCACGGCGACACCTTTCTTGTGTACGGTCAGCATGATTTCAAACGCTTGCGCATGGGTCATGCCGAAGAACCGTTCCAGCACATGCACCACGAACTCCATCGGTGTGTAATCGTCATTCAGCAACAACACCTTATACAGCGGCGGCCGCTTGGTCTTGGGGCGCGTTTGCACCAGGACCGACGTGTCGTCGTCTTCGTCGTCCTTTTCAGACATGATCCACTGGTGTTTGCGCATTGCTGTAAGAGAATCTCGATTAACACTACGAATTGTTTCCCGGCTTATATAACGTCACGGTGGCCAGAGAAAAGAGCAACCGGACGGAAATGCGATGCGGGACAAGCTGACAACAATCGGGTTCGATGCAGACGATACCCTTTGGCATAACGAGCGTTTCTTCCAGCTGACTCAGGCATATTTTGCCGAATTGCTGGCCGATCACGCCGATCACGATCACCTGATGGAACGTCTACTTGCCGCCGAAAAGCGCAACATCCAGCGCTATGGGTATGGCATCAAGGGCTTTACCCTGTCGATGATCGAGACAGCGATTGAGGTGACGGAAGATCGCGTACCGGCGCGCGTCATCCGCCAACTTGTTGAAGCGGGGCAGGAGATGCTGGCACATCCCATCGAACTGCTCCCCCATGCGCGCGAGGCCATCGAGGCGGTAGCCGAGACGCATAAGGTTCTGCTGATCACCAAGGGCGACCTGATCGATCAGGAGCGTAAGCTGGCGCAATCCGGATTGGGTGAGCTGTTTGATGGCGTCGAGATCGTGAGCGAAAAAACGGCCGCGACCTATGCGGAGATTTTTGACCAGTACGGTGATGGACCCGACGCTTCGATGATGATCGGAAACTCGATGCGTTCTGACGTGGTGGCCCCAATCGAAGCCGGGTGCTGGGGCGTGCATGTCCCGCACGGGTTGGTATGGGAGGTCGAGCAGGCCGAGGTCCCAACTTCCAACCCACGGTTCCGCGAGTTGAAGGATTTGGGTGATCTTTCAGCTTTGATTGATCAGATTTCCTGACCTGTTGCCGTTTGACATCAGTCACAAAAAATTCGATGACACGGCTTGCCTGAAATTCGGCACAATCGCCGGTATGGTGTTCGGGCGCGCATTAAACACCATATGTAGCGTGAATCTGATTGTGTATATGATCCACTCAAACGCAGCTTTCAGTTTCTTTAAACCCGTCCCTGTGTTAGCCTGAAGAATATCAAAATAAAAATTGCTGACCGGGAAAACCCGGCGGCGCGAGGCAGACAGAGGCAAAGATCGTGCAGATTCGGCGGACAGTTCCGGCCCGAATGGGCTTATTACTTATAGCATTTCTGTGGCTGCTTTCATTTGCACCACTTCAGGGCATGGCGGCCCCTTACGCGGCCATGGTGATCGACGCACGCACCGGAGAAGTGCTGCATTCCCGCAATGCCGACACGCGGTTGCATCCGGCATCTCTGACCAAGATGATGACGCTGTATATTGCGTTTGAGGCCGTGCGGAATGGTGAGATCACGTTGGACACTCAGGTGCGCATCACCAAGGCTGCAGCGGCTGAGCCGCCCTCGAAGCTGGGTTTGCGCACTGGGCAGCGAATCGCGTTTCGCTATCTGATCCGGGCGGCGGCGGTGAAATCCGCCAATGACGCGGCAACCGCGATCGGCATCGCCCTCAGCGGGTCCGAGGCGGCGTTTGCTCGTCGCATGACCCGCACCGCCAAAGCGATGGGGATGAGCCGGACCACCTTCAAGAATGCCCATGGTTTGACCGAGTCGGGGCATTTGTCGACCGCGCGGGATATGACCACGCTGGGCCGTCATCTGCTGTATGATTACCCGCAGTACTACAATCTGTTCTCGCGCCAATCGACGAATGCCGGGATCAAGACTGTACCGAACACCAACCGCCGCCTTTTGGCAGCCTATCGGGGCGCCGATGGGATCAAGACCGGCTATACCCGCGCTGCAGGGTTTAATCTGGTTGCTTCGGCCAAGCGCAAGGATGAACGTATCATCGCGACCGTCTTCGGTGGCAAATCAGGTGCATCGCGCAACGCCCGGGTGGCCGAGCTTTTGGATATGGGTTTCCGCCGTGCCCCCTCGCGTGCGCCAATCCGTAAGCCCGCCCGCCCGGCCTATGCAGGGAATGCAGGTCTGGGTAGCGCACAAGTGGTCGCCCAAGCGGGCCCGCCGAAAAAGAGCCTGCGCCCGGTGTTGCGCCCGGTGGCGAGCGAAACGGTTCAGGTCGCGGGGTCGGTCGCCGCAACGGCTGAAAAAGACAACACCCGGATTCAGGACGGTATCGCTGCTGCGATTGCAGCAGCAGACATAGCACCGTCGGATGGCGCCAAGCCTTCCGAAAACGTGGTGCTGGCCTCGGTCGAACCGGCCAAACAGCCCGAGCCTGAACCCGAAGTTGTGACCCGCTTGTCCACATCCGGCGGTCACCTTTGGGGCGTCAATGTTGGCCGCTACACCACACGGTATGAGGCCGAGAAGGTTCTGTTGAAAACTGCGCTGTCGGAAATGACCACTTTGGAAGGCACTTTGCGTAAGGTGAACCAAAGCTCGCGTGGGTTTGACGCGACATTTCAGGGCATGACCCGCGAGCAGGCTGATCTGGCCTGTCGTCGGTTACAGGCGCGCAATGTCACGTGTTTCATGATCGGGCCGTCATAAGACCCGGCATTCTCTCCTGGATGGGCCTGGGCTGCGATGATCTCGCAGCCCATTTTTTATGGCAAATCAATCGAAGACGTGGCCGTGCTTATACTGTTCATCTTGCCCGGCCGCCGCAGTTAAGGCTGCAACGTTATCCTTGGTGAAGAAACCGTCGTAGTGATGACAACGTTCGATGTATTCGGTGATCAGCAGCGTGTGTTTCGAGTGCTTTGAGAAGATCTGTTTCAGGTTCGGATCATCTTTGCATTCCCCGACCACATGGGCCAGGAACGGAACGCCCTTGTCTTTAAGAGTGTTGACCACGAAATCGACATTTTTCTCACCCGCGCCATGGTCGCCGTCCTGGATTTCAACCGCCATGTGGTGCAAGCGTCGTCCGAAATTACGCACGAAATCCTCGGTTGGCATCGGCAATTGCTCGAAAGAGTTCACGAATGAAGGCGTGTTGTTTGCAGTAAAGACTTTGGCAGGGGATTTCTTGTCGTCATCCACATTGGCATTGCGATTTACATTGGTCGACGAGTTCATGTCGAAGATGTTGTACGCCCCCCAGAAGTAATAAGGCACCATGGTCAGAAATTCGAGGATTGCGTCCTCACGTTCCCCGGCCAGAATGCGTGTCGCCAGATGGTCGATCCCCAGCATCAGTGGTGAGATATTGCTTTCGGTCCCAAAAGCGGCGGCCTGATCCAGCTTGACCTGTTCCGCATCACTCAACAGCACACGGTCACCCAGTCCCAGACTGTCTGTGTCGTTGAAATCCAGCGTGGAATAGCCGACGCGATTGCACGTGAAATCCGATGGCGTCGTAAAGCGGTATCCTTCCAGCGTGTAGAACGGATTTTCTGTGTCCCCAGAATATTCGAACCGAATATTCTGATCCTCCAGCGTTCCAGTCAGCGCCTTCAAGTCGGTGGCACCGTAAATCTCACCTACATATCGCGTCTGCGGCTTACCGCGCGCCAGCGGGTACATACGATTGATACGCGGGATGAAATCCTCGAATGCCGGGCTGAGCGGAGCCATCAGGATCAGCGCCGGATAATCGGCATGCGAATGCATCACCGAGAACTTGTGTGTCTGTCCCAAATAGCTGGCGGTGTGGCGATAGGGGGTCATCACATAAAGCTCGACCAGCGTGTCAAACAGCGCATCTGTCTCGACCTGAATGACAATGGCCCGCATCGCACCGACTTGATCCGCAATGCCCGAGCTGATGCGGCGCTCGTAAATCCTGGGAAGATATTCGGTGAAGAAGTCCGAGTTCTTCTTGTCGCCCCTTGGCTGGTAGGACATCAGATCAAAAGACATAGGCTCACCTCCTTGCGGCGCGTTGCTTGGATTTGTGGTAGTCAGATCATGCACTTGCCATGTATGCTAGGCGCTAAGGCCTGCATGGGCAACAGTTTGGAGATGGGGTGCCAAAGTTACGTTGTTGTAACTAACGGATGAATTTTGTGACCTCGACTCCGCCCGCGATCAGGTTCTCGCGCACCGAGTGCGCGATCTGAACTGCCGTCGGGCCATCACCATGCAGGCAGATCGTATCGATTGAGGTCTCAAGGCGTTTGCCGGATTTGGTGATGATGGCGCCTTCCTTCACCATTTCCAGAATACGTGGTCCGGCCAGCGCCGGATCATGGATCACGGCTCCCGGCAGTGACCGATCCACCAAAGTGCCATCGTCATTATAGGCACGGTCGGCAAAAATCTCGCCCACCCATTTGCAGCCCAGCTCGCGCACCGCTTCTTCTTGTTTGGTGACCGCCAGCACCATGATGATGATGTCCGGGTCCACGTCCAATGCACCCTGATAACAGGCCCGCGCCATATCGATATCGACCGAACACATGTTGGCCAGCGCCCCGTGCAATTTCAGGTGCCGTACTTCAGTGCCCACCGCCTTGGCCATGCCGATTGCCGATCCCAGTTGATAGCGCACCAGATTGCGCAAACTGTCATGGGGCACTTTCATGTTTCGACGCCCAAATCCCTGCAGATCAGGAAAACCGGGATGCGCACCGATGCCCACACCGTTCTGGGCTGCCAGAGCCATGGTCTTGGCCATCACATCAGGGTCACCCGCATGAAAGCCACAGGCAATATTGGCCGAGGTGATGATCTTCAGAAGGCTTTCATCATCACCCATCTTCCACGGGCCAAAGCTTTCGCCCATATCGGCATTCAGATCGACGCTCGGCATCGCAATAACTCCTTATTCGGTGGCAGAGATCATTCCGCTGATCAGTTGGTAGGACAGGAGGTCCGGGATGTCATGCGGATCGCGGACCAATGGTTCAACACGGGCGGGCAGGCGGGCAAGGTCGGCCTTAAATGCGGCTTGCAGCGCGATGGCTTGTTCCAGTGTTACGAATTCCAAGCGCACCTCACCTCCCGCCGGGGTCTGTGCAGCGCGGGGCAGATCACAGGGCAGAACGGTTGCGATGCGCGGGTAACCTCCGGTGGTCTGGCACTCGGGCAGTAGGATGAAGGGCGCACCGGTGCCGGTCATCTGTATATCGCCGGGGGTTATGACTTCGGACAGTATGTTCAACTGACCCTTGGCCGCGAAGCCGTCACCTTCACTATCCAGCTGCATGCCCATCCGGTTGGCTCGGGCGCCGCGGCGGAATGTCGTTTGCGTAAACCGTGCCAGCGTCTCGTCATCGAACAGTGCAGTTTGAAAGCTGGCCACAACCCGCAACGTCCCACCTGAAAACCGATCCTCCGAACGCAGCTTCAGGCCGGTCTTGCCGGTTTCCGTCGAAGGCAGGTGATCACCCGCTTGAACAGCGCGCCCGATCCTTGCGGTCAGATGGGCCGCGCGTGAGCCGAGCGTCATGTCGGTCCCGATCCCGCCACCCAGATTCAGATACCCGTAACTGCCCTGCAGCACCGACCCGACTACCAGCCGCTGCCCAGCCTCCATCTGATGCGAGGCATTCCACAAGACGGGGCTGCCATCGATACTGGCCTGCATCGGTGCGCCGGTCAGCGCGATGGCGGTTGGTGCGGTTGCCTCAAACTCGCCACCCATCCCCGCCATTTCGAGGGCGGCGCTCGTTGGGGTGTTACCAAGCAACGCGGCCCCTTCATAAAGTGCCACTATATCTGCGGCACCCGAACGCGACAGGCCTTGATCCAGATACCCGGTGCGCCCTTGATCCTGAACCGTGCAAGCTGGGCCGATGCGATGGACGATCAGCGTCATGTCGTGATCTCCTCGCAACTCGCACCACCAGAGCCATCAGTGCAGGTTGTACGGATATCCTCAAGCTCCTCGCGCGAGACTGAGATGAACTGCATCTCATCACCGGGGTTGAGGGCAAAACTTTGCTCCATGTCCGGACGAAAGCAACGAAACGCGGTTTGTCCAACATGACGCCATCCGGTTGGGGTTGGCCCCGAGAACAGGACAAATTGCGAAATTGCCAAAACCAACGCCCCTTCAGGTACCATCGGCGTCAGCTCTTTCAGGCGTGGAATGTTGAATTCGGGTCCGAGTGGCCCGAGATAAGGTTGGCCCGGCGCAAATCCGATGGTTAAAACCCGCACACGCGATTGGCTGAGACGATCAATGGCGTCCGCTGGTGACAACCCTGCTGCCAATGCCGCGTCTTCTAGCTGTGGCGCAAGATCGGAACCGTAGACCGTCGGCACTTTCCAGAATCGTCGCCCCGCAGGCAAAGATGCAGCGTACCAATCGCGACTGACCAGCATAGCCCGCAGCAACTCTTCGATGTCCCGATGCGACAGGCTTAATGGATCAAACCTAATAAATGCAGATGCCAGCGAGGCCGAAGTCTCGAGCACGCCGTCAATCTGCTGCGCCTCGACTGCGCCCCGAAACGCCAGGGCGGCGCGGTTGGACGGCTCGGACATGGTTTGCGCAAAGGTCACCAACAGACCGTCAAATCCAACGGTTCGCAGCAAGGGAAACTTAATGTCATTCGTCATATCAAGGTCACAGGCGTATCGGGTTTGCTTTGAAAAGACCTGAGCCTATCCATAGACAATGCGCAAGGCCCTGTTAGACCAACTTGCATTGCGCCTGACGGCGCCGATATCGGGTGCGATTCCGGGATTGGAAATGAATCGCTGATTGCCGTCGAGTCGGTATAGTCTTGTGGGTGACTGTAGTGTTCTCACTATATGTTGGGTTTGAACCAACAAGCACTGAAACCTAGGCGGTATATCTGATGTGCTTGAAGGATGATTTTCGCCGATTTCTATGAGGTGAGTTTCATTCAACTATTTGAAATTATTGTATAAAAAATGAATTTGAAGTTTTTTGCGATATTCTTGAATTTTCCACTTGCGCGTTGAATGCGTAAGGCATAGAACGCCCTTCACCGGCGCTGCTGAGGTGCTGGGACGCGGTGGAAGCTGCGGAGACGCTCGGGAGAGACTGGGGGCATCTGAGGTTTTTGATTGGG
>NZ_JBQGAV010000006.1:0-239335 GCF_056543005.1 Ruegeria sp. A5
CACAAGTTGAATGTATTTGCATCGCATTTTTGCGATCAAATTTGAGTCTTAAAGCCTCTAGCAGCTAGAGCTTCAAGAGGTTTCAGGTAACCCGATCGATCCGTCGCCGCCACGATCCCAAAAAGCAAAAAATATTTGCTTAGCGGTCGCCTAGGCGCGTTTTTGGTCAGCGTTCTCTGCGATGTAGCTGAAGCCGAAGTCCCACTCGTCAAACTCCGAATACAATTAGTGATGGAGTTTATCTACCTTGAACGGGGCTAGGCTCTCTCGGAACTGTTCGATGAATTCGAGTGTCACTAGTGACGGTTGTTTCAATATTGGGCGCACAAGCGATAGTGTATGTGGAAGCAATGGCTTGAACGGCCTATAGCTCAATCCACGCGTTGAATACTGGACGGCGTCCAACTCGCTTACCACGGAAACTCCGACACCTTTTAGTGCCAACTCACAAGCTGCGGTGAACTGCCTGACTTCGATGTGGGAATTCAACTCTACGTTGGCGCTATGAAACGCTTTGGAAAGCCGCCCAAAAAAGTCGCTGTCGCGTCGTGTATGGATAATTTTAGCCGTTGTAATATCCGCTGGTGTCACCTCGGAGAGGCTTTCCAATTCATGCCCGGTGGGAAACACGCAAACTGTGCGGACATTGATGTTTCTGCTTTCAACGGCCGGGTGACCGTTAAAACTGTCCGTGATCCCGAAATCATACTGCTCACCTATCATCCACTCGAGAATCCGTTCCGGTCTGTCTGGTTCAATCGTCAGGGTGACGCCGGGCCGATCCTGCAAAAACTTGGCGACGACATCGGGAAGATGACTTGTGGCGAATCCCGGTAAGCAAGCGACGCGGATGTGACCCGCTTTGCGTTGCGTTATGTCCTGACTGACATCCGAGATTTGCTTCATCAATTCCAGAACGCGCTCTACGCTGGGTTGCAGATATCGTATCTCCTGCGAGGGCACCAAGCGACCTTCGCGACGATCAAAAAGCTGAAAGCCAAGTGATTTTTCCAGATCAGAAAGCAGTCTGCTGACTGCAGGCTGACTTATCCCAAGATCCGTAGCTGCAGCAGTGACCGACCCATTGATGGAAACGGCCATGAGCGCTTCCAATTGCCGGATCCGCAAAGTTTGACTCATATTTTGAACCTGGTTCGTTGTTTCCCTAGTTGGTTTATAATGTAATGTTATGTTTTTCTCAAAAATTAAATGCTTGAATTATAAAATTGTAACGTTAACGTCGTGAAATCGTCATGTGTGCTGATTACGCGTTGCGGTCGGTATTCAACGAAGCATCAACCCCTGATGCATGGGAGGAATCATGAAAAAGAATTTTCTAGGCGCTCTCGCCTTAACAACTGCTCTGTCGCCGGTGGCGGCTATGGCGCAAACCGAAATTCAGTTCTGGCATGCCTTCACCGGTCGACTAGGCGATCTTGTGAAGGCTCAGGTTGAAGAGTTCAATGCCAGCCAAGATGAGTTCACTGTAGTAGAAAGCCATAAAGGCAACTATTCGGAAACCTTGAATGCGGGTATTGCTGCTTTCCGAGCAGGTGAACAACCACATATCCTGATGGTTTTCGAAGTAGGCACGGCAACGATGATGTCGGCCGAAGGGGCTATCAAACCAGTGTATGAAGTGATGGCTGAAAGCGGTGCATCATTCGATCCTGATGCCTACATTGGTGCCGTCAAAGGCTACTATACGACCACTGACGGGGACATGCTGTCGCTGCCCTTCAACTCGTCCACACCCGTTCTCTGGGTCAATCGCGATGCTATGGAAGCGGCGGGTGTTGACCCTGACACGGATTTGTCGACCTGGGAAAAGGTTGGTGACGTTCTTGACCAGCTTAAGGCTGGGGGTGAAGACTGTCCGCTGGTCACTGCTTGGCAAAGCTGGATCCACCTTGAGAACCTTTCGGCCTATCACGACGTCCCATTCGCATCGAAGGACAATGGATTTGCCGGTCTTGATACCGAACTGATGTTGAATGGACCGACGCAGGTGGCGCACCTGACCGCGATGGGTGACTGGGCCAAAGATGGTAAATTCATCTATACCGGCCGCAGAAATGAAGGTGGCGCGAACTTCCGGGCAGGTGAATGCGCACTATTCACCGAAAGTTCGGCAGGTTATGCCGGCATTAGCTCTGAGGCTGAGTTCGAATTCGACGTGCGCCCATTGCCCTATTGGGAGGCGGCCGTAAGCGAGCCGCAAAATACCATTATTGGTGGCGCTTCGCTTTGGGTGATGGAGGGTCACGATCCTGAAGAATACAAAGGTGTCGGTGAATTCCTGAGCTTCCTGTCATCTTCGGACGTTCAGGCGAACTGGCATCAGAACACAGGGTATCTTCCAATCACCGCCGAAGCTGGCGTCGCGACCCGAAATGCTGGTTTCTATGAAGAAAACCCAGGTACTGACATTGCTGTCATACAGATGACCGCCAAAGAGCCGACTGCGAATTCGAAGGGTCTGCGTCTGGGGTCGTTTGACCAGATCCGCGGTATCATCGACGAAGAGCTCGAGGCCGTCTGGTCCGGTGAAAAGACCGCTCAGGAAGCAATGGACAGTGCGAAAGAACGCGGCGATGCCCTGCTGCGCCGGTTCGAGTCTGCCAATCAATAAGTCCTAATTCGATGCGGGCCTGTTTCGGGCCCGCATCTTCTCTATTCGGTGGTTTATCGGGATGGAAAAACGCGTCACCTTTCGCGGCTGGCTTCTGCCATTGGCTCTGATCGCCCCTCAGGTCATTATCTCCGCCGTTTTCTTTTTCTATCCGGCCGGTCAGGCGGTTTGGCAGTCTTTGTTCATACCTGATCCCTTTGGGCTGTCGTCCCAATTCGTGGGGTTCGGCAACTTTGAATTCCTGCTGAGCGATAAATTTTACCGCGCTTCTTTCGTGACGACGGCGGTATTTTCGACGCTCGTCACTCTGTGTTCAATGATCCCGGCGTTGTTTCTGGCGGTCATAGCGGACCGCCTGATCAAAGGATCGGGTGTTTACCGGACGCTGCTGATCTGGCCCTACGCCGTTGCCCCCGCTGTTGCAGGCGTGCTGTGGCTGTTCATGTTCAACACGCGTGTTGGTGTCGTGTCGTGGTACCTCGGCCAGCTTGGTTATGACTGGAACCACGTTCTGAACGGCACCGAGGCCATGGGCCTGGTGGTTGTAGCCTCAGCCTGGGGGCGTATCAGCTATAACTTCTTGTTCTTCTTCGCAGCGCTGCAGTCGGTCCCAAGATCGGTGATCGAGGCTGCGGCAATTGACGGCGCGCGCTTCTGGCGCCGGTTCTTCACAATCGTGCTGCCGCTTTTGTCACCAACCGCGTTCTTCCTGTTGGTGGTGAATGTTGTCTACGCATTCTTTGAGACCTTTGGCGTCATCCACACGATCACTGGCGGTGGCCCACAGCAGGCGACGACCATTCTAGTCTACAAAGTCTTCTCGGATGGGTTCGTTGGACAAGATCTCGGTTCGTCCTCCGCTCAGTCCGTCATCCTGCTTATTGTCGTTGGTCTGCTGACCGTCATCCAATTCAAATACGTGGAAAAAAGGGTGCACTACTGATGGCAGCCCAACAACACGGAATGGTCGAAAAACGTGGCATGGGGATCTGGTTGACCCATGCCATGATGATCCTTGGCGTCTTAATCATCTTTTTCCCGATCTGGCTGGCGTTCGTAGCATCGACTGTGACCCAGCCGGAAATCGTGTCGCCGCCCATGCCCATTCTTCCCGGCGATCAATTCTGGGAAAACTATAAGGCCGCGCTGTTTTCCGGCGTGAACGTCCCGGTCGCCACAATGTTGTTCAACAGTCTCGTGATGGCCATCGGAATCGCAGTGGGCAAGATCATAATTTCGCTGCTGTCAGCTTTTGCGATCGTCTATTTCCGTTTTCCCGGGCGAACGACGTTCTTTTGGCTGATCTTCCTAACGCTGATGCTTCCGGTCGAGGTTCGTATTGTGCCGACGTTCGAAGTTGTCGCCGGGTTCGGCATGCTCAACAGCTACTATGGGCTGATCTTCCCCTTAATCGCCTCGGCCACGGCAACGTTCCTGTTCCGGCAGTTCTTTCTGACGATCCCGGATGAACTGGCCGAAGCTGCACGCGTCGATGGTGCCCGCCCGATGCGGTTTTTCATTGATATCGTGGTCCCCATGAGCCGAACGAATATCGCGGCGCTGTTCGTGATCCTTTTTATCTACGGGTGGAATCAATATCTCTGGCCGCTGCTCATTACTACCGATCCTGAAATGAACACCATCGTGATGGGTATCAAACAGATGTTCCCATCCGGCGACGACGTGGCGGAATGGCCGGTCATCATGGCCACTTCGATTTTGGCAATGATCCCGCCGGTCATCGTAGTGGTGTCGATGCAAAAGCTCTTTGTCCGCGGCCTTGTCGATAGCGAGAAGTAAGAAATGGCAACAGTAAACTTAGAGAATGTCAAAAAGAGCTTTGGCCCGACGGATGTTATCCATGGCATCGACATAGATATTGCGGACGGTGAATTCATCGTGATTGTTGGCCCTTCGGGCTGCGGAAAATCCACGCTTTTGCGAATGGTTGCGGGCCTTGAAACCGTAACGTCCGGTGAAATCCGGATTGGAGAAGAACGAGCCAACGACAAAGAGCCGATGGATCGCGATATCGCGATGGTGTTCCAGAATTATGCGCTCTACCCACATATGTCGGTGCGCCAAAACATGGGTTATGGGCTGAAAATCGCGGGGCTTCCAAAGAACCAGATTGACCAGAAGGTGACCGAGGCCGCCAAACTGTTGCAGCTGGAAGCTTTGTTGGACCGCAAACCCCGGCAGCTTTCAGGCGGTCAACGCCAAAGGGTGGCAATGGGGCGGGCAATTGTTCGCGAGCCGGCGGTTTTCCTGTTTGATGAACCACTCTCAAATCTTGATGCCAAGCTGCGTGTTCAGATGCGTTTAGAAATCCGCGAGCTTCAGGAAAAGCTAGGAATTACATCGCTTTACGTGACTCACGATCAGGTCGAAGCGATGACGATGGCAGACAGGATGATCGTGATGAACGGAGGCATCGCTGAGCAGATTGGGACGCCATTGGAGGTATATGAAACACCAGGAACCCTTTTCGCGGCTCAGTTTATTGGTAGCCCTGCAATGAATATCTTTAATGCTCAGCGTGAAAACGGAACGGTTAAGATAGGGGGCTTAGAGATTGGCCCATCCACGGGGCCTGATACCCCACTAAAGCTTGGAATCCGACCAGAGCATCTGTTTCTGGACGACAATGGTCCGTTGGAAGCCGCTATTCAGATGGCAGAACCGCTAGGCGCAAACACCTTATTGCATGGCCAGCTCACGGATGCAGGCGACGCGATTACGATAAGTCTTCCGGGTGTCCACCCAATCGAAGGCCGGCATCCGAGCATGCGGTTCTCAGTTGCCTCAGAGCACATGCATCTGTTTGACCATTCATCCGGCAAGAGGTTGGAAGGCTGATGGTCTTTCCACAGGTTGAAGCCTTTCGTGGTGGCAAAAACCTGATCCGGGTTGTGGGACATCGAGGTGCGCGGGGTGTGCTGCCCGAAAACAGTATGATTGGCTTTGACTTTTTGCTCTCTATCGGCGTCCCGCTGCTTGAGTTTGATGTTGTCCTGACGGCCGATGACGTACCGGTCATAACCCACAACCATCGGCTGCACGCTCCCAGCTTTCGTGACGCAAATGGCCTGTTTCTGACCGGAGAAGAGCCGAAGGTCTCGTCATTGACGTTCGAGCAAATCCAGCAATTTGACATCGGGCGGTTGGATGGTCATTCGGCTTATGGCCAACGGTTTCCGGACCAGGCTCAACTGGATGGCATCCGTGTTCCAAAGTTGCAGGATTTGCTGGATTTGGTTGATGATCCAAAATACGGCGATGCCTATTTGATGCTCGAACTGAAGTCGGATCCGGAATTGGCTCACGATGCGCTTTATAGGAAGAAATTTGTCGGTCGGGTTCTTCAAGAAGTACGTGACAAAGGATTGTCTTCGCGCGCGGTGCTCCACAGTTTTGATTGGAACCTGTTGGAGGAGTGTCAGCGGCAGGCTCCTGACATGCCGTCTTCCTACCTGACGCAGCTTCCGGAAAACGCCGCGGATGTTGGTGAGGATTCCTCGAAAGCGGTTTGCCCTGACTTTCGTGGTCGTCGTGATGAAATTCCAAATTTGGTCAAGCAAGCTGGCGGTTCGCTTTGGTGCCCATACTACACGGATGTAACGGCTGAAAATGTGGCGCGCGCAAAAGAACTGGGCCTATGTGTTGCCGTGTGGACGGTCAATTCGCACGAAGAAATAGGCAGAATGATCGACCTGCGCGTGGATGCAATTGTATCTGATTATCCTGGGCGGGTTCAAAGGCATTTATCGGATTTGTGTATGAGGTGGCGCGTCAGAAACAAGTGAGTTCTGAGTCGCAAGAGCCTGACGCTTTTTTGTTTCTTCCTGTCATAATCGAAAAGGATAAATCACATCACCGCTTTAATCTGGCCAGCTAGGCGAAAAGAATAGTGGTTCAGCGTACTAAATAAATGCAGCGTTGCCTCTGCAATTGTTCGGGGACCGCCTTAAGGTCCTTCTAATCACGTCGCGTGACACGGGACGTTGGATCATGCCGAAAGGTTGTCCGATAGATGGCAAGAAAGACTGGATTCTTGCTGCGAACGTTCAAACGTCAAGGCACTAGTGTTCAATCAAGGTTGAATGTCCGTCGCGCGACTCGATGAAGCCGTCTTGGGGTTCATTCAATGCGAAAACCTCTTGTGGGGACGGACGATGTGGTCGGGCGAAAGTTGGTCCAGATGTCTCAAGCAGCCTATTGCACGCGAGACTACGCCAAACGGATCTGCGACAATGGCGGCGAGGGGTTGCATTTCATCGGTTGGCATGAGCCAGAAGAGGCCATTACGGCCAAATGGATCAAAGACAGTTACCATCCGAAAGCCCGGCTCAAGCATCGTGTTTCAGAACTTGTGCCTTTGATCACATTGGCGGCGTCCGGTCTTGGCATGGCCTATCTTGCGTGCAATCTTGGCGACCGCCATCCCGATCTGATCCGTGCGCCCTTCCAAAAGCCGATACCGTACCGAAACATTTGGCTATTGCTGCATCGTGATCTTAGAAACACCACGCGTGTCCGGCTCTTCGTCGATTTTATGTCCAAGCGGGTCAGGTCTAGGCGAAACGAGTTCTGGGTTTCGGGAACCTCAAAGCGGGAGTAGCGGTTATTCTATTCGGAAAGATGGACGGTAAACTGTACTCTTTTGAGACACTAACAGCAGCGTCGTTGAATGGCGGTTACTCGTATTGGGTCAGAAATGCGTGACGTTTGGGTCAGAATTGAATGACGTGATCGACCGCTTTGTTGAGGTTTTGGTTGTCGACTGAGTCCACGATCAGTGAAGTTCCACATTTCCTTGTTGTAAGGCGACACATAGTTCTGCCAGCAGCGACAGAGCCTTGCCATTTTCGCGTCGCTTCCTTCATCCAGAACCCAGACCGATTTAGTTGATCCTGACTTCCTTTCGAGAAAACCAGGGCTGATTTGCAGATCAGACGCCGGAGGCGCCTGTTCCTGCTGCTCTGCCACGTGGCGAACGCGCTTGGGGGCGACGCAATGTTATTCGACAATAGTGGTGCGGCCCGCAAGCGCAGCCGAAGACACGGATTTGTCTAATAGGGTTGCCCGAGGGGGAAGGCAGCGTCTTACCCCTGATCGCCAGAGGCGTTTGGCTTGTCCAAATCCTACTAGCCCCAAAAACAAGTGCGGCTGAGTTGGCTGTGCCGTTACTTCTGCTCCAGAACACGTTGCTTTTCTAAAGAATCGGCGGAAAGCGGTCATTTGCTGCAGGCGCGGGAACACATTGTATTAGTTGTCAAAGCGGACCTTCGGTTTTGATCTGCAAATGGAAGTGGAATCTGGTGCCTCAAGCAAACTGGTAGCGCAACTGAAAAACCAAAAAATGATGCGATGTGCTATCACGGATTTCTTTGATGGCATGTAGAAAAACTGTGCAGCTATTCCGCTAAGTGTGAAATCAAGCTGAAAAATTGGGCGAACGGCAGCCTGATGAAGCATTAAATGGCGCTGGAATTGCTACCAATGCGCCTTGGCCTCACTTGTGACCCTATGAACCAACATCTAACTGTCGTTGTAGTCGAGCAGAACCAAGAACGAGCCTTTGCGATTGTAGATGCTCTTAAAGAGGCCGGAGACGTAGACGTTTCTGTAATCGGCAATGTCTCCGGGCTGGCAAGGAAAATTGCTACTCATAGCCCAGATATTGTCCTGATTGATATCGACAACCCCTCTCGAGATATGTTGGAAGAACTTACCGTTGCTTCGGGCCCATTGGAGCGACCCGTGGCTATGTTCGTCTCAGGCGCCGCAGGCGGATTGGCAAAAGCTGCTGTTGAGGCCGGTGTATCGGCCTATGTTGTCGATGGATTGCAAGCTGAGCGAATTAAACCTGTTATCGATACCGCCATCGCTCGGTTTCAGGTGTTGCGCCAGATGCGGACTGAACTTGCAGAAACCCGCCGTGCGCTTGAAGAGCGTAAAGTGATCGACCGCGCAAAAGGTTTGCTGATGAAAGCCAAGGGCATTTCGGAAGATGAAGCCTATGCGCTACTCCGAAAAACCGCGATGAACCAAAACCGCCGCGTCGCCGAGGTGGCCGAAGCCTTGGTCACTGCTTCGGGGTTGTTGTCATGAGAACCGTAACACTGCCCGTCGCGTATATGCCGCTTGTCGACGCGGCCCCGTTGATCGTTGCGCGCGAAATGGGGTTCGACCATGCTGAAGGCATCTCGCTGGACCTGCGTCCGGCGCCATCGTGGTCCTCATTGCGCGATATGCTGGCCTTTGGGCATGTGGACGCGGCGCATCTACTATCGCCTGTCCCCGTTGCGATGGCTTTGGGTCTTGGTGGAATCGCGACACCGCTATCTGCGGTATCTGTCCTGTCTTTGAACGGCAATGTTATAGGTGTTGGAACGCAATTGGCCGAGCGACTGATCGACCAGGGCTATGGTTTTGATTTCACCGATGCCGCTGTGGCTGGGGCTGCACTGGCAAAAGCTGCCGATGAAGTCTTGGTGTTTGGCGTGCCTTTCCCATTTTCAATGCATGTCGAGCTACTGCGCTATTGGATTGCGGGAACCAAACTGGCCTCAAAACAGGTCGAAATCCGCACCGTCCCGCCGCCACTCATGGCGCAGGCGCTTGCGGGAGGCGAGATCGATGCCTTTTGCGTGGGCGAGCCTTGGGGCTCCTTCGCAGTGGACGACAGTGTTGGCGCACTGCTGTTGCCCGGAAAGGCGATCTGGACTTGTGCACCTGAAAAGGTGTTGGCAGTCAGAAACGACTGGGCCGAGACGGAACCGCATTTGCTGGGAAGTCTCATGCGGACCGTATGGCGTGCGGGACGCTGGCTGTCAAACACTGACAGCCGAACAACCGCGTCCGAGATGCTGTCACGCAAAACCTACCTCAATGTCTCACCCGAGCTGATTGACCGAGCGTTAATGGGTGAGTTCGCCATATCTGCACGCGGCGAGCAACGCAGTGTGGAAGGGTTTGTCGAGTTTTTTGACGGTGCTGCCACCTTCCCGTGGCGTAGTCAGGCCAAATGGGTTGCGCATCAATTGGCGCTAAGAAACGGGCTGGACGTCGGGACAGCGGAACGACAAGCAGCTAAAGTCTTTCGAAGTGATCTCTATCGTCGCGAGTTGCAAGGGCTTGGTGTGGAGACACCCGGCGCATCCGAGAAACTTGAAGGAGCTTTGTCTGAGTCGACGGCAGTTGCCTCGGCCAATGGCAGCCTGATTCTGTCTCGGAACGTCTTCTTCGACCGGCGCATTTTCGAGCCCGCAGGGTAAGATTGCACAAAATTTTTGCAGCGCAGCATCTCTTTTTGCTGCGCTGCAGAATTCTCGAAGTGAAGATGTCAAAAAATGATGACGTCGCACTGCGCGTCTGACTTAATCGGGACATCGGAAGGCAACGACGCCCACCGACGGAATTCGCCCACAATCCAGGGCACCTTAGAAGAGCAAAGCCGCTCGACCATCCGCCACCTCCTCCCGGCGGACTGTGTCGGCGGCTTTTTTGTTTGCCCATGGGGTTGGGCTGAACCGAAAGGGATCGAGATGAAAAAGCTTCTTTTAGGCCTCGCCGCGACGACGGCGCTTGTGTCTCCAGCACTGGCCGAATTGGAACTGGAAAGAGACGAGCTGACCTTTGGCTTTATCAAACTGACCGACATGGCGCCGCTGGCTGTCGCCTATGAGAATGGGTACTTTCTGGACGAAGGCCTGTTCGTGACGCTGGAAGCACAAGCAAACTGGAAGGTGCTGTTGGATGGCGTGATTGACGGACAGCTTGACGGCGCACATATGCTGGCTGGACAACCATTGGCCGCAACCATCGGGTATGGGACCGAAGCCCATATCATCACGCCATTTTCGATGGACCTGAACGGCAACGGCATCACCGTCTCCAACGAGATTTGGGAAGAGATGAAGCCGAACATCCCGGTGATGGACGACGGCCGTCCCCAGCATCCGATCAGCGCCGAGGCTCTGGCCCCGGTCGTCGAGAAGTACAAATCAGAAGGCAAGCCATTTAACATGGGCATGGTCTTCCCGGTTTCGACCCATAACTACGAGCTGCGCTATTGGCTGGCCGCCGGTGGTCTGCATCCGGGTTACTACAGCCCTGAAAACGTGACCGGTCAGATTGGTGCGGATGTGTTCCTGTCGGTGACCCCTCCACCGCAGATGCCTGCCACGTTGGAGGCCGGCACGATCTATGGCTATTGCGTGGGCGAGCCGTGGAATCAGCAGGCTGTGTTCAAGGGTATCGGCGTACCGGTTATTACCGACTACGAGCTGTGGAAGAACAACCCCGAAAAGGTCTTTGGTCTCAATGCCGAGTTCGCAGAACAGTACCCCAACACCACTCTGGCCGTGACCAAGGCCCTGATACGCGCGGCGATGTGGCTGGACGAGAACGAAAATGCCAACCGCCCTGAAGCAGTCGAGATTCTGAGCCGGGCTGAATATGTGGGCGCGGATTATGAGGTTATCGCCAACTCGATGACCGGCACGTTTGAGTATGAGAAGGGCGACAAGCGTGAAGTCCCCGATTTCAACGTGTTTTTCCGCTACAACGCGACCTATCCGTTCTACTCGGACGCCGTTTGGTATCTGACGCAGATGCGCCGCTGGGGGCAGATTGCCGAGTCCAAGCCCGACAGCTGGTATGACGAGGTCGCCAAGTCCGTCTACAAACCCGAGATCTATTTGGAAGCCGCCCGCTTGCTGGTCGACGAAGGTCTGGCGAATGAAGCCGACTTCCCCTGGGACAGCGATGGTTACAAAGCGCCGACCCCGGCCGAGGATATCATTGACGGCATCGCTTACGACGGACGCACACCCAACGCCTATCTCGAAAGCCTGTCCATAGGCCTGAAGGGCGAGCAGAAGATCATCGGCTCGGACGTGCAAGGCTAATTCCCCTAATCCTGCGCCCGGCCCGCGCCGGGCGCAGCCCCCAAAGTGCCCCGCCATCGCAAGGACACATCAGATGACAACGGTCGATCCCGAATTCAACGCAGACGCCGCCCGAGAGGAACGTCGCGCCCGCCTTTTCACCCGCATCAATGCAGCCGACAAATGGTTCCAGGTTCTGGGTCTCAGCTGGGCGACCCCGGTCCTGAAAGCCGCCGCCGGGGACAATCCCCGCGCTCAGATGACCGAGATATGGCGGTTGCTGATCGTGCCTCTGTTGTCGATCTGCGCCTTCTTGTTGCTGTGGGGAACGCTGGCCCCCAAGGTGCAGACCTCTCTAGGCGCGGTTCCGGGGCCGGCGCAGGTTTGGGAAGAGATGGTCAGCCTGAACCAGGATGCCAAGGCCAAAGCGGCCAAACGCGCGAAGTTCGAGGCCATGGTCGAGAAGCGCAATCAGAAATTCATTGACGCTGGCCAGCCGGAGAAAGTGAAAGAGGTCGCCTTCACGGGTGCTCCGACCTATTACCAGCAAATCTGGACTTCGATCAAAACAGTGTTTTTTGGGTTTCTGATCGCCACCGTCATCGCGGTCCCACTTGGTATCGCGGCCGGCCTGTCTCCGACTGCAAATGCAGCCCTAAACCCGCTAATCCAGATATTCAAACCGGTCTCGCCTCTGGCCTGGTTGCCGATCGTCACCATGATCGTCTCGGCCGTTTACGTCACCAATGACGGCTGGTTCGCGAAATCCTTCCTGATCTCGGCCATCACCGTGACCCTGTGTTCGCTATGGCCCACGTTGATCAATACATCTTTGGGTGTAGCCTCCATCGACAAGGACCTGGTGAATGTCTCCAAAGTCCTGAAAATGAACACCTATACCAAGATCACCAAACTGGTGCTGCCCTCGGCCCTGCCGCTGATCTTCACCGGCCTGCGCCTGTCGCTGGGTGTCGGCTGGATGGTTTTGATCGCGGCGGAAATGCTGGCGCAGAACCCCGGTCTGGGCAAATTCGTCTGGGATGAGTTCCAGAACGGCTCGTCCAGCTCACTCGCCAAGATCATGGTTGCAGTCTTCACCATCGGTATCATCGGCTTCCTGCTGGACCGGGTGATGTACGCGCTGCAATCCCTGTTTACCTTCACGAACAACCGGTGATCGCGATGAGCATTCTGAGCTTCAAGAACGCCTCGAAATCCTTCGGTGAAGGTACCGCGCGCACGGATGTGCTGAAAAGCATCAATCTGGACGTGCAAGAGGGTGAGTTTCTGGTGATCCTCGGTTTTTCCGGCACCGGCAAAACCACCCTTATCAATCTAATGGCCGGGCTGGACACCCCAACCGGCGGAGAGGTCACCTTCAAAGGCACTCCGATCAAAGGGCCGGGCCCTGAGCGTGGCGTGATCTTCCAGAACTACTCGCTGATGCCCTGGCTGACGGTCAGTGGCAATGTGGGGTTGGCGGTGGATACGGTCTTTCCGGGTCTCAGCAAGACCGAGAAGGCCGAAAAAGTCGCGCATTACGTCAAGATGGTCGGCCTCAGTCACGCCGCGACCCGCCGCCCGGCAGAGCTGTCGGGTGGGATGCGCCAGCGGGTCAACGTGGCGCGTGCCTTGTCGATGAACCCCGAGGTTTTGTTGCTGGATGAGCCTCTGTCGGCGCTCGACGCGCTGACCCGCGCCAATCTGGCCGATGAGATCGAACATATCTGGGAAGCCGACAAGAAAACTTGTGTCCTCATCACCAATGACGTTGATGAGGCGATCATTCTGGCCGACCGTATCATTGCCCTGAACCCGGATGGCACGCTGGGGCAGGAATTCCGTGTCTCGATCCCGCGTCCGCGCGAACGCGCTGCGATGAACAATGACGAGACATTCAAACGCCTGCGCGCGGACGTCACCAAATACCTGATGGATGTGGGGATCGAGGCCAAGGTCGAAGGCTCGCGTATCCTCCCGGATGTCACCCCAATCCACGGTGTTCCAACGGCGGTGGCCGAGGCGCAAAAGGGGCTGATCGAGAACCGCTTCCTCGACTTCTCGCAACTGCACAAGGTTTATCCGACTCCCAAAGGCCCGTTGACCGTGGTCGAGGATTTCGACCTGAAGATCGATAAGGGCGAGTTCATCTCGCTGATTGGCCACTCAGGCTGTGGCAAGTCCACGGTTCTTACTATGGCGGCTGGGCTCAATGACATCTCGAAAGGCGCGATCAAGCTGGATGGCCGTCACGTCGAAGGGGCCGATCCCGAACGCGCGGTGGTGTTCCAATCCCCCAACCTGTTCCCATGGTTAACCGCCAAGGAGAACGTCGCGATTGGGGTGGACAAGGTCTATCCAAAGGCCAGCAGGGCCGAGCGTCAGGATGTGGTCGAATACTATCTGGAACGGGTCGGACTGGCCGATGCTATGGACAAATCCGCCTCCGACTTGTCGAACGGCATGAAGCAACGCGTCGGCATCGCCCGCGCCTTTGCCCTGTCCCCCAAGCTGCTGTTGCTGGACGAGCCCTTTGGGATGCTCGACAGCCTGACCCGATGGGAATTACAGGAAGTCCTGATGGAGGTCTGGTCCCGCACCAAGGTCACTGCGATCTGCGTTACCCACGACGTGGATGAGGCGATCTTACTGGCCGATCGCGTGGTGATGATGACCAACGGTCCGCAGGCAACGATCGGCAAGATCACCAAGGTTGAGCTGCCGCGTCCGCGCACGCGCAAAGCGCTGCTGGAGCACCCGGATTACTATGCTTACCGGCAGGAAGTCCTCGATTTCCTCGAAGAATATGAACATGGCGCCAAGCCAAAAACACCCGCCCCCAAGGCGATTGCAGCGGAGTGAAATCATGAAGCAAAGACTTGTTGTCATAGGCGCGGGTATGGCCTCAGGCCGGGTGTTGGAACACCTGACCGAAGCCGCGCCGGATACGTTCGAAATCACCCTGTTCAATGCCGAGCCGCGCGGGAACTACAACCGCATCATGCTCAGCCCAGTGCTGTCGGGCGAGAAAACCTATGAAGAGATCGTCACCCATGACGACGCGTGGTATGCCGCGCGGGGCATTGCCTGCCGCTTTGGTGAAAAGGTCGCGAAGATCGACCGCGAGATGAAGGTGGTCGAAGGTCAGAACGGCCACGTTCCCTATGACAAGCTGGTGATTGCGACCGGATCTAACCCGTTCATGATCCCTCTGCCAGGGCATGATCTGGAGGGCGTGATTGCCTACCGCGATCTGGAAGACACCGAGCAGATGATAGGCATGGGCCCTGACAACAAGGTGGTCGTGATCGGCGGCGGCTTGCTGGGGCTCGAGGCCGCCGCGGGTATGGCTGCCCATGGCGTTGACGTGACAGTGGTGCATATCATGGGCCACCTGATGGAGCGACAGCTGGACGAGGCCGCAGGCTACCTGCTGAAGAAATCGCTAGAAGACAAAGGCATCAGGATTTGCCTGCAGGCGGACTCTAAAGAAATCCTCGGACAAGACGGAAAGGTCCGCGCGCTGCTTCTGGACGACGGGACCGAATTGCCCTGTGATCTGCTTGTAATGGCCGTGGGTATCCGCCCCAACACAGCTCTGGCGCAAGAGGCTGGGCTGGCCACCGGGCGCGGTATCCATGTGGATGACCAGATGCGGACTTCGGATTCGGATGTCTTTGCGGTAGGTGAATGTGTCGAACATGACGGGGCGGTCTTCGGTCTTGTCGCGCCGCTTTACGATCAGGCAAAAGTGGCTGCGCAGGCTTTGTTGGGTGAAGAGGTTGCGTTTGCTCAGAAAACCCTCTCGACCAAGTTGAAGGTCACCGGCTGCGATCTGTTCAGTGCAGGGGATTTTGCGGATGGGCCGGGGCGCGAGGATATCGTGTTCCGCGCCCCCTCGCGCGGGGTCTACAAACGGCTTGTGATTGAAGAGAATCGGCTGGTCGGCGCGGTCATGTATGGTGACACTACTGATGGCAGCTGGTTCTTTGGCCTCATCAAAGACGGCACCAGCGTAGAAGAAATGCGCGAGACGCTGATCTTCGGACCCGCATATCAGGGGGGCGACACTGCGGACCCTCTCTCAGCCGTTGCAGCATTGCCGCATGAGGCGGAGATTTGCGGCTGCAACGGCGTATGCAAAGGCGACATCGTCGAGGCGATCAATGCGGGGGCGGGTGATCTGGGCGCGGTGCGCACGACCACCAAGGCTAGTGCATCCTGCGGAACTTGCACAGGATTGGTTGAGCAAGTGTTGCAGGTCACTCTGGGCGACGCGTTCCAGATGCCTGCCGCGCAGCCGGTCTGCGGATGCACCGACCTGACTCATGAGGATGTGCGACGCCTGATCAAAGGGCAGGAGTTAAAAAGTCAGGCTGCCGTCTGGCAGGAACTGGGTTGGACGACGCCCAATGGCTGCCATGTCTGTCGGCCCGCGATCAACTACTACCTGCTGGCCGACTGGCCGCTGGAATACCAAGACGACCCACAAAGCCGTTTCGTCAATGAACGCAAACACGCCAACATCCAGAAGGATGGCACGTTCAGCGTTGTACCGCGTATGTGGGGTGGGATCACCACGCCCGACGAACTGCGCGCCATTGCAGATGCGGCGGATAAATACGATGTTCCCACCGTCAAGGTCACGGGCGGTCAGCGGATCGATCTGCTGGGCGTCAAAGGCGAAGATCTGCCCGCCATGTGGTCAGACCTGAACAAAGCCGGGCTGGTCTCTGGCCACGCCTATTCCAAAGGTCTGCGCACGGTCAAAACCTGCGTCGGCACCGATCATTGCCGGTTTGGTACTCAGGACAGCACCGGGCTTGGCATAAAGCTTGAAAGAAGCCTGTGGGGGTCGTGGACGCCGCACAAGCTGAAGCTGGCCGTATCTGGCTGCCCTCGAAACTGTGCCGAGGCGACCTGCAAGGACATCGGCGTGGTCTGCGTCGAATCTGGCTATCAGATCAGCATCGGCGGGGCCGCAGGGATGGATGTCAAAGAGACCGAGCTACTCTGTCAGATTCCCACCGAAGAAGAAGCGGTCGAGATCGTGATGGCCGTCACGCAAGCCTATCGCGAAGGCGGCAAGTATCTGGACCGTTTATATAAATGGCTGGGTAAGGTGGGCATGGACTGGGTCAAGGTGCAGGTCGTGGACGACCTTGAAAATCGCGCGGCCCTCGTCGCGCGGTTTGAACTGTCGCAAAACATCTACCGCAAAGACCCGTGGGCCGAACACGTCAAAGAGAAAGCGCAAACCTACGCGCCAATTGCAGATTTCACACTGGAGGCCGCAGAATGAGCTGGATCGACATCGGACATATCGACGAGGTTCCCTTGCGTGGGGCGCGTCTGGTCAAGACGCATATCGGCTGCATCGCTGTCTTCCGTACTGCCGAGGTGGAGGTCTATGCCGCGACCAACAGCTGTCCGCACAAGGGCGGTCCTTTGTCTGAGGGTATCGTGCACGGACAGTCGGTGACCTGTCCTTTGCACAATTGGGTATTTGACCTGAATACGGGCGAGGCGCAAGGCGCAGATGATGGCCGCATCACCATCTATCCCGTGCGCATTGTTGACGACCGTATCCTGTTAGACGACAGCGCAGTTACCCGGCGGAGCGCCGCCTGATGGACGGAAGTGGTCTGCCTGAAGTTCGCTCGACTTGCGCCTATTGCGGGGTCGGCTGCGGTGTGCTTCTGCGGCCCGATGGGGCCGGAGGCTTGACCGTTCGCGGCGATCCGGATCATCCAGCGAATTTTGGGCGTTTGTGCTCGAAAGGATTGGCTTTGGGGGAAACAGTTGGGCTGGAACATCGGTTGCTGGCTCCTCGCGCCTTCGGCCGAGACACAAGCTGGGACAACGCGCTGCAACTGGTCGCAGATCGGTTTTCTGCCGCAATCAAGAACCATGGACCGGACAGCGTGGCATTTTACGTCTCGGGGCAGTTGCTGACAGAGGATTATTACGTCGCCAACAAGCTGATGAAGGGTTTTATGGGGTCGGCCAACATCGACACCAATTCTCGACTGTGTATGGCGTCAACTGTGGCCGGACACAAACGCGCCTTTGGCACAGATACCGTGCCCGGGACTTATGAGGATCTGGATGAGGCTGATATGGTTGTCTTGGTTGGCTCAAACCTCGCATGGTGTCATCCCGTTCTCTATCAACGCGTCATAGCTGCGCGTCAGGCGCGCGGTACGAAGATTGTGGTTGTCGATCCACGTCGAACAGCAAGCTGCGATCAAGCAGATCTTCACCTGGCGTTGCAACCCGGCAGCGACGTGGCGCTGTTCAATCGTCTGCTGACCAGAATTCACCAATCGGGGCATGTGGCACCGGATTTTCTGGATCGCAGCGTAGGGTACACTGAAGCCCTCGAACTCGCACAGCTTGATGATCCGGATGAGACCGGACTTACCCCAGGTGAAATCGAAGCGTTTTGCGATCTGTGGATTGGAACCGAGCGGGTTGTTACGATTTTCAGTCAAGGCGTAAACCAATCCTCCAGCGGAACAGACAAAGTCAACGCGATCCTGAACTGCCATCTGGCTACGGGACGCATCGGACGCGCAGGGATGGGCCCGTTCTCGGTTACCGGTCAACCAAACGCCATGGGTGGTAGAGAGGTCGGCGGTCTGGCCAACATGCTTGCGTGTCACCTAGATATCGAAAACGAGGCCCACAGAGCAGCCGTCCGGGACTTTTGGAAAGCGCCCATCCTGCCAGAAAAGCAGGGGCTCAAAGCTGTCGACATGTTTCGCGCCGTTAAAGATGGACAGATCAAAGCACTTTGGATCATCCACACCAATCCAGCGGCCACGATGCCGGACGCCGATCGAGTCAATGCGGCGATCAAAAACTGCCCATTCACCGTCGTAAGCGACCTGACTGCCCAAACAGACACCGCGCGTCTCGCAGACGTATTGCTTCCAGCAGCAGGATGGGGCGAAAAAAGCGGCACAGTAACCAATTCCGACCGCATGATCAGCAGGCAACGCGCCGTTCTGACCCCTCCGGGACAGGCACGTGCGGATTGGGATATCTTGGCAGAGGTTGGCCGCCGCATGGGTTGGGCCGAGGCCTTCAGCTATGAGTCTGCAGCGCAGATTTTTAGGGAATATGCGAACATGTCCTCGCTTGCCGTCTCATTTGGCAAAGACTTTGAGATTGCTGGCTTTTCGGACATCAACGACGAAGATTATGATGCGATGTGCCCGACACGATGGCCCACGGCATCGCGGAAAACTGACGGTCGTTTCTTCGGAGACGGGCAGTTTTTTCATCCTGATGGCAAGGCGCGGTTTGTGCCGGTCACCCATCGAACGCCCAAGGCAGAGCCATCAGAACGCTACCCTTTCCTGTTGAACACAGGGAGAAATCGGGATCAGTGGCACACCATGACCCGATCCGGATTGTCGCCTCGTTTATCGGCCCACCTTGCCGAGCCCTATTTGGAAATGAACCCAAAGGACGTTGATCAACTGGGGCTTGGTCCTGCCGATTTGGTCGAAGTTAGTAGTTCAGTCGGAAGCGGCATATTTCGGCTTCGCATTACGGAATCTATTGCGCGTGGCAATGTGTTTGCGCCCATTCATTGGACCGGAGAAACGGCACCGTCGGCCCGTGTAAACGAGATAATTCCTAGTGTAACTGACCCGATTTCTGGTCAGCCGGAAAGCAAATCAACAGCGGTATCTGTTCGACGTATGAGAGCAGCATGGTACGGTTTCGCCGTTTCAGCCGATGCAGCGTTCCCTGAAGCAGAGTATTCGGCGACAGCCAGAACAACCAACGGCTACAGGATGGAGTTGGCAGGGAACCAGATTATTGAAGACTGGGAAAAGACCGCTCGCGTTTGGTTTAGTTTACCGGATGCAACGGCGACTTCAGTAGAAGATCCCAAACGCGGCTCTTATAGAATTGCGCTGTCAGACGGTCAGCGCATTCTGGCAGTGCTCTTCGTCTCGCGCCGACCTATCACCCTGATGCGAGACTATTTGGCAACTTTGCCTGAGGTAACGCCTCAGCAGATTCTGTCTGGCCATTCATCTGTTGATTCTGAGGACTGCGGCCCAATCGTTTGTTCGTGTTTCGAGGTCGGGCTAAAAACCCTTATCCGCACCATTCACGACAAGTGTTTGATCAATGTGGACGATATCGGAGGCGCCCTTAATGCGGGAACGAACTGCGGTTCATGTCGGCCAGAGTTGGCTGATTTAATCGCCGAGCATTCGAAATTGAGTCACGACAAAACGAAGAATTCCCTGCAAGAACTACTGGGGTAGAATCGCGGTTCTCGAGTATTACAGCGGTGTGCTTAGGTTGGCTTTTAAAGAACACGCGGGATCCCTTCGCTCGACACCACATATCTGGTTAAGCTTGGTTGACGGTTCTGGCGGTTCAGTCCGAGGATGGCGTCGCTCTACGCTCAAGACCTCCCCGGTGTTCGAATTTCGCGTTGACCGCGAATATCTTCTTTGGCGCGCCGCTGCGCAGCATCGAAGACTGTTTTCAGATGACTGCTTAGGGCCGATCCAAGAGTTTTCTAGGTCTGCTAGAATGCCCCTGAGACGCATACGAAAACCTACGGTGGCCGTAATGGAATTGTCCGGCATCGGCACGACCGGGAGGCGTATCGCTACCGAAGTCGGGTCATAGATCACCTGTTTGAAAAATGGTCTTCTCGGAGGTGACGCGCAAATCGGTGCGATGATCGCTTAAGGCGCCTTGATGCGCTGCTCTTTTTCATCGACCCGCTTTCTGCACTGCCTCATGATGTGGATGAGAAGTCGCTGCTACGACCGGCCACGCTGTATAACACTGCGCTGGCCATCAACGCGGCAAGCGCGACGCTAATGGTGTGCGCGGCTAACGTTTAAACCGTCGAAGCGGACGGAGCATTCATATTCGCACAATCTACCGAAATTTGAATGTCCGCGGCGGGGATTTAAGGGGTCATTCAGCCAGATAAAGCAAATGTCGGTTTTGTCCGCCGAGGCAGCCTTTCGCACTTGTTCCACAGAACGGCCATAACCCAACCAAAGATCGTTTCACATAAAACCGCTTCAATGACGATCGTGGTTGGGTATGACGCCAGCAAACACCTAATGGTTGTGAAAATCGCAATTCGAGGCGGATATCAATCTTGGCGGCCATGTTGAACTATCAGCCATCCGGTAGGCGGAATGTTTGGACTTTCCCCGACAGAAGTACGGACTGTTAGAAAAGGTAGTTCATCGACTTCAACCTGTCCCAAATCAGCTTATTTTGCTCACTGGAAAGTTTGTTGAATGTTTGTGGACGTCTCAATTAGCGCTTGTTCGATGGTTGCTCTTTGCCGTGCAAATCGCGTCGTTGGTACTGGAATTGAGATCGCGTGCAGGTCTCCCACCCAGTCGACAAAAGAAAACCCGATAGCCGATACACCAGCAGAATGTTCGTCCAAATCATAGGCAAGGCCCTGTTCGCGGACTGTATTCAGTTCGGAAAGGAACTCATCCAAATTCCTTTGGATACCGTTCCGTTCCCATTCGTTCTGAATAAGCTTTGTCGCATCTCCTTCATCGAGTTGAGCGAGACAAGCTTTCCCATTTGCAGTGGTGGTCAGCGGAAAAACCTCGCCTACTTGCGAAACGGTCGTCAATCGATAGACGCCTGGGACCTGATCTAAGAAAACCATGCCGATACCGCGCATGACGGCTAGGTCTGTGGTTTCCCCGGTCTTTTGGGTCAGTTCCGTCAAAAGCAGACGGCAGTGTTCGACGATGCTGTACTGCGCCGCGCCCGCGAGAGCGCTTAGTTCGGGACCGAGCCTCAAACCACCCCCATTTGCATCCGCTATGACAAGGTTTTCCTCGGCAAGAGCGCTTGTGATTCTCTGTACCGTAGAGCGGGGCAGGTCAACACGCTCGGCGATTTTTCCCAAGCTCATTCCGGATTGGTTTTCTTTCAGAACACGCAAAATCGAGGCCGCTCTGGAAATAACCTGAATGCCACCTTTATCCGCTTTTTCAGACATTTAACCTACCTTATCCTGCCTTGGTATCGTAGCTCTGGATACCTAGCGATTTTTTAGTGTTGTATCACAATGCGGTGCAAGTCAACCGTATAGTGAGTTTTTATGTTGACCATAATGCGGTGCGTATGCATCATCATACGGGACAGGTGGGGAGGCCACCCAGACAATTGAAAAGCGAACACCGCCGCGTTGTCGGCGAACAAAGGAGATGTGCCCAATGGTCGAAATCCGTGGCATTGAGTTTCAGGCAAACACCGACAACGACATGGGGCTTGAGTTTTATAACCTGAGCCACAGATACGGGTTTCAGTGCCCCAACTGGCCGTATTTCAAGGACGTCCAGATCGACCGAAAGCACTACATGGCCAAGTCAGGGGTGTTGTCTCAGACGATTACGACGACGATGCACGTTACCACTCATATTGATGCACCGGCCCATGTTGTTCAGGGAACGCCGTTCATCGACGAGGTGCCGCTGCCGCATTTCTTCGGTTCGGGATTGGTAGTCTCGGTTCCCAAGAATAAGTGGGAGCAAATCACGGGAGATGATCTGGAGAAGGCTTGCGGGCACTCAATCCGCAAGGGCGACGTTCTGATCATCAACACCGGTTGGCATAAGCAGTACGAAGACGGTGACTATTTTGCTTATTGCCCTGGTCTCGTTCCTTCTGCTGCCGAGTGGATGATCGAGAAAGGTGTGAAAGTCGTTGGCCACGATACCCAGGCGAACGATCACCCGCTGGCAACTGCCATCGGTCCGCAGCGAAACGGTCCGATCATGCCACACCTCGAAAAAGAGTATCTTGAGTGGTCAGGCGGCACGCCATGGGAGGTTGATTTCCCTGAGTGGGAACCGGTTCACAATATGCTGTTTTCCAAAGGCATTCTCGGCATCGAAAATGTTGGTGGGGATCTGGATGCGGTGACCGGCAAGCGGTGTACCTTCGCGTTCTTTCCGTGGAATTGGGACCGCGGCGATGGCTGCATTATCCGACTGGTGGCGATGATCGATAAGAACCAATCCTACCGCATCGAGGCTGGCAAAGATTTCTGAACACTCACGGACCGGTCGCCGGTTCGCCGGCGGCCGCCATTGCAACTGAGCGGAGACGGACATGCATCTGAAGCGGTTTCAGGACGCCCAACCTTACGAAGCACCGAGCCACTTCGGATGTCACGGGCTTCGCTTGCAGGGGTTTGAAGAAGGCGGGCCGACAAATCAGTGGGTCGGCTTCAGTCAGTTCCTTCCGGGCGGTGGCGCAGGGCCGGACTCTACGCCTTTTGAGAAAGTCTACATCGTTCTGGAGGGTGAAATGACCGTTATCGTTGACGGCACAGAAACCAGTCTTGGACCCATGGACAGCTGCACGATCGCACCGGGTGAAGTGCGCAAAATTGAAAACCGCGCCAACCACACCTGCAAAATGCTGGTGGTCATTCCGTATCCGCCAGAAAGCTAAGGACGAAAAGAATGTCTGATCCACTCAAGATGTTTGACGTCAGAGACAACGTCGCATTGATCACCGGAGCTTCGGGCGCATTTGGAATGGTTGCGGCACGCGTCTTGGCCGGGGCTGGTTGCAACCTTCTTTTGGCGGCGGGAAACCAAGAGGCGCTCGATAGCATTGCCAAAGAGTGCGAGGCACTTGGTGCAACGGTCGTGACCATCAATATCCGACCGACCGATGAAGCATCGTGTGACGCATTGGTTGATGAGGCCGTCAACACCTTTGGCAAGCTCGACATTCTCGTTGTCGCGTCCGGTATGAACAAAGTTGCTCTGATCAACGACATGGCGCCGGAAACCTTTGGTGCAGTGATGGACGCCAACGTGAACCAAAGCTGGCTTTTGGCGCGCGCAGCGGCAGCGCACATGAAGCAAAGCGAATATGGCAAGATCATATTCGTCAGTTCTGCGCGCAGCACCCTTGGACACCCTGCCGGATACACGGCGTATTGCGCGTCAAAGGCCGCCGTGAACGGGATAACAAAAGCCTTGGGATGTGAGCTGGGTCCGACAGGGATCACCGTCAACGCGATCGCACCGACAGTGTTCCGTTCGCCTTTGACGGCTTGGATGTTTGAAGACACCAACCAAGCGAAGGCAGTGCGCGATGGCTTCCTGACCCGTGTTCCTAAGGGGCGGCTGGGTGAGCCAGAAGATCTTGCGGGTCCGCTCCTGTTTCTCGCGTCGCGCGCATCTGATTTTTACACCGGGCATATCCTGCATGCCGATGGCGGATATACGGCGGGCTAAGGGATGGTGCGTAAGAAACAGCAAATGGCAGTGATTGGTGCTGGCCTGATGGGTCACGGCATTGCCCTTACCTTGGCGAAGGCGGGCC
This sequence comes from Ruegeria sp. A5, assembly GCF_056543005.1. NCBI lineage: Bacteria > Pseudomonadati > Pseudomonadota > Alphaproteobacteria > Rhodobacterales > Roseobacteraceae > Ruegeria > Ruegeria sp. A5. Next base: position 23,896 of record NZ_JBQGAV010000006.1, read on the forward strand.
AATATGTCGCCATTACCGATCCCGTGGAAGAAGCGCGCGTCACCGTGCCCAACCGCATTCGCGCCAGTATGGCCGCAATGGGGGATGATGAGGTTACAATCACGAAAACCCTCAAGATGATTGAGATTTTTGCGACGACGGAAGGTACTGTGCGAAACGCTGATGCTGTGTTCGAAGCCGCACCCGAAAAGCTCGAGCTCAAGCAAGCGATCTTTGCAGAGATCGAGGCGCATGCACCAGAAACTTGCATACTCGCGTCGAATACCTCGGTCATGCCAATCACCCAGATCATGTCCGGTTTGCGGCTGAAAAACCGAGCATTGGGAACCCATTGGTGGAACCCGCCGCACATGATCCCTTTGGTCGAGGTCATCAAGACCCAGTGGACAGACCCTGAGATCGCACAGACGATGTTCGATCTGCTGAAAGATGCCGGGAAAACGCCGGTTATGGTCGAAAAAGATGTGCCGGGCTTTATCGGCAATCGCCTTCAACATGCGTTGTGGCGCGAAGCGGTCAGTCTGGTGGAAAACGGTATTTGTGACGCCGAAGCCGTCGATACCGTGATCAAGTCCAGCTTCGGGCGCAGGCTTGCTGTTCTTGGTCCGCTGGAGAACGCGGATCTGGTCGGCACTGACCTGACGCTCGATATCCACGAAAACGTGCTGCACGATCTTGAGGCACAAAGGGGCCCTTCATCCTATCTTAAGTCGCTTGTCGAAGCGGGCAAGCTGGGCATGAAATCCGGCGAAGGGTTCAGGACATGGGCCGAGGGTGAGGCAGATCAGGTTCGCCAACGTGTCGCGAAACATCTGAAAAATCTCGAGAAGACTTTGTAAGATCAATCAAACACTGGCGGGAGGCCGGTGAAGGGAGGACGCAATGACAAGGATATTCAAAACGGCCACCAGGCGTAGTTTCATCGCCGGGGCAACGGCAGCAATTGCGGCACCGGCAATCCTGAGGGCGACGCGTGCTTATGCTGCGAACCCGACCTTGCGTGTCGGCAATGTCAGCCCGCGCACCGGGCCGCTGGCTGGTTTTGCCGAGGCTGATGAATACGTGCTTCAGGCCATCCAACAAGTGTTCTCAGCCGGGATGGAGAACAACGGCAAGACTTGGAATGTCGAGATCATCTCAAAAGACAGCCAGTCCAACCCGAACCGCGCAGCCGAGGTTGCCGCAGATCTGATCCTGGGTGATGAGGTCGATATCATTGTTGCCGCTTCTACCCCGGATACGGTGAACCCGGTCGCCGATCAGGCAGAGATCAACGAAGTTCCCTGCATCACGACCGACTGTCCGTGGCAGCCTTACTTCTTTGGTCGCAATGGTGTTCCGGGTGAGGGGTTTGAAACGACCTATCACTTCTTCTGGGGCCTGGAGGATGTGATCGCAGCGTTCCTTGATATGTGGGACAAAACTGGCGTGACCAAGACAGTGGGTGGTCTATTCCCCAACGATGCTGACGGCAATGCATGGGGTGATGCGGAACTGGGCCTGCCAAAACCTTTGGCCGCAGCTGGCTATACGCTGACCGATCCCGGTCGCTATCAGCCTCTGTCCGATGACTTCTCAAATCAAATCGCTGCGTTCAAGGCCGCGGGCTGTGAAATCGTCACTGGCAACATGATCCCACCCGATTTCGCAACGTTCTGGAGCCAGGCCGCCCAGCAAGGCTTTAACCCAAAGGTCGTGACCATTGGCAAGGCGCTGCTGTTCCCATCCGTCATTGAATCGCTCGGTGACCGCGGGGACGGGTTGTCGACCGAGGTCTGGTGGTCTCCGCATCACCCGTTCTCGTCTTCTCTGACCGGTATTTCCTCGAAAGAACTGGCAGAAGGTTACACGGCAGAGTCGGGCCGCCCGTGGACACAACCGCTGGGCTTTAAACACGCCTTGTTCGAGGTCGTCGCGGATGTCGTCAAAAGAGCGGATGATCTGGAAGACCCGTCATCGATCATTTCGGCAATCACCTCCACAAACCTGAACACGATTGTCGGGCCGGTGAACTGGGGTGATGGGCCTATGAACAACGTCACCAAAACACCTTTGGTTGGCGGTCAGTGGCAAAAGTCCGGCGATGCGTACGAGTTGCAGATCGTTGCCAACAGCACCGCGCCAGAGGTTCCGGTGACGGCGGACATGAAACTGCTGGGCTAACCAGACATTCGGCGCCGATCTTGGCGCCGAACCTTCCATCCGAGAGAAGCATGACGACAATCTTGAGACTCCAAGACCTGAGCAAGGCATTTGGCGCAGTAACTGTCGCCGATGCGCTGAGCTATGAGGTCCAGCAAGGCGAGGCACTCGGGGTAATCGGCCCCAACGGTGCAGGCAAAACCTCGATGTTCAACCTGATCACCGGGACGCTCAAATCAAATTCCGGGGTGATAGAATTCAGTGGGCAGAACGTCACGAAATGGAGCGCGGCAAAGCGCAGTCATGCTGGTATTGCGCGTTCATTTCAGGTCCCGCAGCCGTTTTCGGGAATGACCGTTTTCGAAAACGCGATGATCGCCGCCACGCAGTCGGCGGGCATGCGTGGACATCTGGCAGAACGTTTTTGTCTGGACGTTTTGGACCAGACAGAGCTGCTGCCCAAGGCGAACGTTCTTGCCGGAAGCCTGACATTGCTGGAACGGAAACGCCTGGAACTGACACGGGCTTTGTGTGCCAAGCCCAAACTGCTGTTGCTGGATGAGATTGCCGGTGGTTTGACCGAAGCCGAGTGCAAGTCACTGGTTCAGACGATCAAAGATATCCATGCCTCTGGCGTTACCATCATTTGGATCGAACATGTTGTTCATGCGCTGCTGGCCGTTGTTGACCGCCTGATCGTTATCGACTTTGGCAAGAAGATCGCCGAGGGAGAGCCGCAGGCAATCATGGAAAGCGCCGAAGTCAAAGAAATCTATCTGGGGATCGAAGCTGATGCCTGATCCGATCCTCCAGACACGCGGTTTGAATTCTTACTATGGTGATTTCCAAGCGCTCTATGATGTCGATCTGGACGTCGGCGAGGGCGAGGTTCTGGCCATCATCGGTGCGAACGGTGCAGGCAAGACAACCCTGATGCGTTCCATCACCGGGTTGCTTGCGAACCAACCGGAGCAGATCCAATACAGGGGCAGGGACATCAGCTGCCTTCGCGCAGATGAAGTCGCCGAATTAGGTCTGGCGATGGTGCCCGAAGGTCGTCAGCTGTTTCCGTCTTTATCGGTCAAAGAAAACCTAATGATCGGTGCTCAGGTTGGGCGCAAAGGTCCCTGGGATCTGCAAGCTGTCTACGACCTGTTTCCAATCCTGGATGAGCGCAAAGATCAGGCCTCAACATCGCTTTCCGGAGGTCAGCAGCAGATGGTCGCCATCGGGCGCGCGTTGATGGCCAATCCCGATCTGCTCCTCTTCGACGAAATCAGCCTCGGGCTGGCCCCGATCATCATCAAAGACATCTACGAAGCGCTGCCCGGCATCATCGGCGAGGGCATGAGCGCAATCATCGTCGAACAGGACATAACCAAGGCACTGTCGGTTTCAAGCCGGGTCTACTGTCTGCAAGAGGGGCGCGTTTCGCTAGAAAGTGCGTCCGACACCGTTTCGCGCGAAGACATTTCGCGCGCGTATTTCGGGATCGAATAATATGGAATGGCTGAACGCTATCGTGCAGGGAACTTTGCTGGGTGGGCTATACGCGCTGTTTGCCGCAGGTCTGTCGTTGATTTTTGGAGTCATGCGGCTCGTCAATATTGCTCATGGCGATTTGATTGTGCTGGCCGCGTACCTAGGGCTGACCGTGACGACCGCGACGGGGATGCATCCGATGGCCGCATTGGTGATCGTTGTTCCCGCTATGGCGGCAATCGGTTATGCCCTTCAACGCGGCCTGCTGAACCAAACTCTGGGCGACGATATTCTTCCACCGCTGCTTGTGACCTTTGGGCTTAGTGTAATTATCCAGAACGGGTTGCTGGAGGTCTACACCGCTGATCCGCAAGACCTTGATGCTGGTGCACTCGAAACTGCCAGCGTCGCAGTTGGAGGGTTGACGCTTGGCATCCTGCCGCTCTTGACCTTCGGGATCGCTGTTGCGGTGATCTGGGGGCTGCAATGGACTTTCTATCACACCGCACTTGGTCGTGCATTTCGAGCTGTGTCCGATAACCAAGACATCGCACAGCTCATGGGCCTCAATCGTCGGCACATCTTTGGACTGGCCATGGCGCTGGCCCTCGGCGTGACAGCAATCGCCGGTATTCTGCTTGGCATTCGGACAAGCTTTGACCCGTCCATCGGAGGCGGTCGCCTGATTTTTGGCTTTGAGGCTGTCATTATCGGTGGGCTTGGCAACCTTTGGGGCACGCTCATTGGTGGCGTCATTCTTGGTGTCGCGCAAACCATCGGAGCCAAGATTGATCCGGGCTGGCAAGTGCTGGCCGGCCATATTGCTTTCCTTGTCATTCTTGCCGTTCGTCCGAACGGCCTGTTCCCGAGGGTTTCCGGATGAATCTGCAAGAATATTCGGTTTCCCGTTCTTCGAAACCAGCCCGCGTTGCTGCGATCCTGGCCGCGATCAGCTTGCTTGTTTTAATTGCAGCCCCTTGGTGGGCAGGTCGCGCGGACATGCGCCTGATGGGTGAACTTTTCCTCTACCTATCCCTCGCCACCCTTTGGAACCTCATGGCGGGTTACGCTGGTCTCGTGTCGGTCGGTCAGCAGGCCTATGTCGGCTTCGGTGGCTATATGCTGTTTGCACTGACGATGCTGGGCGGTTTGCATCCATTGGTTGCTATCGCAGCCGCAGGGGTCCTGGGAGCGTTGATCTCGATCCCGGTCGCCGTCCTGATCTTCAGGCTTCGGGGGGCATATTTTGCAATAGGCACCTGGGTCATCGCTGAAGTCTTCCGGCTGAGCTTCGCGCAAATCTCAGCGCTTGGTGGAGGGTCAGGATCTTCGCTGCCCGTTGCCATCGTGAAATCACTGGCGTCCGGGCGCGCGATGCGTGAGGCGCTGAGCTATTGGCTGGCACTCGGGGCCGCCGTGCTGGTTGTAACCGCCGTGTATCTCTTCCTGCGTTCGCGCCAAGGTTTGGCGTTGACGGCAATTCGGGACAACGAACTGGCCGCCGGTAGCCTTGGCATCGATATCTGGCGAACGAAGTTCATAGTGTACGTCGTCACGTCGGCATTCACGGCGATGATCGGCGCGCTGATCTTCTTGCAAAAGCTGCGCATATCGCCGGATGCGGCGTTCAGCGTCAATGATTGGACTGCCTTCGTCATCTTCATCGTAGTGATCGGCGGCATCGGTACCATCGAAGGACCGATCATCGGCACACTCGTCTTCTTTGCGCTGCGCGAAACGCTGGCCGACCTAGGAATAACTTACCTGATCGTTCTCGGCGTGGTCGCAATTGTCGTCATGCTCAAGGCACCAAAAGGCATCTGGGGCGCGATCCGTAGCCGCTATGATCTGCAACTTTTCCCGCTGGGCTATCGCGTAAAGCGCATCGGGCAATCCAAGGAAAACTGAATCCATGGCTCGTCAGAAAAAAACGATCATCACATGCGCTGTAACAGGAGCAATCCACACGCCCACCATGTCAGAGGCGCTGCCATACACTTATGATGACATCGCGAGGCAGGCGATCGAAGCCGCCGTGGCCGGTGCGTCGATCCTACACCTGCATGCCCGAAACCCTGAGGACGGGTCGCCATCGGTTGAACCTAATGACTTTGCGCCATTCCTGCCCCGCATAAAACAGGCCTCCGACGCGGTTGTGAACCTATCGACCGGTGGATCGCTGACATTATCCATTCAAGACCGGATCAACCCGGCCAAGACTTTCAGCCCCGAGATGTGCTCGATGAATATGGGTTCGATGAACTTCTCGTTTCATCCGCTGGCTCACCGATATGGCGATGACGATTGGAAGTTTGATTGGGAGAAGGACTATGTCGCGAACTCCGATCAGAACATCTTTCGCAATACGTTCCGGGACATTCGCGAGGCGGCGGAAACGCTTGCGCCGCACGACATCAAGTTCGAACATGAATGCTACGATGTGGGCCACTTGTATAACCTGAAATTCTGCATGGATATCGGGCTGTTTAAGGCACCCATTTTCATTCAGTTCATCTTTGGCATTCTCGGGGGCATTGGACCCGAAGTCGACAATCTGATCTTCATGAAACGTACTGCCGACCGGCTGTTCGGTGACGACTATCGGTGGTCGGTCTTGGGAGCAGGTGGAGCACAGATGTCCCTTGCCACGACGGCAAGCCAGATGGGTGGTAACCTTCGGGTCGGTCTTGAAGACAGCCTATTTATCTCTCGTGGAAAACTGGCCGAATGCAACGCTCAGCAAGTCGTTAAAATCCGACGTATTGTAGAAGATCTGGGCAGTCAGGTCGCGACCCCTGATGAAGCAAGGGAAATTCTGGACTTGAAAGGCGGAGACCGCGTCGCTTTCTGAAGGTAGGATGACCAATGACTACTTTCTTCGACCAACATTTTGGAGTTTACGAAAGCCCAAGGAGATTGAGCCATGCGATTGAAAGTTCTGACATTCAGTGCGCTTCTGACAGGATTTACGGCGGTTCAGGCTCATGCGCAAAACGCAGCTCGGGACATTACCAATCTCTTGCTCAGTAACCGATCAGCAGATTGCGCGGACTATGCTGGCGTGTATTCCGCTTCAGTGGAAGACGTCACCCGCCAGCAACATTTTAACTCCGAACTCGAAATCTCGGCAGATAGTCAGCAGTGTACTCTTAAGACCAATGGCATTCCTAACCATGATTTCAACGGGCCTTCAGCCAACTTCGCCAACGATGTAAAGGAATTGTCAGGAACTTTTCGGGTTCCCAGAAATCCAGAAAAAGCCCCCAAACAAACTGCACTGTCGCAACGGAGTTATGATGCCATTTTGTTGAATGGCGTGCCGGTCGATTTGCTCTCGGCCGGGTGTTATCGCCCAAGCGGGCCGCGAGCAGACAAGAATGGCAACGTTTTGGCGGGGTGTCGAGACACGGATCCTTGGCTGCTCGATCCCCCGTCCTACGATCAGTATTTTGGTGTGGATCTTCACAATGCCCACGCCCAGCCCGACGGAAGGTATCATTACCATTCCAATCCAAATGCTCTGTTTTTGGATCACGACCTTGATAAGCCGTCACCAGTTATTGGCTTCGCAGCTGACGGCTTTCCGATCTACGGGACGATATTCAAAGACAGCGATGGCAAAATTAGACCGGCGATCTCTGGCTATGAACTTAAAACCACGCCGAGACCTGCTCCGCCTAAAGGGCCGGGTGGCACTCCGGACGGGACATACATCGACGACTACGAGTTCACCGGGGCTGGCGATCTGGATGAGTGCAATGGCATGACTGTGGATGGTGAGTATGGTTACTATGTCACTACAAGCTATCCATGGGTGCTGAACTGTTTGGTCGGACAACCTGACCAGTCATTTGACAAAAGGCGGTGAGTTGTCTTGGCTCTTCCAATCACCGAAAGTCTATTAGAGTCAAGTTTACAAGCTCTCAAAAACTTTGATGGCGCCATCTGATCTGTCTGTGTGGTGATGGGCAATCGTCCAACTGCCCCCAATACGGCGAAACACGTTTGTGGCTCTGTGTGCGACTTCGACCCGTTTGCTTCAAGGGAGGAAAGTCCCTTTTTCTAACCCAACTTCGTAAACAAAGTCACCAAATGTGAAGATGATGCGTTCCTTCATTTCAACTATTCCACATTCAAAAAATTCTGCGGCATTCTTCTATGCAATCCAAATAGCATCCAAGCCCACTTCGCTCCCACCATTGGGGCGCATCGCTGTAACGCCATGGCTAAGTAACCATACGCTGCTCATTGGTCTCGGATTCTTGTTGAACACGCTATTCAGCGCCGAACAAATTTCTTCAGACGCAGCAAGAATTTCGTCGTTTTGTGCCATGAACCTTCTCAGAAACTCAATTTGGCTAACCGCCACGTTAGTTGGTTCGAGACGACCGTGTTCCTGAGACCGCCGTTGGTGATGGCAGTTAGGTCAACGTCAAGGCCGTGGCCGGAAGATCGTACGCGGCTTTTTTTTGCTGAATGTTGCAGCCTGTTCGAATGAACATTATGTGCCACTTCCATGTTTCCATCTCGCTGGTTGAAAGACTGATATTATCCACTTCTTAAGTGGCCAGAAAGCAAGCTTGTCGCAAGTTTTACTCAAACAAAAGGGCCCCTTGTAGGTCAAAGTGTTTCGGGAACATTGCGTGCAGAAATCGAAAAACAATTCTCATTGCTTCGTCGCGATCGAATGAATCCGGGTGGAGTAGGTAATCGGTCCACATGCCTTCCAGCATTGCAAGCGTGCCGTGCGTTGCATCCTTAGCGACTTGATTGGAGTATTCGGTTCCGGCTTCTTTCGCAATTCGAGCGAAAGCGTTGAAAACCAGATTACGAAGCTTAGCGTCGCGGGTATCTGAAAACGCAGCGATTGCCGCTCTGTTTCGGGCCTCGCCTCGAAACGCGTACCAAATGGAAACATTTTTCTTATTGAGAATGGCTTCACTCAAGTCGCCCCGAACAATCATCTCAATATGTTCTTGTCCGGTTTGCCCAGTCGTTTCCAACAGGTCATAAATTCCATTGTAGTATTGTTCGGATGAATAGCGGGCCGCTTCGTCAACCAAATTGTCTTTACCGCCAAAATGAAGGTGAATCATGCCGCGGGACAGTTCGGCGCGTTGAATGATTTCGCTGACGGAAGTCTCGGAAATCCCTTTTTCTGCAACCGAGTCGAGTACTGCCTCGATCAGGGAAAGGCGGTTTCGCTCGCGTATTTCTTGTCGTCTTCCAGTCATTGGATCAGGCGGCTCTGTTTGTTTTCAGTCTATTGCGGTGTCTTCTAATGGCCAGTGTGAAATTGGCCATCCCCAGTTGCGAAATTATCAGTTGACACAGCTAGTCCAAAAATTCCAGATTTAAATGGACGATTGTCCATTTTGTGATCGACATTGTCGTGCACCGAAAACGAAGCTCAGCAGGGAAGCATGGCCGGAGTACTACGAAGTGAAACGGGCAAGGGCCTGGCACTGAGCGCGCCTGCGACGCTCTATGTCGGCCTGCTCGTGGCTGTTCCGCTTTGCATTCTTGTCGCATACAGCTTTTGGACCCAGACCTATGTCGAGATTGACCGCACACTGACCTTGGCGAATTACCAAGAGGCGTTTACCGACCCGCTGGTTCGACATCTGATGATCCGGTCGGTTGCGATTGCGGGGGCAGTGACATTGGCGACGGTCGGTCTGGCCTATCCGATTGCCTACTTCATCGCGTTTCGGACGCAGAAAAAAACCCTCTGGCTATTGCTGATTACCATCCCGTTTTGGAGCAGCTACCTGCTGCGGGTGTTCAGCTGGAAATTGATCCTTGGCTTCAATGGGGTGATGAACTCAGCATTGATTTCGTTGGGGCTGATACAGGAGCCGCTGACATTCCTGCTCTACAATGAATTTGCCGTTGTCCTTACACTTGCACATGCCTGGGCGCCGTTTGCGATCCTGCCGATTTATGTGTCGTTGCAAAAGATCGACCGCAGCCTCTTGGAGGCCGCAACCGATTTAGGGTGCAGCAAGTTGGAACGGTTTGTGCGCGTAACTTTGCCCCTGACGACGCCAGGGATCATCGCCGCTTGCTTGATCATATTCATCCCCACGGTTGGCGACTATGTCACGCCAGCCCTGGTCGGCGGTTCGCAGGGAAAAATGGTGGCCAATTTGATCCAGGTTCAGTTTGGCGCGGCCAATAATTGGCCATTGGGTGCAACCCTGTCCCTGCTTGCAATGCTTTCGGTCGGTTGCGTCGCAATCCTGTTTGTGGTGGTCGTCACCGCACTGGGGCGGAGGATCAGATGACCAAGGCTATTCGTATCCCATGGTTGCTTGTTTACGCGATCGCCTATCTGGTGTTTCTGTACCTGCCAGTTCTGCTCTTGCCGCTGTTTTCATTTAATGACGGAACCATCGTGGCTTTCCCGCTAAAGGGGTTCACGTTGAAGTGGTACGCGCAGTTGGGTCAGCAAGACACGTTGCTGCAGGCGATGGTCAATTCGCTGATCGTCGGCAGTGTGACTGCCTTGATGGCGACGTCTCTGGGCCTGTTCGCCGCGCGCGCCTATGTCCGGTACCGTTTCAAAGGACGGGAGTTCTCCGAAGGTCTGGTCATGCTCCCGCTGGTCGTGCCCGGTATCATTGTCGCCAGCTCGATGCTGGTTCTGTTCATCAGTATCGGTTTGAAGCCATCGCTGACAACGGTGATCCTTGGGCATGTGTTCGTGGCACTGCCCTTCTCCGTGTCGATCATGAAATCTGCATTTGACGATTTCGACCAGTCTTTGGAGGAGGCCGCGTTCGACCTTGGTGAAAGCGTCGTGGGTACGTTTCGGCGTGTTACCTTGCCAATCGTCGCGCCCGGCATCATCGCCAGCCTGCTGGTGACGTTCACCGTGTCGTTTGATGAATTTGTCCTGGCCTTTTTCCTATCCGGGAACAGCCCGACATTGCCGGTCTATATCTGGAGCCAGATCCGCTTTCCGGCAAAATTGCCCAACACGTTGGCGCTGGGGTCGCTGCTTTTACTGTCTTCAGTCCTGCTGCTGTTGATTGCCGAATACTTCCGCCGCCGTTCCATCCAATCCTCTGATTGAAGCCAAAGGAAACGAGTAAGATGAGCGAACAGAACATCATCGAAATTCAGGGCGTCGAAAAACGCTTTGGTTCCTTTGTGGCTGTGTCTGATCTGAACCTGACCTTGAAAGAGGGTGAGTTCTTTTCGCTGCTTGGGCCTTCGGGCTGCGGTAAGACAACAGCGTTGCGCATTATTGCAGGTTTTCAAGATCACGAAGAAGGCGAGATCCGAATCGATGGTCGAACGATGGGAGAGGTGCCTGCCAACAAGCGCCCCACCAATATGGTGTTCCAAAGCTACGCGATCTTTCCGCACCTGAATGTCGGCGACAATGTTGGTTTTGGATTACGCAAGACAAAGCTCTCGCGGAAGGAAATCAAAGAACGCGTGGCCGAGGCGCTTGAGATGGTTGAGCTTGGCGGATTGCAGGACCGCAAGGCCAATGAGTTATCCGGTGGTCAGCGGCAACGTGTGGCGCTCGCTCGTGCGCTTGTCATGCGACCGAAGGTTTTGCTGCTGGATGAGCCTTTATCAGCGCTGGACAAAAATCTGCGCGAAGCGATGCAGTTGGAAATGCGCCGTCTCCAGCAGAAGCTTGGAATTACCTTCGTGATGGTCACGCATGATCAATACGAGGCGATGACCATGTCCGATCGGATCGGCGTCATGTTCGCTGGACAGCTCAAGCAAGTGGATAAGCCTGAGGTTCTGTATTCCCAACCTTGTAACCGGGAAGTGGCCTCTTTCATCGGCGGAATGAACTTTCTCGATGCCGAGGTAACGGCAGAGAACCCTGAAGCGCTGGAAGTCAACGTTCAGGGCTTTGGGCAGATGACGATCGGAGTGAACCCAAATGTTCAGGTGCATGACAAAGAACTTCTTGTCGGCGTTCGGCCTGAGCAATTGGAAATCAGTGCGGAAAAACCGGATGGGTACGATGCTCTTGTTCAAGGCGAGGTATCGGACGTCGCCTTCTATGGTGAGAGCGTCCACTACTATGTGCGCGTCGATGGTCTGAAGGACAGCGTTGCGGTCGCCGTACCGAACTACTTTCACACAGTCGATCACAGCCGGGGCGATACCGTCTGGCTTGGGGTTCAAAGCGCCTCGGTGATCGACTTGGGTAAACGTGAATCTTTGGGAGGAGACAAATGAGTAAAACAGCATCACTTACGGCAGCAATGGTTGCCACCTTTGCCGCCAGCCACGCTCTGGCGAACGCCGCAGATCTGACCGTTTTTGACTGGTCCGGATATGAGGATCAGGGCTTCTACGGCGACTATGTCGAAAAGTACGGCGGCGCGCCCAGCTATACTTATTTCGGCAGCGTGGAAGAGGCGTTTACCAAGCTTCAGTCCGGGTTTGAAGCCGATTTGGCTCATCCCTGCACGGACGCTCTGAGAAAATGGGTGGCGGCGGATATGCTCAAGCCGATCGACACCAACAAGCTAGAGAACTGGGACAAGTTGATGCCCAAGATCAAAGAGGTCGACGGCATCACGATTGACGGGCAGACCTACATGGTGCCTTTCGAATGGGGCAACACCGGCCTGATCTATCGCACCGATATGATTTCGGCGGACGATGTTTCACTGCAATTACTTGCCGATCCCGCCTATCAGGGTAAAGTTGCCATTCCAGACGCCGCTTCCAGTGCCTTTGCAATGGCGGCATTGGCAACTGGCGCCTCCAGCTATACCGATATGAGTGACGAGGAATTCCAAAAAGCGGCGGACTACCTGCGCGCGATTCATCCAAACGTACGCTTTTATTGGTCTGACGCCGGCCAACTGGATCAGGCAATTGCCAGCGGTGAGGTCACGCTGGGTTGGGGATGGAACCAATCGGAACTGAACCTGATCTGGAACGAAACGCCAGCGGTCATGATGCGTGATGTGGACAAAGGTATCGCAACTTGGGTCTGCGGTTATGTGCATCTGAAATCTGCAAAACAGTCGGATGAGCAAGTCTATGACATGCTGAACGCGCTCAGCTCTGCCGCAAGCGGTAAATACATCATCGAAAGCTGGGGATACGCACACGCCAACGAGGACGCGTTTGCCCAAGCTGACCCGGAACTGATCGAAACCTACGGGTTCTCGGATGTGGACAGCTTCTTTGAAGGCAGCCTTTTCTTTGACGCTGTTAACCCCGAGTTGGAGGCCAAGATGTTGAAGGAATTCGAGCGCATCAAAGCTGGCTTCTAAAGGCACTCTTACAACACAGCCGGGAATGGTGGGGACGTAGGAAACCTTCCATTCCCACGAAACTAATTCCGATTTTCTTGGAGGAAGCGCGGTAATGTCAGGCGCTGACGGATATTCTGTTTTCTTCGAACCGGTTCAGATCGGGCCAGTAACGGCTCGTAACCGGTTCTACCAAGTGCCCCACTGCAATGGTTTGGGTCATTTGCGACCTCAGGCCGAAGCTGCCATGCGGGCGATGAAAGCCGAGGGCGGTTGGGCGGTTGTATCCACTCAGGAGGCCGAGATTCATCCAACTTCGGATTTGTCTCCTTATTCTGAAAACCGAATTTGGGACGATCAGGATATTCCAGCACTGCGTCTAATAACCGACTCAATTCATGAGAAGGGCTCGCTTGCGGCAATCCAATTGGCGCATAACGGTCACCATGCCCAAAACCACCTGACCCGTGCGCCCTTGCTGGCCCCATCAGAACTTGTCCTGCAGACCCCATACCCGAAACAGGCCAGAGCCATGGACAAGTCGGATATTCGTGAGTTCCGCAAGTGGCATCGCGCTGCGGCTCGTCGCTCGCGCGAAGCCGGATTCGACATTGTGTATGTCTATGCCGGGCATCACATGACATTGCCTCATCATTTTCTGCTGCCACAGTTCAATGATCGGACGGATGAATATGGAGGTTCGTTGGAGAACCGGGTGCGACTGACCCGCGAGCTTCTGGAAGAAACCAAGGAGGAGGTTGGAGACAATTGCGCCATTGCCCTGCGGTTTGCGGTTGATGAAATGCTTGGGCCAGACGGCATGCAAGCACAGGAAGAAGGCCGTGCTGTAGTCGAATTGCTGGCCGAGCTTCCAGACCTTTGGGATGTTAACGTGGCGGATTGGAGCAACGATTCTGCGACGACCCGGTTCGAGCCCCGCGACGGCTTTCAAACCTCATATATCGAATTTGTGAAACAAGTGACCTCTAAGCCTGTTGTCGGCGTCGGGCGTCTAACGTCTCCGGACTTGATGGCGTCACTGGTCAGGAAGGGTATCCTTGATTTTATCGGCGCGGCGCGACCATCCATCGCTGATCCGTTTCTGCCCAACAAGATCAAGGAAGGTCGCATCGAAGAAATCCGCGAATGCATTGGTTGTAACATCTGTGTTTCATCTGACTCTCTCGGCGTCCCCATACGCTGCACCCAAAACCCGACTATGGGCGAAGAGTGGCGGAGGAAATGGCATCCTGAGATCATTGAGCGTCGGGTAGAAGAGGAAGCTGCGCTCGTTGTCGGCAGTGGACCAGCCGGGCTTGAATGCGCAATGCAATTGGCGCGTCGGGGCTACGAGGTAACTCTGGCGGAAGCAAAGCAAGAGCTTGGCGGCCGCGTGTTGCAGGAAGCTAGCCTGATCGGGCTATCCGCCTGGAAGCGCGTGACAGATCACAGAATTTACGACCTGCAACAACGCGGGAACGTTCATCTGTTCACCGACAGCCGTCTGTCAGCCAGTGAGGTCGTCGAACTGGGTATTCCGAACGTCTTTGTTGCAACGGGCGCAAAATGGCGACGAGACGGGCGCGGAAAATCTGCATTCCACGGTGTGTCAATCGATTCAGGTTCTCAGGTTTTCACTCCGGATGACGTTATGGCCGGGGTCATGCCGCAGGACGGCTCGATTGTGGTCTACGATGATGATCAAGCCTATCTCGGTGGAGTCTTGGCGGATCATTTGGCTCAGGCCGGGCGAGAGGTTTTCTTTGTGACGCCGGCCTCAATAGTTTCGCCGTTTACCGAATTGACGTTGGAGCAGACTAAAGTGCAACGCAGTCTGTTGGAAAAAGACGTTCACCTAAATCTGTCCCAGACTTTGGTCGATGTCGCGCCAGGTCAGGCGACATTGCAGTGCGTCTACACGGGGCGAGAGAATTTCATTGAATGCGGTTCCGTCGTTCTGGTGACGCAACGAATGCGAGAAACCGCCCTTTACGACAAGCTTTGCGGGTTGAATGAAAGTCCGCTGCGTACGTTGGAATTAATCGGAGATGCCGCGAACCCGGGCTTGATCGCGGACGCTGTATACTCGGGTCACATGGCTGCCCGAAATTTCGAACGTAACGCGGACGACATCGACCATGAATTCTTCCGCCGGGAAATCGTTTCCCTTGAATCTGCATGAGGTGCGTAATGCCAAAAGATGACTTGCAAGTAATGCGCGACTTGATGGACGCGCAACAGGAGGGGTTCGCCTTGCCTCGACACTTCTATACGTCTCAAGCAGTATACGAGAACGATATGGACGCGTTCTGGAACCGTAACTGGATCTGGGTCGGCCACGTTAGTCAGGTCGCTGAACCGGGCGACTATTTCCTGTTCGACTATGGGCCCGAGTCCATCATTGTCGTTCGGGATCGTGAGGGCGAGGTGCGAGCGCATTTGAACGTATGTCGCCACAGAGGATCGCGGGTTTGCATTGAACAGCAAGGCAAGGTGCGCAACTTCATATGCCCTTATCATGCATGGACTTTTGACCTGAACGGCAAGCTACGAAACGGGCGATCGATGGGACAGGACTTTGACCCTAGCCAGTACGGGTTGTTCCCTGTTCAGGTGAAGACTTTTCAGGGTCTGATCTTTGTCTGCGCGGCAGAAGATGCTCCGCCGCTGGATGCTGCCCTGGAAAGGCTGGCCCCGCTTTCAAAGCCGTTCGATTTTGAAAACCTGAAAGTCGCGCACGAGGCATCATACCCGGTTCCGGCGAACTGGAAACTGGCCCTTGAGAACTACTTGGAATGCTATCACTGCGCGCCTTCCCATCAGGACTATTCGCGTAGCCATTCCCTGAAAGACCCAGCCCAGGTTCTTGAGTTTAGCGGGGCATTGAATGAACGGATGAAAGAAGCCGGAGTGCCCACCGAGGAACTTGATCTGACAGGAGAAAATGCGGACGCGCCAGGCGCAGATGTTTATTGGCGGCGCTACCCTTTGTTTCCCGGCTATGTGACCGGCAGCAAGGATGGAGCGCCTCTGGCGCCGCCTTTGGGCGAACTGAAATCCCACGATGGCGGAGCAACTGATCTGGGGATCGGCACACTGAACTACTTCCTTGTCTATGCAGATCACATGGTCGGGTATCGCTTCGTCCCTCGCGCCCTGCAGGAAACGGATATTCAGATCGTTTGGTACGTAGGCGGAGGCGCTGAAGAGGGTCGCGACTATGACAAGGATACTCTGACGTGGCTTTGGCATGTCACGTCGCTCGATGACGAGCGGATCATACGACACAATCAGGAAGGCGTGAACTCGCACCATTTCGTCCCAGGGCCGTTGTCCGAGATGGAGTGGAGCATCCCCGGGTTTTATCGCAATTACTTCAGCATGATCTGACACGCTCAGAATTCGGAGAAATACTATGACAGAGTTAACGAAGCGCAGATCAAGACGGCGCGGGGGTGGGCGTGAAGCACGTGCAGCTGTGCGAACCAGCAACGTCGCCTCGCAAGCAATCTGGCCGGGCATTTCGGGTGGGCGGTACAAGCCCCTCTCAGACGCTGACATGTCGCGCATTCATCAAGCCGCTCTTGGCATTCTGGAGCGTACGGGTGTCGGTGATCCAACGCAGGAAGTTCTTGATCTCGTGCTGCCCAAAGGGGCGATGGTGAACGAGCATGGTAGGTTGTGCTTCCCTCGCGCGTTGATGGAAGACCTTTTGGCGAAGGCTGCCAGCGAGTTCTATGTCCACGCACGCGGCTCGCGAGCCGGTAAGGACGACATGCACTGCACCAAGGACAAGGTGTATTACGCAAACTCCGGTACTGCTGTGACAACTTTCGACGCGGAGACTCGCAGTTTCCGGCCATCAACACTCAAGGACATTTACGACTTTACCCGATTGGTTGACCGGCTCGACAACATTCACATGACCGGTGATACGGTTCTGGCAACGGATGTGCCGCAGGACTACGAGCATGACATGAGCATGCTCTACGCCATTCTGGCGGGTAGCGAAAAACCATCTTGCCTGACGTTCCGTACTCGAGAGCACATTCAGGACGCGATTCATCTGTTCGATCTGGCATCAGGCGGGGAGGGCAAATTCTTCGAGAAACCCTCGGTCATTTTTGGCGGTTGTCCCATAGTGTCCCCGCTCCGGTTCGGGCGGGAAAATTTGGAGATCCTGATTGATACAGCGAAGATGGGGCTTGTCTGCGATTTGGCTGTTCCACCGCAAGCTGGGGCGACGTCGCCTGCGCCTCTGGCCGGGACTTTGGCGCAAGCTGTCGCCGAGACTCTATCTTGCGTCGCCATTGCCAACCTGATTAACCCGGGCACCCCCGTTGTCTTTGCAGCATGGCCGTTTATTACCGATCTGCGCACTGGATCGTTTACAGGCGGCAGTGGTGAGCAGGCGTTGATATCTGCGGCAGCTATCCAAATGGGCAATTTCTACAACCTGCCGACCAGCGTCGGATGTGGTATGACGGATTCCAAAATCCCCGATGCGCAATATGGTCTAGAAAAAGCTCTGACATTCGCTTTGGCGGCTCATGCCGGTGCCAACCGGCTCTGCGAGTTTGGCGGAATGCTCGGCAGCCTGATGGGCTGTAGCTTTGAGTCGATGGTCATCGACAACGAAGCTGCGGGCATGATCTCACGGACGCTTCGCGGGATTGAGGTGAGTGATGACACGCTTTCAGTCGACGTCATTCATGAATGCGCGATCGATCCCGGACATTTCCTCGGTAATACTCAGACATTGCAGTACATGGAAACCGAGTATGTCTACCCGACACTGATGGACCGCGAGCTGACTGATACTTGGGAGAAAGCGGGTCGTCAGGACATGTTCGAGCGTAGCCGATCCGTAGTGGATGACATTCTGTCCAATCACTACCCGAATTACTTTGGTAGCAAGGCGGACGAAGAGGTTCGGTCCAAGTTCCCGATCAAATTGCCCCGTGACGCAATGCGCGCTGGGTAAGCGCTGCTGCAAGTAAGGCAGGCTTCGCGGTTGCTCCTATGTTCTGAATACGCCTTGGCGTGTCAGGTCGTCGGTTGCCAGCCGGATTCCTTTTTTAAGGATGTCAAACATCTCATTCAACTCGCCCTCTGTGATGATCAGCGGAGGTGAGAACACACACATGTTTATGATGGGCCGCAGGATCAGCCCGTTTTCCTGGCAATGGTGATCAATCATAGCGCCAACCGATTTGTCTAGATCCAATAAATTGTTAGCTTCGGCGTCCGCAACGCATTCAACGCATCCAACTAGCCCCATACCGCGGGCATCGCCGACCAGTGGCAAGTCGGCCAGAGCCTGTAGGCGCTCTTCAAAAAGCGGAGTGATTGCGCGGACATGTTCCAGAATGCCGTCGCGCTCCATGATTTCAATAGTTTTCAATCCCGCTGCCGCGCTCACTGGATGGCCCGAATAGGTGAAGCCGTTTGAAAATGTAGCGTTCCGCCCGTGGTCTCCGCTCACATCTGCAATCAGCCGATCAGAGATGATGCACGCCCCCATAGGTACGTACCCGGACGTCATGCCTTTGGCGCAAGTGATGATGTCGGGTTGAATTCCAAAGACGTCTTCAGAAGCAAACCAGTGTCCAAGCCTCCCAAATCCGGTCACGACCTCGTCTGAAATATACAGGACATCGTATTTCTGGCAGATTTCCAGACAGCGCTGATGATATCCTTGTGGAGGCACAATGACGCCACCAGAGCACAAGATCGGTTCAGCGATGAAAGCAGCGACCTTGTCTGCGCCGGTCTGTAAGATCATGTTTTCCAGATCCGCTATTTTTTCGTCCAGAAAGTCGTCAACCGTCTGATCAAAGCGACGAGTATACGGATTAACATTCGGCAGGAAGCGCGTCAGCTGACTTGCCTGGTCCAGCCAACCTTTGTCACGCTCTTTTCCGGACACCGAGGCCGCCAGATACGTCGATCCGTGATAAGCTTTCTGCCGCGATATCACGATTTTCTTTTCAGGTTTTCTCAGCAGGTTATTGCGAAATTGCACAAACCGCAGAGCGCTATCCACGGCCGTTGAACCTCCTGTTGTAAAGAACACGTGGTTCAGGTCACCCGGGGTTCTCTGGGCAATTTCATGTGCCAACCGGGCCGGAGCCGAGTTGGCATTATTGAACGGCGAAAAATACGCCATCTCTTTCGCCTGCTGCGCCATCGCGTCGGCAATCTCGGTGTTTCCATAGCCCAATTGAATGCACCACATACCAGCAGGGCCGTCTATCAGGCGCTTTCCGTCCTCTGTCACGACGTGAACGCCAAGACCGCTTTCGGCAAAGGTCCGTTCGTTTTGGCCCAGATGTGCCATGCCCTCCCACGGGTGCAGAAAGTTCTCGTTGTCCCAATTGCGTATGGATTGAAAGTCGGAGTTCGATAGGGTCATAGGCCACCGTGATGTAATAAATATCACAAAATGAACGAGCATTCATTCAATGTCAATCCTTGAACCTCCGCTCTGTTAAATGCGAAAAGATCAAGAAAGCGCACCCCAGAAAAGGACAAGTAAAATTACTCTCGAGCCCGATACTCCAGCAAACGCACGGGAACTCAGCAGGTTGCAGAACCGAAGTCAGTTGATCCAATCGGCTGCAGACGCCATCTATAAATACGGAATTCGCGGCACAACCGCGGCAAGAATCCAAGAGTTGTCGGGATTGTCGCAAGGGATGATAAACCTACACTTTGGCTCCAAGGAAAAGCTGCTGCTTGCGGTGGCTGAGGAACTGTCAGTCCGCTACGCGGGGCAGTGGAAGGCCATTGCAATAAATCCAGAGTTAGACCCGGCAGACAAGCTAATCTCTATCATTAAGGCAGATTTCGACCCCTTAGTCCTCAATGCGCGGGACGTTTCGATCTGGTTTTCCTTTCGGGCTGAAGCGCTCTCAAACCCAAACGTTTTTCCTTTCATCGACTCGCGAGACAAAGGTTTCCGCGCGGTGATCCTGGAGCTGTTGGAACAAATAAAGGACGAAGGCGAGTACGAGGACATAGACGTCAAACTTGCAACAGACGCGTTGGTTGCTTTGTTGGAAGGGCTTTGGACCGACTACCATTTGCACTCGGATATCTTCAAACCCTCGGAGGCCTTGAAGATCTGCCTGTTTGTGCTGCAGTCGATATTTCCAAAACACTTTAGCGCTAGTCGATCCGCGGGTGCAGGTGACTTAAGTGACTAGGAACTAACCTCGGTCAATCACGAATCCGTCTGTGTCTCATGGTGAAATCGACGCAAGTCGTTGATCATTGCTTTGGCCAAAGAGACGCACATGAGCAGTAAAACAGCACTGAACGGCAGTGCCCCGATGATCATCGAATTGGTCAATGCCTCTAATCCACCGCCGCCCGCGACCAGCAGAGTTCCAATTACAAGGGTTAGAAGAACGCCCCAGAGGATACGATGAAGCATGCCGGTGTCTTCGGACCCGCCGGACATGATCGTGTTCATCACAAGGATGCCAGAGTCGGCGGATGTGACAAGGAAGGTCATGGTTAACAGAACACACATGACACTCACTACCGCGAGCAGGTCACCCGATATCATTTCCCCCAAGGTGACGAATAGTGTTGCCGTCGTTGATGCCGCAATGATTGATCCATTGGCATCTCCATTCAGTTCCAAATCGATGGCCGCGCCGCCCAGAATGGCCATCCATGCAAAACATACGAGGGACGGGGCAATGACCGCGCCAAGTATGAACTCGCGTACGGTTCGCCCTCTTGAGATACGCGCTAAGAAAAGTCCGACAAAGGGCGAAAACGCGATCCACCATGCCCAATAAAATGTAGTCCATCCGGCCTGCCATCCAAACAACCTTCCGCTTGTACCCGCGTTATAAACTGCAGTCTTGGTTGCATCAGAAAGACCGGCTGTTTCGTTGCTCAAACCCTCAAGAAAGGTTGCTTTTGTTCCCCAAGGATCAGTTGCACCGGCGAAGAGCTCGCCGACAAAGGGCGCTGCCTCTGCAGGCAATACGGAGGCAAACTCGACTTCGGAAATCGGTCGAAAAGCTTGGAAGCTCAGAGGGACAAAACTTTTGATATAGTCAACCAGCGCTGTAGCATAGGTCGTCGCCGCAAACGCGAATGAGCCATAAACAATGAATACCACCAGCAATACCAGTGAAAAGAGAAGATTAATATTTGACAAGTATTTGACACCACGCCCGACGCCAGAGACGGCAGAGAGTGTCGACATAATCATAACAACGATCAACGCCGTTATTAGGCCGGCGGTTGACGGGATCATATTGGTTACTTCTTTCTCCACAAGCCAATTCGCTCCGGTAATTAGAAACGCACCATCCACCAATTGAGAAACGCCATAACCGATCGTTACCGCTACGCCGAGTATTGTCGCAACGACTCCGAGTATATCGATCACATGGCCTGCAACACCGTTTGAATATTCTCCAAGCAACGGGGTCAGTGCGGTGCGGATTGTCAGCGGCATGCCTCTGGTAAATGCGTAGTAGGCAAGGCTAAGGCCGGTGACGACGTATATTGCCCAGGCGTGAAATCCGGTGTGCAAAAAAGTATAGCGGTAGGCTCCTTCAATCGCGTCTTCGCTTTTGGGCGTGACTTCCCCGGAAATAGTCAGTGGATTGGTTTCCCAAAGGCCAAGTGGTTCAGCGGTTGCATAGACCATTAGGCCCACGCCCAGACCCGCCCCAAACATCATCGAAAACCAAGAGAAGTTAGAAAATTCCGGTTTCTCATCTTCTAAACCCAGCCTCATTCGGCCGGTTGAAGGAATGAGCGCGATAAGGAAAAGGAAGAGTACAAATAATCCAACGGAAAGGTTGTAGAATGTATTGAACTCGGACAGCATTCCTGACTTCCAAGATCGCAGAGTATCGTTGGCTGATAGTGGCCAAACCAGCGCCCAGAGAACGAGTAGAGAAACCGAGAGTTTGCTTACCAGCGCAATCGGCAGGCAATACCCTTTGTAAAAGCCGGTTCGCTGAGTTCTTATTTTCAGGTCTGTGAAAGGTTCTTCAAGCGCCATGTTTTCTCGGTCTTACATAAATTGATTGCTTTGCATGCCGCGCAGCCAGCCGATTGTTTCAAGACTAATTTACTTTCAGCCAGAATAGGACCGTAGCGGCGGGAGCGATAGATGGGAGGGAAACCTTTGAGTCGCAAATGGCAAAACCTGTGCGGTTATGAAAAACTGAATAACTTAAAGTCAAAGGCTTAGCCGTCGTTCAATGTTGAAACTATGTGTCACCCGACGCTTGTTGTAAGGCGACACATAGTTCTGCCATCAGCGACAGAACCTTGCCATTTTCACCCCACTTCCGTCATCTGGCATCCAAGTCAACTTCATCTATTGGGATTGCCGTTGTAAACGCATTAGGGCCGGAATTAGATCGGAAGATGAAGCTCTGGAGTTATGGGAACAGGCTGTAAAGACCGGCTTGATACGAGCCAGAAGAAGCTGGGCAGTCAAAGCTGGAGATCGGACCTTATACGGGGCTGCAATTCGAGCGATGGTTGCAAAAAATCGGTCAAACTGGGAACTCTGCTGGTTTCAGCGCCAAGCTTTGTCGCAATTAACTTCATTGACTCGCCTGGCGCTCTTTTTCTGGCCAGAATTCATCCACCACGACATATGCGATAATTACAAAGAAAGCGGCGCTGGCGACTTGCAATACGCGAGTGATGCTCTTGACGTCAGCTTCGTCTGAAAACGGCGCAACCGAACCGCCATATACAATCAGAGCTGTTGTAATAGCGGAACCGGCGGCGGCGGCGAGCGGGACTTTTGACTTTCCAAGTGCTCCGAGTGTTAGGCAAAAGAAAAAACACAGCAGAATGGGGGTTAGAATAACCGGAGCTATTACGTTTATTTCATAGCATATGATGGAGACTGCCGCCCCAAGTAGATTTGCCGTCAGCATTGCTTTTGCAACTGCTTTGCCTGCAGCAGGCATTGCCGCAAGTTGCTGGCTCAGCAGGGCGACAAAAAACAGAACCAACAAAGCAGAAGCGCCGGAAATAAAGAACGCCATAGCAAAGGGCACTGTGACCAGAGACATCCTGACTATTCGGCGATGTGAGTCGAAGTCCGGCGATGTTGCCGCTTTCTTTTGAGGTGCCGTTTGAGGTGCAGCGGGTATCAACACGAACATCAGCGTCGATACGAAGCCAGCAAACAGCAGGTTCAACGGGATCCAATACACAAGCACCAAAGCCAGATCCTGTGATTGCAGCACCAAATTCGGAATCATCAACGCCCCCATGAGAGCGATGACACCCGGCAATACTCCGGCACCGGAAACTGACCAAATGAAAGACAGGATTATTCCAATGGCCACCAGAATGAGAAACACAAGAGGATAAGGTGAGAAGATTGACGACAAAAGGAATGAAATGAACATCAATCCAATCGAGAAGACAAACAGCTTACCAAATGCTGCCATAGGTAGTGCCGCAGGTGCTTGAAGGAAAAGGGCAGTGAACACCGCCCCAACAACGGCAAGGGGCCACCCAAGAAATAGGCCCAATGCAAAGACACCGGTAACACCCAGCGCAAGCCGGGTGACAGAGCTTTGATCCTCAGTACGCATAGGAGAAGATTGAAACCACGCGGATGTAGGCGCGGCCCACGAGGTTCAGCAACGAGTTGTCGCTTAGATACATGATCACATCGGCCTGCCCGTTCAGTTGAAAGCGAAGATCGTCTTCGGCACTTCCAGCTTCATAGCCGGGTAAAACAATCCTGACCGGAAACCTTTCAGGCTCCCGCAAAAATCCCTTGGTGCTTGGCGGGCTCGCCAATTGCCCCGGCTCATCACCGCCACTCAAAGAAACAGCAGCACTAAAGCTCTCAATTACGCCCGGAACGATCTTACCTGGATGCATATCCAACACCACATCAACCGGAGACCCTATTGAAGCTCTTCCCAGATTGTTCTCGGTAAAATACGCCTCTATCCAGACGTCGGTTGCATCCAGAAACGTCAAAAGATCCTGACCGGATCGCGCATACGTTCCGGGGGCAATCAGCAGATTAGAAATGACACCTGTCGCCGGAGCACGCAGTTCGGTCCATTCAAGGTTCAACTCCGCATCCGCCAAGGCCGCCAGTGCGCGCTGGATTTTCGGGTTTTCAATCCCATCGTCACCAAGCCTTTGCTTCGCTTTTTCCAAATCAGCTTTTGCGTTCTCAAAGTTTGCCTCAGATTCTGCCAGTTGTCCTCGTGCATCATCGGCCTTTGAGACGGCAATCAACCCTTTCTTTTCGAGCGCAAATACACGTTCCGTCTGAATGCGCATCGTATCCAGATCGCTCTGCGCCCTTGCGAGTTGGGCTTGTGCCGCACTTACCTCTGCCGAAGACGCACCCACCTCTTGGGTTGCCGCTTCAAGATCAGCTTCCGCCTTTGAACGCTCGATTTCGTAGGGTCTGGAATCTATTCGAACCAGAACATCACCTGCCGAAACGACTTGGCCGTTTTCTACCAAAACTTCCGTTACCGTTCCGGTCACCTGAGGCACGATTTGGGTGGCCACAGCTTTTACTCTGGCGTTCCCTGTAAATGGCGTTTTCCGATCAGCGACCAAGTACCAAACAAGAAAAAACAGAATGACAGCGAGGGTTGTCCATATTGTCTTTCTCATTTCACCGCACCTTCAGCAGCGTCATCGGCTTCGGGCGAGGTATCAATCCAAACCTTGAACAGCTCATAGAAGACAGCAAAGAGTACCGGCCCCATAAAAACGCCGATCAAACCGTACGCCATCATACCTCCGAGAACACCGATGAGGATGACCAACATGGGAGTCTCAAGGCCTTTTGAGATGAACACGGGTCTTAGGAAACTGTCCATTATCATGACTGGAACGGCCAGTATGGTGAAGATCAAAGCAGTTCCGCCAGACATGGAGCTCCATGCGTAGATAATTACCGGTATAAGAACCAATCCGGGCCCGATTTGGATAATTGAGAGTATGAGGCAGACAAATGCCAGTGTGGCGGCCGAAGAAATCCCAAACAAAGCCAGCAGTATCCAAACGAAAACAGCCTGAATGGCTGCTACGCCAATCACGCCTTTTGTAACGTTCCGGATCGTTGCGCCTGCCAGTGTCACGAATTCACCGCCGCGTGGTGCAAAGACACGGTTGGCAAAGCGCTGAAGACCCTGGACCAAATTTGGCCCCGGGCTGAACAATGCCCCCATAATCAATACGGACAGAGCTAAGCCAAGAAGCCCGATACCAATGCCCAACACCTTTCCGAAGAGCGATTTGGTGATCTCAAGGATTTGCGCGCCGTATTTTGCAAGCGCGCCGTCAAGATTGCGCTCAAACATTCCCCAGACATCGGAGATTTTATTTCCAACCAACGGCAATTCCTTGAGGCCCTCGGGCGCAGGGGGGATTTTCAATTCACCCTTGTCTGCTTGTTCCGCGAATTCAGACCCTAGTTCTGCAGCACCAGACACCGCAGTTGCGACTGGCCCCAGGGTCAGAACAAGGCCCAACAGAACGATAATTGTTGTGGCAAGCTTCTTACGTCCTCCCAGCTTGGATTGCAGCCAATCAAATGCCGGGTAGAGCGCGACGCAGAGTATCGTTGCCCAGATAACCACACTTGCAAGCGGAGCCACCATGACCAGGGCGCTGTAGAGGAATAATCCGAGAAAGAGCAATCGTATCGCGAGGTCGACAATCTTCGCGTCCTGGGTCTTTTCCATTCCATCCCTCCACTATCTGTTTTCCAAACAATACACTCAAAAAACGTAATATGTATATTTTTTGAGTTTTCGGCGATCATCTATCAGTTTGAAGGTACGAGTGAATCCGAGGCACGGCTTCAGATGCGCGGTCGCACTGATACCTGCGCATGAACTCAAATTGCCTTAATTTGGGATAATCTATTTGTCCGTTTTTTCGTCGTCTTGGGACAAGATTGTATCTGCCACTGTGGTCGCCGCAGTCACGAAAACACCCAAGCCTACAATGATATACACCATTGTGAAGATTTTCCCCGCCGCAGTTTCAGGTGAGAAGTCACCGAACCCTACGGTCGAAATTGTCACTACGGAAAAGTAGATCGAGTCTAGCCAACTCCAACCTTCGACAAAGTGGTAGAAGACCGAGGCCCATAAAATCATTCCGACTGTGAAGGCAAGAAGGCCTTTCACTCTACCGTCCTTGAAAGCGACGCCTATCCCACGTGTTATTCTAGTTAGCGAATTCATTGTGTCCCCGTCGTTTGAAGAATTCACATATAACAGTAATTAGATGGATGTGGGAAATTGAAGCATTTTAACCGCGTCTAGTTTAATTGGGGCGTCCAGGCGCAGTCGTCAAAGCTAATGCAATGTGCTCGTTTATGAAACGTTAAACGCGTTTCAAGCCAGCTATTTTGAAACTGGATCAGCAGCACATCCTAAATTTAGTCCTTTAACCGTTTCTTGGCCGCCCGACCAATTCCGCAAGAGAAGTCGGCTAAATGGTCAAGGTCATTTAGGGTTCAGCAAAATAGGAAGCCACATATTCCATTAACATGATGCTTTAATGGTCTAGTCTGCCCAAGAAAGGAATCAGAACCTTAGGAGAAAAGCGTGCGGTTCATCACAAGAAGTGTAAAGGTTTGTTGCGCTGTCGCGTTCGTCGCGGTTGTTGTGGCATGGCTTTTCCTGTCCTCTGCGTTGTTTTCTTCTTTCAGAACCACTTTTGTTGAAAACCTAATCTCGAAGAAACTTGGTCAGGACGTGTTAATAGAAGATGAAGTGCGTCTAGGCCTTGGTCGGCAACTGCAGGTATCCGCAGCGGGATTGGTACTACCCGGCGCGATCAAGACCGAAGCGAACCTGGCAGCAATCGACAAACTTGAGTTCAAAATTTCCGCCCGCGACCTTTGGAACAGCAAATTGTCGCTGAGTAAGCTTTCTATCTCGGGTGTTCACCTCAACTTGATCACGGACAAAGACGGTGTCGGAAACTGGCAGTCCACTTCCCAAACGGGCACTAATGCCGGGGATCCGGCCAAACCTGCAAACCTGTCTGTGGCTGGAATTCTAACGGACCACGAAATTGACCTGACCGATGTCACCGTTCTTTACCAGAACGATCTAAACGGGCTTGGTCTGGATCTGCAGCTTCCTGAGCTGAATTTAAAGCGTGATACAGAAACCGACGTTGTGACCGCGGTTGGGGCTGGTTCACTAAATGAAGAGAAGTTTGATCTGAACGCGAGCATTCCCGCGGACGACCCGTTTCAGGTCGCGGTGAACTTCGAACAGATTGCGATTGCCGCCGAAGAAGTCCCTCAAGAGAACGGGCTACAAGTGAATACGACCATAGAGGTTGCCGAACTTGGTCAGCTTCTTGATATCCTGAAGCTCAACCGCGTTCTGGAGGGTTCAGGAAGCATTAGTGCAACATTCAAATCAATCGACGGCGTAGCCCGGATTGATGACCTAGCTGTATTGACTGAATTGGATGGTGGGCAAAGCCTTTCGCTGACGGGACAAATCGGAGAGTTGGGAAACCCAGAAGACGTATCCCTGACAACCCGCATTCGGTTGTACCCTGAAGATGCTGAACCCGCCCCAGCCGCGTCGCGGTATGATCTAAAACTAATAGCAGTTGACATGGTTATCGATAGCGTACCCGGGCAGGTCCCGCAGCGGCAAATGGTCATTGAAACCAACGGGTTCACATTGGATACCTCTGGTGAAGGGCCGCCCCCGATTAAGTTTTCCGAG
Organism: Ruegeria sp. A5; assembly: GCF_056543005.1. Classification (NCBI taxonomy): domain Bacteria; kingdom Pseudomonadati; phylum Pseudomonadota; class Alphaproteobacteria; order Rhodobacterales; family Roseobacteraceae; genus Ruegeria; species Ruegeria sp. A5. The sequence goes on from NZ_JBQGAV010000006.1 coordinate 51,515, forward strand.
CTTTCCAGAACACCCGAAGGCGCCTTGAGTGTTGGAAACATCAATTTGAGAATTGGGAACCCTGCTGATCCATTTATCATTTTGAACGGTTCGGTCGAAGACGCGTTGCAATTACAAGGCATATTGGCCGATGGGTTAATGGATATACCCGCAAGCAGCTTGATCTCACCAGAGCTTCTGGGACCGGATGATCAACTTGGTCGATTTTCTGGTAACTTTCATTTGAACGGCGACATCAATCAGCTTTCGCTGACAAATTTGGATGGCCAGACAAGCGAAACGGAACTTTGGAACCTTGAGGTGCATGGCTCTGTAAAAAATGTGCTCAAATTCGAGAACCTGGATTTGGCAATTCAAGTAGAAGTCCCCTCCGGAGCGGACCTATTAGAAGCCCTATCGCTTGAACGGGTGGAAACTGGACAGGCTAACTTTGAAATTGGCCTTGCCAGCGAAGGAACCGATTGGGATGCGAATGCCAAAGTCAAGGTTGCAGACTCTGTCCTGCAAATTGTGGCCGATCTTGATGATGCAACGAGTGATCCTGTACTGCAGGGTTCCATAGAGAGTGACTTGATAAAGATAGATCAGATCCGAACCATCGTTCAGGCCGCTGCACAATTGAGGAAAATAGGCGGTCTAGACCCCGACGAGGAAGACTTCATTGAAGAATCCGGCGACACTAGTCCTCTAACAGATGTAACGCTTAAACCTATTGGGCGTTCAATTCTCTTGTCCGGTGTGGATATGGATGTCGACGTTGACCTTCGGCACATAGAGGGTGCCAAAGGCATAAGCAGTTTGCAGAGTGAACTGACGCTCAACGAAAATGAACTCAAGGCCGGACCTTTGAATTTTGAATACGGAGGTGCTCATTTCGATGTCAGCGGACAAATGGATCTATCGAACGACGCGCATCTGCTCACGCTGACCGGCACAGCAGGCGGCTGGCAGCTTGATGAAATTCTTCACAACCTGAACTTCAAAAAGGGCGCAAGCGGTACCATCTATGCAGATTTTTCGGTGACCGGCGGAACCGATTCACCTAAGCATTTTGCCAACAGCATGCACGGCAATGCCACGGTCTCAATGCGTGACGGCTCGATCGAGACCCAGCTTTTGGATCTGGCAGGGCTAGGGATACTACCTTGGGTGTTTACCAAAGAGAAACAAAAGGTTGCTCCGATCGTATGTTTGCGTGCACCGATTAGTATTTCCAATGGAAGTATTTCGACGAAACAAACCACATTGGAAACAGATCATGTCCAAGTCGTCGTCTTTGGCGGTGTTAATGTGGCGGGGAAGGTTTTGGACCTAAATCTGCAGCCCCGCAAGATTGGCGAACCGCTTTCGAAGAGTCCCTGGCCCGTGACCTTGAAGGGCCCATTAGCAAAGCCGAAGATCAAGGTAAAAGACGGTCCCAAGCGACTGAAACGATCGGATGGTGCGGACAAAATGCCGGCAAAAAGAAAACTTTGCGTTCCGGATATTTTACAACTGCAGTAGTGGCGAAGGCAGTCGACAAAAGAACACAAATAAAGTTCAAAAAGAATGACATCGCTTTCAGGATGCGATCTTTGCTTTGGGTTTTCTCTCGATGTATTCCACACTTTAGTTGAATGGAAACTCTCTTAGAGTTCAGCCGACATGATGTAAGGACTTTGAGACGCAAATGGAAAAACGTGTGCACTATTGAAATGGCAGCTAAAGTAAAATCAATAGCTTAGTTAAGCGTGAGCGACACATAGCTCTGCCACCAGCGACATAAACTTACCATTTTCGCCTCACTTCCATCATCCATCACCTCGCCCGATTTCATCGATCCTGAGTTCCTTATGGGAAAATCTGGGCTAATTTGCAGTTCAGTCGCCGAGGGCGCCTGATCCTGCTGATCTACCACGTGGCGAACGCGGATGCGGGCGAGGCAAACCGACGCCACCCCAACATCCGCTTCTGTACCACGCTTAAGGATCGGGAGATCCATGGCTGTTTGCTTCAAGTGGGTAAGAAACAAAGCGAGAATAACGCTACCGCTACTTTCTATCATTTTCATTTAGAATAAATTTTAGAAATCTCCCCAACACAATTGGGAGGTCAATTAACAGGATGGTACGGATGCAAGAAGCATAGTTTCTCATGCTTCGAATTGGAGGTTGCTCAAGAAATGGTTCGCAAAGCCCTTTGCGAAGCTTTCGATGGGCACCCCTGTCGCGATGAAATTTGGCGACTAGCAGCTTACGTTAGGCTCTAACCAGTTGCGCTCCGCGGGCATCCCAATCGTTTATCTGAGCTCTGAGCGGGCTCTCGCCAGCACCAACAGTTTTGCTCGTGCAGCAGGTTCCGAACCGCGCGTTGCTGCCATTGGTGATGATAGGTGCCGCACTCGAAACGAAGGTCTGCTTGGTGGCCACAACAGACCTGGTGATTAAGGCATTGGGTGGTCAAGTGCAAATACCATCGCATCGGCAAATGTTCCATCTGTACTGCCGTCATCCACAATGACGAATTCAAAACCCCGAATCAGAGCCCAGGCGTAGGTATCAATTCGTTTTATCATGCGCCGGGATTACGACCGTGCGCTCCGGCCTGCTTTCCAACAGCAGGTGGTGACGCCGTCAATCAGCCCCAAGTCTAACAGATCTTTGATGTTGCTTACTTCTGCAGTATCCACGAAAATTTCATGGTTTTCCTCATCGTGTGTGAGCTAATATTGGTTGCACGTGAATTCGCTTAGAGGCGCTGCATCGACGGATGGCGGGGTCCAGGGCGTAAATTCAGAACGCGTGGCGCGTCCCGAATTCGGTGCAGTTCTGGTTTAATCTTAGGTCGGCATTTCGACTAGTGCTGATGACGAGTTCTGCATTTGGCAGATCGTTCGCTTTTGCACGTTTCAATGCCGTGACCGGGTCAAAGCCATGGCTGATCCAGCGGTGTTGCAGCCTGTTTTCAAGCTCTTCCAAAGTTGGGCTGATAAAAACCGTCGCGGCATAAACATCCGTCAGGTTTCTCCATGGGTCGCTGTCCATCAGAAGATAGTTACCCTCAACGACGACGACCGGAGTTGCCGGGTGAACCGCAATGGCGTTGGCAATAGCTAGGTCCATTGTGCGATCGAATTTGGGATGAAAGCACTCGTGGCGCGTAACTTGAAGCTCTCTGATTGCAGCGCAAAACCCGACCCCGTCGAAAGTCTCTGGCGCGCCTTTTCTCGCCAGCAATCCACGCGTTTCCAGCACGCAGTTGTCCAAATGGTAACCATCCATTGGTACAAGTGTGGCTGACGGAACCGCCGAGCTCTGTTGTGTGTTCAGCGATTGCACAACGCCTTCCGCTAAGGTCGACTTTCCGGATGCAGGGGGGCCGGCGATTGCGATAATCGTCCGGACTCCAACTTGCCGCCGGGAGGAGATCAGGTCGCAAACGCGCTTTACGTCCTGCTCGATCACGCTGCGTCCTCTTTTGGGGGTTCCTTGGCACCGGTCATGAAGGCGACTGCATCGGACATCGTGTAATCCTTGGGATCAATTGTGCAGAGCCTTTTGCCCAACCGATGCACATGAATGCGGTCGGCAACCTCAAAAACATGAGGCATGTTGTGGCTGATCAGGATGATCGGAATGCCACGCGCCCGCACGTCCTGGATCAGCTCAAGCACCTTGCGGCTTTCCTTAACCCCCAAAGCAGCGGTCGGTTCATCCATGATGATAAACTTGGTTGCAAAGGCAGCGGCACGAGCAACGGCAACACCTTGGCGTTGGCCACCAGAAAGAGTCTCAACCGCCTGATTGATCGACTGTACAGTCATCAGCCCAAGCTCGGTCAGTTTTTCTCGGGCAAACTTCTCCATCGCTGGACGGTCAAGCTTACGCATGTATTTGCCCATGAACCCCTGCTTGCGGATTTCGCGCCCCATGAACATGTTGTCCGCAATCGAAAGGGCAGGAGACATGGCGAGCTGCTGATAGACAATCTCAATCCCCATATTCCGCGCATCGATCGGAGAGGTGAAGTTAACCTTTTTGCCCTCGATCAGAATCTCGCCTTCATCCGGGATTGTGGCGCCGCAGATCGCCTTCACGATGGATGATTTGCCCGCGCCGTTATCTCCGATCACTGCCAGGATTTCCCCCTGGCGCAGTTCAAAGTCGGAATGGTCGATGGCGGTAACGTGGCCATAACGCTTTACGATCCCGCGGCCTTGGACGACTGGAGTTGAGTCTGACATTAGCCCGATACCTTTCTAATCCACTGGTCGACGGCAACCGCAGCGATAATGAGAAGTCCGATAAGTAAGAAGGTCCATTGTGCGTCTGCGCCCAGAAGCCTAAGCCCCAAAGTGAACACGCCAACAATCAGCGCGCCAAACAGCGATCCCAGGATGGATCCCCGCCCGCCGAACAAAGAGATGCCCCCAATCACAACCGCGGTGATGCTTTCGATATTGGCCAATTGACCGGATGTAGGTGAAACCGACCCGATGCGTCCGATCAAAGCCCAGCCCGCAAAGGCACAGATCAAACCGGATAACATATAAACGGACATCAGCGTTCTGTGCACGTTCACACCGGATAGTTCAGCCGCCTCAGGGTCATCCCCCACTGCATAGACATGCCGGCCCCAGGCCGTGTGTTTGAGCGCGTAAGCCAAAACGAAAATCAGAACGAGCATGAATATCACGCCAACCGTGAAGGTCGCGCCACCGATGCTGAATTTGGTACCAAAGAATTGCAGGAACGGGGCGTTGGCTTCGATATCCTGGCTGCGAATTGTTTCGTTTGCGGAATACAGGAAGTTTGTCGCCAGAACGATCTGCCACATGCCGAGCGTGACAATAAAGGGTGGCAGCTTTACGCGACTGACCAGCCAGCCATTGAGAGCCCCGATCAGCGTACCCATTGCCAGCCCGCACATCACAGCAATGGGCACGGGGATACCGTACCGGAAGGTGAACTGACCCATGATGACGGATGAAAACACCATGATCGCACCGACGCTCAAGTCGATGCCGGCGGTCAGAATGACAAGGCTTTGCGCTGCGGCCACGATGCCCACGATCTGAACCTGCTGCAAGATCAGCGTCATCGCAAAGGGGGAGAAGAACTTGGACCCTAGCAGCAGACCGAAAATTACGATGGCGCCGACCAGAACGATCAACGGCACAAAGGAAGGGTTGACATGGAGAAGATGCTGCAACTTCCCCAGAACACCACGACGGTGATCTTCAAATTCCGCTACGGTTTCTGACGCGTTGGCGGCGGTTTCGAATTCCTGGGCGTTTTGGTTTGCTTCAGACATCTCTCCCCCTTTTCGTGGCTGGCATCGCGCCCACGAAATCAGTTTACAGGAAGTTTAGGTTTGCTGGTGAAAGGATTGATGAGGCGCTGCGGCGCGCCTCACCTTGTAGGGCTGCCTTTAGCCCCAGCAGAGATCCAGGCCTTCTGCGACAGACAGCGACTCGACCCCATCAACCGGCTGGTCGGTGATGAGTGCCACACCCGTGTCATAGAAGTCTTTGCCGGGTGTGTTTTCGGGCTTCACGCCCTCTTCGGCCCATTTTTTCACGGCCTCAACCCCAAGCGAGGCCATCAACAGCGGGTATTGTTGGCTTGTCGCCCCGATCACACCGGCTTCGACGTTTTGGACGCCGGGGCACCCCCCGTCAACCGAAACGATCAGTACGTCGTTTTCACGCCCGATGGATTTCAGCGCCTCATAGGCGCCCGCAGCAGCTGGTTCGTTGATCGTGTGAACAACGTTGATGGATGAATCCTTAGCCAGAAGATTTTCCATCGCGCGGCGCCCGCCTTCTTCATTACCGTCGGTCACGTCACTGCCAACCAGCCGCGCATCGGTTTCGTCACCGATGACATTTGGGTCCGCCAAGTCCACGCCGAACCCGTCGAGGAAACCCTGATTGCGCAGAACGTCCACTGTCGGCTGACTGACGTTCAGATCCAGCGTCGCGATCTTGGCATCGGCTGCGGCGTCGCCCATTTTGGCCTTAGCCCATTGACCGATCAGCAGACCGGCCTTGTAGTTGTCCGTCGCGAATGTCGCGTCCGCCGAGTCAATCGGGCTCAGCGGCGTATCCAGCGCAATGACCAGAACGCCTGCATCTCGCGCCTGTTTAACCGCAGGAACGATTGAGCTGGTGTCGGATGCTGTCAGCAGAATGCCTTTTGCGCCATCGAGAATGCAGGTTTCAATGGCCTGAACCTGAGTTTCATGGTCGCCATCAACCTTGCCGGCAAACGCCTTGAGCGTCATGCCCAGCTCTTCTGCCTTGGCGGTTGCGCCTTCCTTCATCTTAACGAAAAAGGGGTTGGTGTCGGTCTTGGTAATCAGGCAGACGGTTTCACCAGCCGCTTGCGCGGATGCAGCGGCCAAAGTCAGCGCAGTCGCGGATGCGGCGAGCTTGAGTAGATTTCTCATGTTGTCCTCCCAGAAAATTGTTGTGGCCCCGCGCGGAATAGCGACAAGGCGGGCCTCCATCCTCCAATGAAGGTCCCGTTCAAGAAACCGTGATTCTAGCCTCTGTGTCAATAAATAAATAAAGTTTATTTATTAATTTGCCCACGTATCTTTTCATAAGAAAACAAGGTGTTTATGTTTAAGGTTATGGAAAGAGAGGCGTTGAAAATACTAACCGGCGGGGTAAGCCAAAGCGGTGTTCGTGATCATAACGAACGCCTCATTCTGACGGTTTTACAACGGCATGGACCTGCTGCCGGGGCGGACGTCGCGCGGCTGACGGGCCTGTCACCCCAGACCGTGTCGATCATTCTGCGTAAGCTCGAAAAGGACGAGATTCTCAAACGTGGGACGCCGTTGAAGGGCAAAGTTGGGAAACCTTCGATCCCCATGGAGCTCAATCCCGAAGGCATTCTGTCGGTGGGAATGAAGATCGGTCGCCGCAGCGCCGATCTTCTTTTGATCGACTTCACCGGTAAGCCACGCCAACAGCTCTCGACGACTTATGACTACCCGCTACCCGAAGCAGTGTTCGGGTTTCTGGAGGTAGGATTGGAAGAGCTTCTGGCCAATGAACCCCAGAAACTTCGGGACCGTGTATGCGGGATTGGAATCGGAACACCGTTCGAGCTGTGGAAGTGGCACGACCTTTCTGGGCTTGCGGCTCAGAAATTCAGGTCCTGGAGAAACGTGAACTTCTTTTCCGAGGTGGCCAAGTTCAGCGAACTGCCGGTCTTTGTGGTCAATGATGCTACTGCCGCGTGTCACGCGGAGCACCTCTATGGCCGCGGGGCTGAGTATCGAGACTATTTTTATTTCTTCATAGGCTCAATGATTGGCGGAGGCGTTGCATTGAATGGCACCGTATTTGAGGGCAACCAAGGCAATGCCGGTGCCTTGGGTGCCATGCGAACGACGGGTCCTTTGGGTGAAAGCCAGCAACTGATTGACACTGCATCGCTGTTCCTGCTCGAGGACAGGTTGATAGAAGCGGGTGTTGATCCGGGAATTTTGTGGAAAAAGCCGCAGGACTGGAGCAGCATTTCTCGCTATGTCGAACCATGGATCGGTACCACCGCGCAGGAACTGGCCAAAGCTGCGCTGTCTATTTGCGCAGTCATCGACTTTGAGGCAATTTTTATCGACGGCGCATTCCCATCTGAAATACGGGAGGAGTTGGTCTCACGGGTTCGTCGTTACCTAGTCAACCAAGATAAACGCGGTTTGATTCCTCCGGTTGTAGAAGCTGCGGCTGTCGGAGAAAACGCCCGCGGGATTGGGGCGGCAAGCAGCCCGATTTTCCGCCAGTTTCTATTGAACACTAATGCTGGGCTTTCTGGGATGTAGTCGAAATTCATAGGGGTCAAATTTCCTAAGTAGAAAGGAACCGCATAATGTCAATCTTCTCAAAACTCTTTGGTGGCGGTGAAAAGTCGGAGCTGCAACCGGTCTCGTACAAAGGGTTCGACATTTTCCCCGTTTTGATTGCCGAGGGCGGAAAGTATCGCCTGTCGGCCCGTATCGAAAAAATCATCAACGGAGATCGTAAGACCAATGCGCTGATCCGGGCGGATGTCTTCGAAAGCCGGGATCAGGCCGAGAGCTTTAGCATCACCAAGGCGAAACAGGTGATCGACGAGCAAGGCGAGTGTATTTTCGGTTAACCGAAGGCAATGAAGGGATGCTGAAACAGCTCTGCACAAACCTTTTGCAGAACTCAAACGGTCATTGTCCAGAACAGTCCAAAACTGTCCTGATTGTTGAGCAAGAAGAAAGCACCATTACGCTCTCGGTTGTTGGCGATGGTCCTGGCGTTCCCGAAAACACACTGGGTAAGCTTTTTATTCCATTCGATAAACTAGAAAGTGAACGGAACAGTGTTGGGAATGGTTTGGGATTGGCGCTGTTGAAAGCTATCGCATATCATCATTCATCGTTCTTATCGACCACAAATAACTCAACTGGGTTGACTGTCTCAATTCAATTCGAAGTTGCGTGGTGACACATAATAAGTGAGCGAAGCTAACTTGGTACTTATGAAACATGGGGCCATAGAAGGTAGTCAAACGATCGAGGCCGGGCGAAATTGTCTCGAAACAGCGTTAATTTAAGGTGCTGACAGGGCGAGGGATGTCCCGCTTTGATGTAATCGGGTAATTCGGCGCGGTGGTGTGGATCAATTAGTGGACCATAATTGGCTCAAGAAGAAGGACGAACTGCTGAAACGAGCTGAGTCGGATCTGACGTTGTACGACTTGATCCTGATAATGGCTTTGACAGCACCTTCTCTGGCCCGCTGGTCGTCGGGCCTCGATTGATCGAGTGTTCTTCAGGTTCAGCGTATTGGAAACGTCCCAGCGATTGACATCGAGTACCCGAACCGAATTAAATCGGTTTGTTCGGTCTTGATATGGTTGGCGAACTACCTGAGGACCGTGCGGACCGGAATATCGGGCTGCTCTGATGTAATGGAAAACCTTTGAGTTGCAAAAGGCAAAACCAGTGCGCCCAAAAAAGATCGAATGCCTCAAATTCAATGGTTTGCGTGTCGCCGAATGGCAAAAACTATGTGTCGCCCCAAATTCCTGTTGAACGTCGCACCAACCTGACCCTACCGTCTCAGTTGGACCAGAAACGAAGTGAGCGTTCGATATCGGAAGGCACCCCAGATGTTGGACATTAACTGATATTGACTTTCGCGTTTTAAACTGACCCAAGTTCCCCATGTTAATACTCCAGCAGAGAGTTACGTGTGATCTGGCTTTCCTTTTGGAGGATCAAGTCTGATTTGCAGATCAGACAGCGAAGCTGCCTGTTCCCGCTGATCTGCCACGTGGCGAACGCGGGAGAGGGTGAGGCTATGCTATTCGACAGGGGAAGTGCGGCCCGCAGGCACCGCCGAGGACACAGTATTGTCTAATAGGGGTGCCCGAGGGGAAGGCAGAGCCTTGTCCCTTACGGCCAGAGGCGTTTGGCTCGTCCAAATCCCGCTGGCCCAAAACAGGAGCGGCTGGGCGAGCTAAATAGTAACTAGTAGGGTCCAAACCAGCCTAAATTTCTGGGGTACGTCGTTAAGGAACATGCCGAGACCCAAACCGCCATTGTCGATGGTATGTGACAGCATATCGGGTACTCAACCAAAGATCGCTTCACTTAACATCCCTAGAGACATTCGCGCTTCCCTTCGATGTGGTCAAATCGCTCAGCGCTTGCGAAACTAGGCAATTTTGATGCCGTGCAGCCACAACCGCAATTCGTGCAATAGCGACGTTGGGACTACCATAGCCCCGCTACCAGCAGAGGTGCAGAGATAATTCAAAGCTGACAATGGATTGGATCTTGAGCGATCGATACTTTGCGGGCGAATGTCGTCTTTTGATTGCTTGCGATCAACGACTATTTCTAACCAGATGCGGCCACCTTTAGCTTGATATAAGTATTCGGCAGGCCAAGCCGCCAAGATCCGCTGATTTCTCCAGTTTTAGTTTGCCGCCGTAAGCGTTCATCAGATCAACACAGATTGCCAAACCCAATCCTGTGCCGCTGACAGAGGTATCCAACCGACCTCCGGATCGAACTACTCCCTCACGTGCATCCTTCGGAATACCTTGTCCGTCATCCTCAACGCAAATCTCAATGCCGCCGTCTACACGCTTTGCGGCGATGTGAATTGTTGTCCGACACCACTTGAGCGCGTTGTCGAGGAGGTTTCCCATCACCTCTTCGATGTCCTGAGTATCCATTCGAACCTGAATCCCATCCTCACAATCTGTCGTCAGAGATTTTCCTTCGCGTTCTGCCATGACCGAAAACAGTCTGGATAACCTGTTGACGGAATTGGTAAGGTCAGTTCGTGAATGCGTAAGTTCTGCGGTGTTCGACGCACGCATACGCGCAAGTGAGCGCTTTAGCTGAGCATCAATTCGATTTAACGCGTCATCTGCAGATTCGATATCTGCACCCGCGTCCGACAAAGTCGCCAGTTCATTTCTGAGAATTGCCGTCGGTGTTTTGAGCGCATGTGCCAGATCCGCAGCTTGTCGCCGAGAACCAGACACAATTTCACGATTCCTGTGCAGCAATTTATTTAGGTCCTGAACAAGCGGCGAAACCTCTTCTGGGTAATCTTCCGGAATCAAGTCATCTCCCTTGTCCCAGCGATGCACCACATCTGCGCGCAGTTTTTTGAGTGGGCCAATAATTGCTGACATCAACAACAACGAACCGGCAACTCCAATCAAACCAACCAATCCAAAAACCGGTAGCAAGTTGTTTTGCGCGGCTCTGCGTTCGCTTATCAGCTCTCGCCTGCTTTCGGCGACCGTTACGCCCCACTCGGTTCCGTCTTCGAATGTGATTCTCTGATATGCGCTACGAACGGCTTCGCTGTCCGGACCTGTGGTGTTCCAAACGATTGCCTCTTCGCTCACACGTACAGGTTCGGAAATTGTCTCGTCAAAGAGCGAGGCTGATGTGAATGTAGCCCCGTTTCCATCGGTAACCTGCCAGTATCTGCCTGAATACGGCGTTCCATAGGCTGGATCGAATATCAGTTCGCGCAATGCCTCAGGGTTATGCGTCGTTGCGCTCAAACCGACAACGAGTTGGGTGTGCCGGTCACGTAGCGTCTGGTCGAATTGTTCCAGAACACGTGTGTTGATGTACGAAAACACAATCAACGTTCCGACGCCGACAGAAAGCGCGCCTGTCGCAAGGCCGCCAAGCAAAGCGCGTTGGCGCAGCGATAACATCAGGCCGTATCGATCATATAGCCGCGTCCTCTGACCGTTGTAATAAGGTCAGAGCCCAGTTTCTTTCGCAGCCGGGTTATGAAGACGGCAATGGTGTTCGAATCCCTGTCACCGTCATATTCATAGATATGCTCTGACAACTCGGTACGTGACACCATGCGTCCCATGTTGTGGGCAAGGTATGTCAGAACTGCGATCTCTTGCGCCGTCAGATCAACAGGAATGCCGCTCACGCTGACGCGACCGTTTCGCGTATCGAGCATAACGTCCCCCATTTCGATAACCGGGTTCAACTGACCGCTTTGTCGGCGCAAGATGGCCCGTACACGAGCGGCCAGCTCGGGCATGTGAAATGGCTTGGTCATGTAGTCATCAGCACCTGCATCAAGACCATCCACGCGCTCGCTCCACCCATCGCGGGCGGTGAGGATCAACACAGGTGTCTTGACGCCCGCGCTGCGCCATTCGCGCAGGACAGAAATACCGTCGCGTTCCGGCAACCCGATGTCGAGGATGATCATGTCGTAAGGTTCGGTCGCACCCAGGTGCAGGGCGTCAGTACCATTCTTGGCCACATCTACCACGCGGCCTTCTGCGCTAAGAAGTTTCTTAATCTGCTCGCATAGCTGCGGTTCATCTTCGGCCAGAAGTACTCTCATATTCAAAAACTACAGTCACAAGGGCTTTGATTTAAGCCCTATTTTTTACCGTTGCCCTTGCCGTTCCCGCCAGAGTTGCCGCCGCCGTTACCACCGCTATTACCTCCGCCGTTTCCACCACCATTTCCACCTCCATTGCCGCCGCCGTTGCCATTGCCGCCGCCGTTGCCATTGCCGCCGCCGTTGCCACCGCCGTTTCCACCAGCATTGCCATTGCCACCGCTGTTGCCTTTGTTTCCACGGCTCGCAGAAGCTCCACGATTGCTGTTGGTGTCGCGGCTGTTGTTGGCGTTGGCGGGGTTCGAACGGGCTGCTTTCGATATTTGACGCCCAACACTGGATCGATTGGAAACGACTGTACCGGACTGGGCATTCACAATGACACTGACAATTTTTCCATCAGGCTTTTTGACAAGAATGCGATAGTAAATCTGATCGGACTGAAACGCTCGTGCATCGACAGGGGTGCCGCCATAGGCTTTTTCGACACCTTTGATAACCCGTTTCAAACGAATGGTGTCCCCGGTCAGGGTCGCTTTGCGCAGTTCACCTTGCTTGAGCTCGCGTGTCTGGGCAGCCGCTTCCCCAAAAGGCAAAGCAACAAGCAGGCTTGCAACCACCAAGATCACCTTCGCGCGCATGAAAGTCCTCGTATTTCGCGGCTAGAGACTACGTCTTTCGACATGAACCGATGATGAACAAGCAGTTAGCCCTGCGTTCAAGCACCCTCAAGTTAAATGGCAAGGAGCATTGGGGATTCGTGCGTGAATCGAGACTATTGAACATAGCGAGTTGTTTCAGAAAACTGATACCCGCTGATTTCCACCGAGGAGGTCGATATGAAAATCACCAGTTTGAGACTGCTAAAAGCATCGACCCTGGCAATCGCGTTGTTGGGATCTACAGCCATCGTAGCCACCGTTGCGGTGCCGGATATTGCATTTGCAAAGGAGGGCAAAGGCAATGGCGGTGGAAAGGGTAACGGTGGAGGCAACGGCAAAGGCGGCGATAAAGGAAACGGTGGAGGCAACGGCGGCGGAAAAGGCAATAGCGGTGGCAAAGGTAACTCTGCCAGCGGAGATCGTGGTGACCACAGTTTCGCCGGTAACAAAGGCGGAAAGAAAGGTGCCGACAAAAGTCTTGGTGGCCGAAACACCGGTAAATCCAAGACAAAATCTTCGCGCTCTGCTTTGGGCAAGGGCGGTCGTTTTTCCTTGAAGGATATCTTTAGCGGCAAAGGCAAGTCGAGAACGGTTGCCACATCTGGAAAACGCTCGACCACCAGCGGTAGCAAACAAAAGCCCAGGACGTACAAGAAGCCTTCGAAAACAGTAATTGTCGAAGAGTCCATTCGCCCAGCGGTCAGGGAAAAGGGGAACAAGATGGCGGCACTTCTTGGTGCCCACCCGTCTGAGTTAGGGGCGCTCAATGCCGCCAACGCCAGCGCAACTGCATTAGAAAATGCAGCGCCCAATTCCCGCGTAGGCCGAATTGCCAATTATCGAGATACCGTGTTGGCCGGAGAACCCTTGCGCGAAGAGCTTGAGGAACAATTGGAAGAGCTCGCTGGCTTGGAGCCACCGGAGCGGACTGTTCCTGAGATTGAAGAAGACCTCGAAGCCGCGTTGGGTGAAGTCCAGGAAAACCAGGAACGCGTCGAGGATCTCGAACAAGCGCTGGAAGACGCAGGCGGAACGGACCCAGAGATTGAGGAGCAATTGGATGAAGCCCGCGCTGATTTGGACTCTTCGATCGAAGCAGCGCAGGACCTGAAAGATGAACGTCAGGCTGCCGTCGAATACGAAGAAGCGACTGAACAGGTGCAAGAACTGGCTGACCAGGTCGAGGAACAGGAATTGACCGAACGGGAAGCACTGGAAGCCGCCGCAAACAAGCCCGTGACCGACGCCGTTGAACATGAGGTAAAGGCGCTGTTGGGTCTGTAACGAAAGACAACGGCTCTCTGCGTCAATCAACCCGCAGTACTGACCACTCACGGAAGTACTAAAGCCCGGGTCAGCCAAAGGCTTCACAGGATGGGTAGCGGCTGGCCGGATACTTTTGCGCATCAAGGGCTACGCCCTTTTTCCCAAAGGCATAAGAAAGAAATCCCGCCCCATAACTGGAGCGGGATTTAGTTTTCAATTCCAATATCTAGGACGAATACCGGGAATTGTGCGGGGGTCTGCTGAACTGCCTTCAGACGTTGTTATGTGCCTCGGAAAGCCGCTTGTTTTTGACGATCTGTGTTAATGCATTTTCGATAGGAGGGAAGCGACCACTGCTCGATTTGGTCGTGGTTGGCAAACGTTCTTCGGCGATTTTGCCGGAGGTTTGCATCACAGCTGTTGTGCTGGACTCTTCAGTCACAAAGGCAGACTTGATCATGCGTTTCCCCTTGTCAGCGATCAAATGGAACAACGTCCCGAATGATCCAACACCATCACTATGCCTGAGATTGTTTGAACACTCTGAGAATACATTGTTCACGTTCAGTTAATGTTGTTCGCGAAATAAAGACAAACGAATAGGCGGGCGACCAGATGGAAGAAGAACATCCCGTTTCGATGCTTTAGTTGAATTTGCGATGACAATCGCAGCCGATGATTTCAGCTCGTGAATAAACTGCTGCATCGGAAAGCGACTCTTCGCTTATGAACTCGCCAAGGCCCATTCAAGATCATATCTAGGCTAAGAAGCTGAAAAAGGCGCTGGGAATGAAAAAGATTGCTGGGATTCTGGCGGTGGCACTGACCGTGCAAGGCGCGTCATTTGCGAACGCCAGTGTCAGCTTGTGGAGCTTTAGCACGGGGCACGTTAGCGGAACCGGCGCTACCTCGCCGATCCATGTGAAATCCAAATCCGGACATTGTCCGCCGGGCTTGGCAAAAAAGGCAATCCCGTGCGTACCGCCCGGACAGGCAAAGAAATATCGACGTGGCGATTACATCTACGATGGGTATGTCCGCATTGATGATCCCAGCCGTTGGGGACTACGGCGCAACGGATATTACGTGCGTGCCGGAGATTATGTTTACGAAGTAAACCGTGAAACACATGAAGTGCTGAACCTGATAGGGGCAATTGCCGACATTCTGAATTGAGAAATGTTATCGTTTACTGACTTGCATCTCTGTTTGCCGCCATTCGGTTGGATAGCGGCAGTCAAAGGTGTGGGTGGTAGAAACAGACATTCTTCGCGTGAAGGATCAATTACTGCTATCTGGCTATTGAAGTAGTGTTTCGTTTGGTCCGTAAGCGAGCTGATCATTCAACTAGAGATCGCTTCGCAATACATCCGTTCAGAGATGTTTGCGGTTTATTGGACGGTACATCGACTACAAATCTGTTGGGCACATTAGATGAGTTGCAAAATGGGTATGTGTGACACACGAACCAGGGGCCGTTTTTGCTGCCATCAAAATAGCCCAAGCTCTAAATAGACATCAGCCAATTCTTGAAGGCTCTTACTGTGACCCGATCTTGATCTCCTGGGCGACAAACTAAGTAGAGGCCCCGGTTCAATGGAACGCGGCTTTCGTCCAAGCGAATTAGCCGGCCAAGCTTAAGGTCTCTCTCCGCCAAGAGGTGTCTCGCCAAGGCGACGCCTTGGCCGTCGATCGCCGCTTCTAGAAGGACGGCGCTGTCCACAAAATTGATGTTCCGCGCCTTAATGTGATCCGCGTCCAGCCCAACTTGTGTGATCCAACTGTCCCAACCTGCGTTGAAGTTGTCATGCAACAATGGGAAGTTTGCCACATCCTCGGCGCGCATCGGAAGCTGTGATTTTTCGACGAGCGTTGGTGCAGCGACGACGATCAATTCCTCTTGTCTGATTTGCTCATGATAAAGCCCATCCCAACCGGGTTCTCCAAACCTTAACGCAACGTCGACATCGGACCTGTCGAAATCTGCAAAGGTATCATTTGTATCCAGCAATAGCGCAATTTCCGGGTGCTCTTGCTGAAACAAACTCAGCAATGGCACAAGCCACTTCAGGGCCAGAGACGTCGACAAAGACACTGTGATCGACTGGCGTTGATGAAGGCGTCTCACCTCTGTCACGCCCATCTGCAACGCAGAAAACGCTCCACGCGTTGATTGATGCAGGCGTTCCCCGGCGTCTGTAAGATTTACGCCATTGGGGTGGCGGTGGAAGAGCGTTACGCCAAGATGCTGCTCCAGCAATTTGATCTGCCGGCTGATCGCCCCATGCGTTACGTTCAACACGCCCGCTGCCTTGGTCAGGCTGGAATGTGTCGCGGTCTCGTCAAAGGCCTGAAGGGCGCGAAGATGTCTAAGGCTTTTCGACATGTGAGAAAAACTAACAGGCTTATCAAATAAAATCGATAGGATCTATTGGTTACAAAGAGTTATAACGGGGTGACTCTAAGAAATCTCACGGGTTTATTTGGACGAAGGTCACATGTCAGCTTTCAAAGTTGCGCTCATGACAGGTACGGGGCAAGGCATCGGCCGAGGGTGCGCCGTTGAAATGGCTAAAGCCGGCTACAAACTCTCTTTAATGTCCCCGTCCAATCGTTCGTTAGCGTTGGCGGAAGAGCTTGGCGGCATTGGCCGTCGAGGCTCGGTTCTTGATGCGGATGATCTGCAGGCGTTGGTTGACGACACTATGCGCGAGTACGGCCGGATTGATGCCATTGTCAGTAACATGGGGCATGGCGGATCCGTGCCTGAGGCCATCAAAACCGTTGGCTTCGATCCTGACTTTGACGGACCGCTTTTGGAACTCAGCGACGAGTTATGGCACGAAAGTCTGGACATGTATGTGCTAAATGTCGTCAAGATCGCCCGTATCGTCACGCCCATTCTGATCGAACAAGGCGGTGGTGCATTCGTTAATATCTCATCCATGAACACAATCGAGCCACGTGCGCCCTATCCCATGAGCATGCTGCGTGGAGCATTGCATAGTTTCTCAAAGCTTTACGGGGACCGATATGCACGGCACAACATTCGCATGAACAACCTTCTGCCGGGGTTCTGCGAAAACGTGAACCTGTCCGAACAGGCACGCCGGGAAATCCCAGCACAGCGTGCGGCAACTTTTGAGGAAATCGGACAGGCGTGCGTGTTTCTCGCCAGCGAAGGAGCTCGCTATATCAACGGCCAGAGCATACTGTCTGACGGAGGCATGAACCGCGCGGTCCGATAGAGAACAGTGAAATGATTGTCAGAGCACTCAAAAATATTCTTGGAACAGAGCGGGACGTCTTTGGCCCGGGCTGGAACAGCAGACGGCTGCTTCTGGCCTCAGATGGTATGGAGTTCACGCTCACTGACACACTCATCAACCAGGGTGCAGAGTTGGAGCTTGAATACACCCATCATCTGGAGGCGTGCTATTGTATCGAGGGTAAGGGCAGAATCAGAGCAGCCGAAGATGAAACCTGGCATGCCCTTGTGCCATTCACCCTTTACGCGTTGGATCAACATGACAGGCATGTGGTGCAAGCCACAAAGGCCGATCTGAGGCTTGTCTGTGTCTTCACTCCACCGCTCAGAGGGCGTGAAGTGCACCGCGAAGACGGAAGCTACGGCCCGGGAACCTAACCGGGGCAGCTATTAGCAGAAAAACAAAATCCGGTCGCAAGGGCGTAGTTGAAAGCGGCAACAAGCAGCAAAAACAGAACGGTAAACCGGCTAACATTACTTTGCTGCCTTTCTTGGCCGTGGTTAGTGTCGCAGCAGCGTTGATAGAAGCGTGTCAATCGTATCTGGGATAACAGCAGTAAGAGCGACCTCAACGAATATCAGTTGCGCATCTGGGAACGCAGGATGAAAGGCCGCAAAATAACGACAATCTGGCTGATAGCGCATTCGCCCCAAATCGTCCAGATCGTTGATCCCGTGCATCGCCTCATAGGTGATGATCTTGTAAAGAAAACGGGCGGGGCTATCTCGGCTGATTTACTTTAGGACAAAGAAGCCTAAATTGAACCGGCTGCACAACAAATGGACGAAATAAATATCTGTTCGCTTGAGTTCCGGGTTGGATTGGAGAAAGCGCAGCATGTCGACGCGCATGGCCACAAGTTCCTGCGTCGCACCAGACGGCAGGTTCAACCGTCGCAACAACTCTTGCCGCCTTGGCCCTGAAACTTCACTAAGCCTTTATAAAGACTCACACTTCGATCATTGGCGTAGAGGCGGGCTGCTTCAGAAAGCTGATTTGCGTCCAACTCAAGTTGGTCATTCAAATAGACAAAAAAGTCTAGTTTTTCCGCATCATTCAGGGTGTGGTAGCGCTCAAGGATCGTAGACGCGAGCGTGAAACCTGATACTTCACCTTCGGCAGACAATAGCGCTTCACATAGTTCGGCAATGGACCGTTTGTCATCTTGGCCACGCCTATTTCAGTACGCTCCAGAAATTGGTTCAATAGATCACCCAGAAACCAATTCCGCTGCATTTCAGGGCTCCATCTGACTACTCAGGTATTCGCCTGTTCGACGATAGTGATCAACTAGGTGCCGAGTTGCGCTGTCCGCGTCGTGATTTAGTGCGGCGTCCAAGATTTGCTGATGCTCAGCGGCAATGTCCCGCTTCTTGTAGCTCGAACCGCCAGCCGCCAGATAGCGATAGCGAATGTTCAGGTCGTATAGCTGCGAGCAATACCGTAGCAGCAATGGCAGTTTTGCATTTTCCAACAAGGCCATATGAAACGCTTTGTGGGCGTCTTCGAAGTCAGGCGCACCTTTTTGACTGGCCTTTTTCATATGATGGTGACGCAAGACTAGCCTGTCCTCCCAAGCTCCGTCTGCATTGACGATGGAAGCGCGCAGCGCTGTTTCCTCGAGGTTGCATCGCAACAGAAGTATTTCTTCGAAGTTACACTTGCTGACCGGTGCTGCCCGAAATCCGCGCTGATCAATCCGCTCGACCAACATGTCCGATGTCAAAAGGCTAAGCGCTTCGCGAACCGGACTAGCGCCGGTGTCCAAAAGCCCCCGAAGCTGCTCGATCTTGAGT
Organism: Ruegeria sp. A5; assembly: GCF_056543005.1. NCBI lineage: Bacteria > Pseudomonadati > Pseudomonadota > Alphaproteobacteria > Rhodobacterales > Roseobacteraceae > Ruegeria > Ruegeria sp. A5. The sequence goes on from NZ_JBQGAV010000006.1 coordinate 70,386, forward strand.
TTTTGCCCCGGAGGTAATTCTCCGGTCAGGATCATTTCGCGCAGCCTTCGATACGCGCCATGCGTGGCTGATGTCTCTTTACCCTCAGTATCAAGCATGGCGTCCATATCCGACCGTTCCTTTGTTCGAGGCAAAACTTTTGATTGCTCTTAACTGAGGGCACTCGTTCCAGTCGATGGGCCAACTGAAAGGCTCAGCGAGCCTTCGTTGATCATCCAGCGCCGAAGTTCAAATTCGCGCGCACCGCTTTGGTGCATCGGATCGTCCTCGGCCAGTTTTCGGGCAGCCTCAAGACTGTCAGCACGATAGATAATCAGGCCCATTCCTTGCATGTGCTCACCAGTCTCATCCGACATTGGCCCTGCAAAAGCCAGCTGTCCCGCGCGTTCAAGCTGTGCCTGATAGGCCAGGTGGTCAGGTAGCGACGCCTTTACATCTTCGGGTTTTTTGGCAGGAGTGCTGAGTACTACGTAGAGTTCCAAAGCAAGTGCACCACGGCTTTTTGCTTCTGATTTGTAGTTCGCCCAGGCAACCATTTGCGTCCTCCAAAAATATCGATATTATTTGACATATTGCAAAATAGTCGGCAAAAATCAAGTGAACTGACATGGATGGTGAAAATGAAATACCTGGTGGGAGAGACTTTGGATGGCACAGCGGTTTTTGCTGTAAACGGTGAAAACGCAGTGAATCTAACGGCTTTGAACCCTGTCGTCGGTTCGGATTTGATGGGTTTGATAGCCAAGCCTGAACTGGCCGACTCACTTGCCCCCAAAATTGACGCGGCAGACAGTGTGCCCGTGTCTTCCATCACTCCGGCATTGCCCGTTGCCGCTCCCGGAACGATCATTTGCATGGGGTTGAACTACACGGACCACATCAAGGAAGGCGGGTATGATATCCCGGAGTATCCGACGCTGTTTATGCGTGGGAAGAATTCGATCATGGCGGCAGGGCAACCTATGGTGCGGCCTACCTGTTCCGAGAAACTCGACTACGAAGCCGAGCTTATGCTGATCGTTGGAAAACGCGGCCGTCATATCTCGGAAGAGGACGCATTGGATTATGTCTTCGGCTACACCGTGTTTAACGACGGGTCGCTGCGGGATTATCAGCGTAAAACCGTTCAATGGACGCCCGGCAAAAACTTCGATGACACAGGCGCGATCGGCCCTTTCACTGTAACGCCGGAAGATTTGCCGGAGGGAGCATCCGGCCTGAAAATCGAAAGCCGCGTGGGGGACGAAATCCTGCAAAGCTCGAACACCGCCAACATGATCTGGGGGGTCCCTCAGGTCATCGCCACGATCTCGGAATATACCACGCTCGAACCCGGTGATCTGATTGCGTTGGGTACGCCGCCGGGTGTTGGTCACGCCAAAAAGCCCAATCCACGTTGGTTGAAGCCGGGTGAAACCGTCGAGGTCGAAATTGAGGGCATCGGCATATGCGCCAGCCCCGTCATTGACGAAAAGGACGCCGAGACTAAGGTGGCCGCAGCATGAGCGCACCAACCGGGGCAGAGCTGGAGGCACTTCGCGCAAAGGCGCAGCAAGATCATCGCGATCTGCGCGAGCGTATCCCACGTCTTTCAGACGACGCAATTGCCCTGATCCTCCGCGAATCCAGATCTCATTACGCCTGGACCGACAAGGCTGTTTCTAACGAATTGCTTGAAGAGATCTACGACATCACGATCAACGGCGCGACCAGCATGAACACGCTGCCCGCCCGCTTCGTTTTCGTGAAAAGTGCGGAAGGTAAACAGCGCCTAGCCAAGTCGTTAAAGCCGAAGAACGTGCCAAAGATGATGGATGCGCCGGTCACTGCGATCATTGCTTATGATATGGACTTCTGGAAGGAATTACCTTTTCTTTTCCCGCACGAAGATCGACGGCCACTTTTCGAAACTAATCCCGAATATGTAGCCGATACAGCGTTTCGCAATGGAACGCTTCAGGGCGCTTACTTTATGATCGCGGCCCGGGCTGTCGGGTTGGACGTCGGCGCCATGTCTGGCTTTTCAAACAAGATCGTCGACGAGGAATTCTTCGCGGGCACAACGCTCAAGTCGAACTTTCTTTGCAATCTGGGCTACGCAGACGAAACAGGATTGTTTCACAAGTTGCCTCGCTTCTCATTCGAAAAGGTTTGCTCTTATGCATGAGGAGGTGACGCTGTGGCGATGAAAGTCAAACCTGTCGTAACCTACCGTACGACAGCTCAATGCCCGACACACGCGCGAACCGAGATCCCAATTCGCGATCTGGACGTGATTATCGACGAGCCCGTGGAACGAGGCGGAACAAATCTTGGCCCGTCTCCGACCGAAACCGCAATGGCAGCCCTGATCGCCTGTACGAATGTCATCGGGCACAAGAACGCACATCGGTTGGGAGTTGACCTCGGCACTGTGACAATCGACGCGAAATGCAGGCTGGATCGGCGCGGTGTCCTGATGGAAGAGGAGATCGATGTTCCGTTTCCCGAAATCGAACTCACTGTGAAGTGCGATACGCCCGCCAGTCAGGAGGATCTGACACGCGTGGGCGAGGAGACAGCCAAGTATTGCGCCATCGCAAAACTGTTTCAAGCGGCAGGCACGGACCTGACCGTCAACTGGGTCAAAACCAACCAATAAAAATCGACAGGACCCGACTTTCTGGGAGGAGAGAAATGAAAAACTGGACTAAACGCAGCCTAATGGGATTTGCTCTGGCAGGCACCATGGCGTTGCCTCTTGCAGCAGAAGAGACCATTTCCGCCGTCGTGATTGATGGCTATCCCGATCGGGCCTTGTGGGTGAAAGAATTCACCAACTTCTTCATTCCAGAAGTGGACAAGCGGCTGGCCGACTCCGGCGACTACAAGATGAACTGGCAAGAGAACTATGGCGGTTCGATCGTAAAGCCGAAGGGCGTGCTGGAAGGGATCCAGCTTGGCCTTGGCGACATCGGCATTGTCACAACTATCTTCCATTCGTCCAAGTTGCCCAGTCAGGGGATATCGGGGTCGACCCCCTTCGTGTCATCGGACTCTCGCGCGGTAGCCAAAGCCGTGGATGAGATCGCGCGCGAATACCCAGCGATGCAAAATGAGTTCGCTGCGCAGAACCAAGTTTATCTGGCGACCGGTGTAGTGCTCGATACCTATCAGGTTTTTTGTACAGAGCCGGTCTCGGCTGTTTCTGATCTGGAAGGCCGAAAAGTGGCAGGGGCGGGACTGAACCTCCGATATCTCGAAGGTATCAAAGATGCAGCGGGGGTTCGTGGTGGCCTGACCGATTTCTACAATATGCTGCAAACCGGCCTTGTTGATTGTGCGATGCTGTGGCCTGAAGCCGCCAAGACCTTCAAGATCGCCGAAGTGGCTCCCTACATGCTCAAAGCTGACTTGGGTGCCGTGAACTCCAAGACGATCACGGTGAATTCTGACTATTGGGCAAAGTTGCCGGATGAAGTCAAAGGCGTTCTGCAGGCCGTCGCAATTGACTACCGTGATCATGTGGCCGGCATCGCTATGGACCGGGCTGCGGCCTCAAGGGACGCATACACCGAAGCCGGCGGGACGATTGTCGAAGTTTCGGACGAAGACCGAGCGGCCTGGGCCAACGCAATGCCAAATGTAGCACAGGAATGGGCAGCCACGCTGAATGAGAACGGTGAACAAGGCGACGCGATACTGGCCGCTTATCTCGGCAAGCTGCAGGACGCCGGTTTTATCGGAGTGCGTGACTGGACGGCCGAGTAACAGTCTGGCGATCCACGAAAGGGGCCTTTCATGCTGAAGACCGCAGTTGCTGGCTTGTCGCGGGTCGCCAATTCGCTTGCTATCGCCGCCAACGCATTGGGTACGCTTGTCGTCCTTGCGTTGGTGGTCATTCTGAATGTCGACGTCATTGCGCGCGGTCTGTTTTCGGCACCTCTGCGTGGCACCTATGAAATGGTGCAATTTTCGGTCGTGATGATCGTTTTTTTGCAGCTGGCCGACGTAGTCAGAGTGGATCGGCTGACGCGCTCGGACGGGTTTCTGAACCTGCTACACCACCGCCGTCCTGGGCTAACGGCCAACCTGAGGCGCATTATCAATGCCATCTCCGCAATTTTTATGGCGTTGATCGCCTATGTGACCTTTCCCGAATTTCTGCATATGTGGGAGACACAGGACTACTTCGGAGTTCCCGGTCTTTTCACATTGCCATGGTGGCCGGTCAAACTGGTCATCGCGTGCGGTACTGCGCTTGCCTGCGTGATCTTCTTTCTCAAGGTTGTCACGGCGCAGGACCGCCCGCATCTAATTCGCACCCCTGAACATGACGAGGCCGCAGAATGACGCCGATTGAGATTGGCCTGATCTCGGTCGTTGCCATCGTCTTTCTGATTTACGCAGGCGTCTACATTCCGATTGCTTTGGGCGTGGTCTCGTTCGTGTCGATCTGGCTGGTGCGGGACAATTTCACGCTTGCGCTCAACCTGCTGAAAGTGGCGGTCGGCGACAGCGCGATGGAATACAGCTTTGCAACCATCCCATTGTTTACTTTTATGGGGCTCATTGTCTCAAAAGCCGGGTTGGGCAGGGACATCTACGAAGTCATGACCATGCGATTTCGCAAGGTCAAAGGCGGTATCGGTATGGCAACCGTTGGAGCCAACGCCGTCTTTGCCGCAGTGACTGGGTCGTCAATAGCCTCCGCATCCGTGTTCACCAAGGTCTCGGTCCCGCAGATGATGGCGCAGGCTTATAACCCACGGTTTGCTGTTGGCGTGGTCGCCGGGTCTTCGGTTTTGGGGATGATCATCCCGCCCTCGGCGATGCTGATCATCTATTCCTTTGTCGCCGAGCAATCTGTTGGGGACATGTTCCTTGCGGGGGTTATTCCGGGGATCATGCTGGCGATCGCTTATGTAGGCGCGATTTGGGTTATGGGTCGTTTCACCCCAGCATTCGTCGGTGGCCGCGTTGTCGAAGACACCGAGTGGATGTCAGGGCGCGAGATAGCCTCCAAAACACTGCCGACACTGTTCATCATTACCATCGTCCTTGGTGGTATCTACACAGGTTGGTTGACTGCCGTAGAAGCAGGGGCCGCCGGAGCTCTCGTTGCGCTAATCATCGCGGTTGCCCGTAAGTCGATGTCACCACGCGCATTCTGGGACGCGTTGCTGGAAACCGGTCACATCACAACCGCGATCCTGTTCCTGATCACGGCCGCTTCAATCTACAGCCGCATGCTGGGGCTGGCCGGGCTGCCCAATCAACTGCAGGATCTGCTTGCGGGGAATTCCGCATCTTTCTGGTCGATCATGCTGCTCTATGTTCTGTTGATGCTATTTCTGGGGACATTGCTCGACACCGCGTCGATCATTCTGATTGTGGTACCGCTGTTCCTGCCCATGGCCGAAGCGCTTGATATGTCGCTGATCTGGTTTGGCATTATCACCGTGGTCGGGGCTGAAATCGGTCTTTTGACACCACCTTTGGGTATATCCTGCTTCGTTATCAAATCCACGATTAACGATGACCGCATATCACTTAAGGACGTGTTCATGGGCGCACTTCCCTTTGCGTTCGTGATGCTGATCGTTCTGTTCATTCTGATCGAGTTCCCGATCCTCAGCCTTGCCCTGATTTAAGGAGGACAAGATGCGCTCTGTCACCAAATACAATATCACCGACGTCTTCATGGGGTACCTGTCCAAAGATACTGATCCACGGATGCGTGAAATCATGGGCTCCCTGGTCAAACACCTCCACGACTTTGCGCGGGAAACCAACCTGACGCATGACGAGTGGCGGGCCGGGATTGCGTTTCTGGAAGGCTGCGCTGCGGTGGAAACCGAGGATAGGCATGAATTCGTGCTAGCCTCGGACGTGTTGGGCCTGTCGTCATTGGTTGATATGCTGCATTCCAGTGCCGATGCGACCAGTTCGTCCGTTTTAGGTCCATTTCACGTCTCGGGCGCCCCCCCGCTGCCAATCGGTGGCGATATGAAGCGTCACTACGGCGGGCCGGTTCTACTTGCAGAGGGCGTGATCCGCGATACCGAAGGTCATCCGATTGCCGGGGCAGAACTGGATATCTGGCAAACGGCACCCAACGGCCTCTACGCCAGTCAAGATGAAGAACAGGACACCTATTCTTTCCACGGGCTGATGTCAGTTGGCGATGATGGCAGATATGCGTTCACCACAGTTAAACCAGTTGAATACACCGTGCCGTCTGACGGGCCAGTCGGTGATATTCTGCGCGCTTGTGGTCGCCATCCATGGAGGCCCTCACACTTGCACTTTATCGTCAAAGCCCCCGGGTATCGCTCACTCGTGACGGAGATTTTTCCGGACAATGATCCCTATTTAGATCAGGATACTGTCTTTGGCGTTCGGGACGATCTGGTAATGACATATGTTGAACGACCTGCATCAGAATTTCCCGATGGCATGGAGCTTTCTGGTAAGATCGCCGAACCTTTCTTGCACGTGAATTTCGACGTGACGCTTGCCAGGGTCTGAATGATATTGAGGAGGCTTGAGGTGCTGAAACATATCTCCATTTTAAGTGCAGCGTTATTTTGCAGTACCGCCGTCGCAGAACAGCGACCGATCTTTGACGCACATATTCACTACAGCCACGATGCCGTCAAACTGGTTCCACCTGAACAGGTGGCCGAAATCCTTCGAGATGCAGGCGTGCGTAAAGCGCTGATTTCCAGCTCGGATGACAATGGCACTCAGCTATTGTTGGCCGTGGCACCGGACATCGTTGTTCCGGCGCTTCGCCCTTATCGTCGTCGCGGTGAGATCAACACCTGGATGCACGATGAAACTGTAATCGAGTATCTGGAAACAAACCTGGCAAAAAACAACTACGAGGCCATCGGCGAGTTTCACGCTTACGGAGATGACATCAAAACGCCGGTCATCCAACGCATGATTGCACTGGCGAAAGAGCGGAACCTAATCCTGCACCACCATGGTGATCGCGAGGCCGTTGATTTGATCTTCGAAACATGGCCGGAAGCTCGGGTATTGTGGGCCCATTCTGGGTTTGACGATCCAGCCAGTGTGGTCGATGCGCTAGACATCTATCCCGGGCTATGGGCCGATCTGGCATTTCGTTCGGACATGGTTTCGCGAGGCCGTGTCGACCCGGATTGGAGGGCTGCGTTCCAAGCCCATCCCGATAGGTTCATGGTCGGTACGGATACGTTCGCACCTGAACGTTGGTACTACGTAGGCCCTCATGCCGATTTTTCGCGTGAATGGTTGGATTTGCTGCCGGACCAGATCGCAGACAACATTGCCTATGCTAACGCAGAACGTTTGCTGGCATCAGAATGACCCACTGCGCTGCTTGGTTTCTTATATGGTCCAGCGCGGCGGTTGCTTGTGAAGCGACGGGGCAACGCATGAATTCGGAAGTTCAAAACGCACCCAAGGTTTATCTGGCGGTCGACGAAATTCCGTTGGCCCAACCGTTTTCGGTGTTGGTTTCAGTTTGTAGTGAAACTGCTGTGGGCCAAATGCGTGTGGATGCAATCATGCCCGATCATCAACATGGTATGAACTATACTCCCAAGGTTACCGCATTGGACGGCGGAGTGTTCCGAATTGATGATATGTTGTTTCACATGCCGGGTTTGTGGGAGCTGCAAATCGATGTCGACGTCAGTGGCCAATCGGTTTTCTACACGTCAGAAATTGCTCTGAAATGAAGCTGTGGATGACAGCTGCGCTAATTTTTCTGACCGGGGCAGTACGTGCAGATGTCTTGTTGACCGAAGACGAAATTGAACAAACGTTGTCCTTTGGGCCGTGGCCACCATCCTTCCAGCCGGATCCAAGCAATAGATTTTCCAAAGACGCCAGAGCAATCAAGCTCGGACAGGCTTTATTCAACGATCCGGTATTGTCAGTCGATGGTGCATTTTCCTGTGCAAGTTGTCATGATCCTGAACAGGCATTTACGACGCCGGAGGCGCGGGCACTCGGTCGTGATTTATTAAATCGAAACACACCATCACTGCGAAACCTTGCCGGGCTGCGCTGGTATGGTTGGGGTGGCAAAAGCGATAATCTTTGGGCAGCCAGCCTGCATCCGATCATCGAAGAACAAGAGATGGCGCATAGTGCCGAAAGCCTAAAGATAGCTATCTCTGAAAGTACCTACATAGATGATTTTGAAGCCATATTTGGTCACCTCCAGGATCAAAGCCCTGAACTTTTTCTGGTGAATACCGCAAAAGCTCTTTCTGCTTACTTGGAGACCTTAGCCACCGACCGGACGATATTTGACGATTTTCGCGATGCTTTGGAGCGCCGAGATATTGCAGCGGCTAAGGAATACCCCGAAGCAGCTCAGCGAGGTCTTCAGCTCTTTTTAGGGCGCGGGAATTGCGTATTTTGCCACAACGGTCCGAGGTTTTCCAACAACGAGTTCCATAACGCTGGTGTGCCATATTTTCTGAATGAAACCGAGGTTGACCAAGGTCGGTTCGGAGGATTGAACATTTTACTCTCTAGCCCCTACACATTGGACGGCGACTGGAACGACGATCCGGAAAAGAAAGATGCCTGGGCCGTGCGAAATGTACGCAGGAGCCATTCTGATTTTGGAACCTTTCGGACGCCCAGCCTGCGGGGAGTGGCTGAAACCGCTCCTTACATGCATGACGGCAGCTTAGATGATCTGAAATCTGTGATACGGCATTACAGCAAAATTGATACTGAAAGGCTGCACGCCGACGGTGAAGCCATTCTTTCGGAATTGAATTTGTCTGAGCAGGAGATTGCAGACTTAGTTGCGTTTTTGGTCACGCTCTCCAAGGATTCTTAATAAAGCACTGGTGTAAAGGGCTTGGGAATGGGCTAATTGGCGAGCTATCTTAGCCTTTTCATCTCTGGGTCCAATTCGCTTCCGAAATTCTTAAACCTCCGCCTTTCACAAGCAGATCCACAATTGCGTCGACCCCGCTTCTGTGACGAAGTGACGAAAACAAGAAGGGCCTTCCTTTACGCATCATTTTCGCATCACGTTCCATAACCTGCAGCGAAGCGCCAACATGCGGTGCAAGGTCGGTCTTGTTGATTACAAGGATGTCTGATTTCGTAATCGCCGGCCCGCCTTTCCTGGGTATTTCTTCGCCTGCAGCGACATCGATCACGTAGATGGTCAGATCCGCCAGCTCCGGGCTGAATGTGGCCGATAGATTGTCGCCTCCGCTTTCAATCAAAACAATATCGAGATCCGGATGACGTGTCTGCATCTCGGCGACGGCGGCCAAATTGATCGAGGCGTCTTCGCGAATTGCTGTATGCGGGCAACCGCCAGTTTCGACGCCGATGATCCTGTCCCGCGGCAGGACCTGCATGCGCATCAGCGCTTCGGCATCTTCCTGCGTATATATGTCGTTAGTAATAACTCCCACCGAACAGACATCGCGCAGCGCTTCAGACAAGGCGGCGGTCAAAGTGGTTTTTCCGGCTCCTACTGGGCCTCCAATACCTACGCGAAGCGGGCCGTTAATACTGGTCATGTGCGGAAAATCCTCGAATATTGTGTTTCGTGCCTCATGGCCGCAATGTCCCCCAAGAACGCGGTAGAGCTTAACTCGTCCAAGCTCGCCTTTTTTGCCCTTTCAGCAATCTGGGCGCACAACGGTGTCAGCTGGCGGATCAACCGCTGCGCATCGGTCTGTCCCAGTGGTACAAGGCGCGTCGCACAGGCGGCAAGGTTGCTTGCGAATGCTTGCAGAAACATCTTGGTCGTCAGCTGCAAGGGAAGGTTTTGAAGTCTTGCAGCCCGTCCAATCGAGACGGGGTAGGTGAATTGCCCAAGGTCCAATTCCCAGACACCTTTAGTGACGTTTCCAAAGGCCTGTCCCAGCAACTCGGTTTCCATGAGCCTTTCGGATGTCGCACAAAAGGCGCGCGCCGCGATATCGACGTTGATCAGTTCTTCTTTGTCATGCGCGTTGAAGGCCGCCACAACGAACACAGCATCATTCCACCCAGAGCCATGTTCAAGCACATCTGAAATCCAGGCTTCAGTATCCCGAGAATTCGCGACAGTTCCCCCGTCAATCGCAGCTTCAAGCCCGTGAGAGTAGGCAAACCCCCCAACAGGATAGGCAGGGGACAACCATTGTGTCAGCGTCAGGATGTCGGCGTCAGTGGGTGTGGCCATGGGTCCTGCCGTGGCCATAGGCCCCGCCTTCGGGGTTGAATGGTTCATTCACCTCTCGCACCTTTGCTCCGATTTTAAGAAGCATATCACGGATGACGTGATCGACTTGGATCAACAGGCGGGTCTTTTCGATCTGACAAGGCGTGTGCCGATTGCCGATATGCCAGGCGATACGTGTCAGGTCCGGTGCTTTTACCTCCAGCAACACTTCCGGTGCTGCCTGTATTTCCACTTCGCGACCGTCGTCCAAAACCAACGCGCCACCGTGGTTCAGTGAGGTCGTTTGCGCGAGATCGATGAGAATCTGTTCGCCGCTTTCGCAGGTAAGAACCTTACGCCGCAAAAAACGGTCGTCGTAGGTCAACGAGAGACAGTCTGCCGGATCGCCATGCGTGTGATCCGAATACTGGCGCGCAGTGCAGAGCAGGGCGGTCATACCATCACCTCCTCTGCAGCGGGAATAGTCAGAGCCAGATTGAGTCCGAGAACACTCGGTGCACGATCCGTTCGCGCGTCAGACCGCGGTTTTTCAGCTCTTCGTCGCTGAGCGATTGCAGGAATTCGACTTGCCGGACGCGAGATTGAGCTTCGGCTACACTGATCAGGGCCGAGTAAATTGACGACCCGATGGATACGATTAAACCGGCCAGCGAAAAGCGCGTGTTTGTATGTGTTGCTGAGTGTGCCATTTGGACCCTCGTAAACGTTGGTCCTCCCATGGGTTTTTATATCTGTCATATTGGCCTCACTTAGAAGTGCGTATTTGGTCATTGCTGCCTTGCACGCGCCGCAACGCAGCACATTTTTTGATCAGAATAAAAAATATCGTTGCGCCATCGGCAGCGTTTCGGCGGGTTGGCAAGTCAGCAATTCGCCATCCGCACGCACCTCGTAGGTTTCCGGGTCGACCTCGACATGCGGTGTCGCGTTGTTCAACAGAAGATCCTGCTTGCCAATTTCTCGTGTGTTTTGGACGGCGACGGTTTGCTTTGCCAATCCCAGTGTATCACCGATCCCATCTGCATGGGCCGCCTGCGAGACAAATGTGATCGCCGAGTTTTCCACCGACCGTCCGTAAGCGCCAAACATTGGGCGACTATAAACCGGCTGCGGTGTAGGGATCGACGCGTTAGGATCGCCCATTTGCGCGCAGGCTATGGTGCCGCCTAGCAGAACCATCTCGGGCTTCACGCCGAAAAAGGCCGGGTTCCAAAGGACGAGGTCAGCGCGTTTGCCTTCCTCGATGCTCCCGATCTCGTGGCTGAGCCCATGGGCAATAGCAGGGTTGATCGTGTATTTGGCAATATAGCGACGGACGCGAAAGTTGTCGTTCTCACCGGTTTCTTCGGGCAGGCGCCCGCGCTGTTTCTTCATCTTGTCAGCGGTTTGCCACGTGCGGATCAAAACCTCTCCGACCCGACCCATGGCCTGACTGTCAGAAGCGATGATGCTGAAGGCGCCCATGTCATGCAGGATGTCCTCGGCCGCGATGGTTTCGCGCCGGATGCGGCTCTCGGCAAAGGCCACGTCCTCGGGGATGGACTTGTCGAGGTGATGACAGACCATCAGCATGTCCAGATGCTCTTCGACTGTGTTCACCGTGAAGGGTCGCGTCGGGTTGGTCGAGGACGGCAACACATGGTTCTCGCCACAGATCTTGATGATATCTGGGGCGTGGCCACCACCTGCACCCTCGGTGTGGAAGGCGTGGATTGTACGGCCTTTCATGGCCGCCACAGTGTTTTCGACAAAGCCGGATTCGTTCAGCGTATCGGTGTGGATCATCACCTGAACATCCATCGCGTCGGCCACCGACAGGCAACAGTCGATGGCAGCGGGGGTGGTGCCCCAATCCTCGTGCAGCTTCAGCGCACAGGCCCCGGCCTTAACCTGTTCTTCTAGCGCGGCAGGCAGCGAAGCGTTGCCCTTACCTGCAAAGGCCAGATTCATCGGGAAAGCATCCGCCGCCTGCAACATCCGCCCGATATGCCATGGACCGGGGGTGCAAGTGGTGGCCAATGTCCCATGCGCAGGACCGGTGCCACCGCCCAGCATGGTGGTCAGGCCGGAATGCAGCGCGTCTTCGATCTGTTGCGGGCAGATGAAGTGGATATGACTGTCGAACCCACCTGCCGTCAGGATACGACCCTCGCCAGCAATGGCCTCGGTTCCGGGTCCTATGATGATGTCGACACCGGGTTGTGTATCGGGGTTTCCCGCCTTGCCGATCTTGGCGATCCGCCCGTCTTTCAGGCCAACGTCGGCCTTGTAGATGCCCGAGTGATCAACGATCAGAGCATTGGTGATGACCGTATCCACAGCGCCTTCGGCGCGCGTGGTCTGAGATTGCCCCATCCCGTCGCGGATTACCTTTCCGCCACCAAACTTGACCTCTTCGCCATAGCTGGTCAGATCACGTTCGACCTCGATCACAAGATCGGTGTCGGCCAGCCGCAGCTTGTCCCCTGCGGTCGGGCCGAACATCGCGGCGTAGTCTGAGCGCTTGATTTTTGCTGGCATCAGAGTGCCCCCATGACCTTTTGATTGAAGCCGTAGACCCTGCGCGCACCACTGATCGGGATCAGCGAAACTTCGCGGGCCTGCCCCGGTTCGAACCGCACAGCGGTGCCTGGCGCAATGTCCAGGCGCAGGCCACGCGCGGCAGTTCGGTCAAAGTCGAGCGCCGGGTTGGTTTCGGCGAAATGGTAGTGTGAGCCGACCTGAACCGGGCGGTCGCCGGTATTGGCGACCATCAAAGTGATCGCATCAGTGTCGGGGTTCAGGGTAATTTCACCATCAGCCGGGAACAGCTCCCCGGGGATCATTTGTTCAGCTTTGTGATCAGCGCGACAGCAGCCAGCGCAACAACCGCCAGCCCAACGCCCATCGCCGCATAATCGGTGCCGTGCGCGTGGATATGCGTTCCATTATGGGCGGCTGCCGGGCCAGCGAAGATCAGGGCGGGGAAAAGCATGCGTGTCATATTGGTTTCCTTTTTCAGCGAATGGGGTGGTGGACGGTCACCAGCTTGGTGCCATCTGGAAAGGTGGCTTCGACCTGAACTTCGTGGATCATTTCGGGCACACCTTCCATGCATTGCTCTCGGGTGATCACCTCGGCCCCGGCTTGCATCATGTCAGCAACTGAACGCCCATCGCGTGCACCTTCGACCACGGCATCGGTGATCAGGGCGATCGCCTCGGGGTGGTTCAGTTTGACGCCGCGGTCCAGCCGTTTGCGGGCGACTTCGGCGGCCATGGCGACCAACAGTTTGTCTTTTTCGCGAGGGGTCAGGTTCATGTCAAAGCATCCAGCATCGAGGCAGCGTGTCTTTGTTCAACCGACGTAAGATCGGCATCAATGTGCCACGGAGGGCAAAGCTGTTTTCGGCAAGAACACGAGCAACCAACAGGTTATTGCGGATCATAGTCGCACCTGCGGTGTCGGGCAGCATCTGACGAATGGCATTCAGATGACCTTCGGCTGACCCCGATACAAAGACGATCAACGCCATCGCACCCGCGCCGTTTGCAATATGCGGTTTGGACAGATGTTTGTGCCAATCACCCGAGAACTGGATCGCGTCAAGGAACACCTTTTTTCCTTGGTACCGTATCTCGATCCGATCGTTTAGACGGATATCGGTCAGCGTCTCGCCCATCGCAATGCGGCCGAAGACCAGCGGCTCTACCATCAGCATCTCGGCATCTGGCGCCATCTCGATTTTCAGGCGTCGCTCCAGAGCGCTGCCATTGAACAGAATAGTCTCTTGCGGCAACCAGTTCAGCCGGGCTTCAGTCTCAACAGTCAGATGATTGGTAATCTGGCCACATTCTTGCGGCTTGGCCTTGTAGGCGCGCTCGCAGGCTTGTGTTGTCAAAGTCAGCGCCGTTCCTTTTGCTGCTTTACCGGAAAGTCGAAATGAGTCGCCTCCGGTTACGCCGCCTGCCGTGTTAAGAAGAACCGCGTCAAGATCAGGTGTGTTGGTTCTGGGGAACAGACATTTATAAGACCCGGACTGGCGAAACTTGTTCAGCACCGTCCTGTCACCCAATTGCTTGGTACTCAAACTGACGGCACCTGCAGCGCGCGGTGGAATAGCACTGTGCGTGGGCAATATGGCTGCAACGTGGGTAATAGGGCACCTTTGGAGCTTTGATTGGTGCCACTTGTTTCTCTGTTGAAGGGGCGGAACACTAATCTACAGAGTCGAAATCTGCTTAATTCGACATCGCGCGGCTAAATTTTAGACAGCGACCTCGGTCTTGGATGAAAAAATAGGCGGATCGCGCCGATTTTCCGAATTGGGTTAAAGGTAAGTTGCCAAGCTTGCTGCGATGCAGAAACCGTATGGGTGCCACCGCGGAGATGACCCGGGGGTGTGTGACGGCTGCGCGAATTGGACCTCGAACACAACCGCCACACGGAACGCAACAACAGTTGCGGGGATCAGGTAGAAGAAGAGTGTGCCTTTGTGCAAGCCCTCTCTCCCGGCCCCGCCAGGAGGATCACATGAAATCGCTCAAATCCACACTCGCCGGATCGGCAGTATTTGCTGTCATGGCCACCGCCGCCTTGTCGACCGAAGACACGATCAAGGTAGGAGTGCTGCATTCGCTTTCCGGTACGATGGCGATCTCGGAAACGACGTTGAAAGACACTATGCTGATGCTGATTGACCAGCAGAATGCCAAGGGCGGTCTGCTGGGTAAACAGCTTGAAGCTGTCGTGGTCGACCCGGCCTCTGACTGGCCTCTGTTTGCCGAAAAAGCGCGTGAGCTGCTAACCGTCCACGAGGTGGATGTAATCTTTGGCAATTGGACTTCGGTGAGCCGCAAGTCGGTTCTGCCAGTGATCGAGGAACTAAACGGTCTTCTGTTCTATCCGGTCCAGTATGAGGGCGAAGAAAGCTCTAAAAACGTCTTTTATACCGGTGCTGCTCCGAACCAACAGGCCATCCCCGCCACGGACTATTTCCTGGAGGAACTGGGGGTCGAGAAATTCGCTCTGCTCGGCACAGACTATGTCTACCCCAGGACCACCAACAATATCTTGGAAAGCTATCTGAAGCAAAAAGGTATCGCAGAAGCAGATATCTTCGTTAATTACACGCCTTTCGGCCATTCCGACTGGTCCAAGATCGTGGCGGACGTGGTCGCGCTGGGCGCGGATGGTAAAAAAGTCGGTGTGATCTCGACCATCAATGGTGACGCCAATATTGGTTTTTACAAGGAATTGGCAGCGGCTGGTGTTTCGGCAGATGACGTTCCGGTCGTGGCCTTCTCGGTCGGTGAGGAAGAACTGTCCGGTTTGGACACCACCAACCTCGTCGGTCACCTCGCCGCTTGGAACTACTTCCAGTCGGCGGATACTGAGGCCAACGCGGAATTTGTGGACACCTGGAAAGCCACCATGGGTGATGAACGTGTGACCAATGACCCGATGGAGGCGCATTACATCGGCTTCAACATGTGGGTAAACGCCGCGACCGAGGCCGGTTCGACCGAAGTCGATGCTGTACGCGCCGCGATGTATGGGCAGGAATTCCCGAACCTGACCGGAGGCACCGCTGTGATGCTGCCGAACCATCACCTCGCGAAACCGGTTCTGATCGGTGAAATTCAGGAAGACGGTCAGTTCGATATCATCAGCGAAACCGACGTCGTGCCGGGTGACGCCTGGACCGACTTCCTGCCGGAGTCGGCTGTGCTCGTCTCCGATTGGAAAGAGCTGGGTTGCGGTATGTACAACACCGAGACCAAGACCTGCGTTCAGACCCTGTCGAACTACTAACCGACACGCAAGGCGGGTTTGTTTGCCCGCCTTGCTAAAATAAAGACATTCGGGTTTCACCACATGGTACGACTTTTCCTTGCGGGCCTCGCAATCCTGTGCGCCTGCCTGACTGCCAACGCTCAAGAGGTCGGTCTACAACCGATCCTGCAAGAGCATCAGGAGATCATCGCCAAAAGCTCGCGCAAGACGATCAAACCGGCGATTGATGCGATTGCATCAAGCGGCTTGCCTCAGGCGCAAGTGATGCTTGAGACATGGGCAGCCAAGAACATGTGGATGCGCAAGTCGGACGGTCTGTTCTTTTCTGGCCAGAAAGGAGAGGGGCGGTCGTATGAATTGACCGACTTCGATACCGGAGAAGTCGTCGGTACATTTGAGAAATCCGAGCTTAGGCAGCTGAAGCCCAACAGCGGTATCCGCGCGATGATCGGGACCGCTCTGGTCCAGTTTCAATTGACC
The DNA here is from genome assembly GCF_056543005.1 of Ruegeria sp. A5. Classification (NCBI taxonomy): domain Bacteria; kingdom Pseudomonadati; phylum Pseudomonadota; class Alphaproteobacteria; order Rhodobacterales; family Roseobacteraceae; genus Ruegeria; species Ruegeria sp. A5. Next base: position 86,824 of record NZ_JBQGAV010000006.1, read on the forward strand.
GATCCGGATCGCGCAAAACGTCTGGCCGCATTGCAATCCATCCAACGTGATCCCGAAAGTGCACTCTTGGAGCCACTTCGCGCTTCGATAGGGGATGAACCCGAAGCAGAATTGAAGGCGCAAAAGCAGCGGCTGGAACGGTTGCTGACGATTGGTTTTGACGAAGATACCGCAGCCCGCGTGGCGGCGATCAAAGAAATGTCCGGCGATCTGGGCGTAGACGTTCGTGCGGCTCTGAACCCGTTGGTCGTCACTGCCCGCCAAGCCGCTACCGAATTGCCCCAGGACCTGAACGTCGCCGTTATTCTTGAAGCGGGGTCAGACGCCTTAAAATCTGACGAAGCATATGACTTGCTCGTTGCAGGAAACCTGGCCGCACCGCGTGTTTCGGCGGAAGATATCAGATCGGCACTGGCGGCCAATATAGAAGGTGGTCGTGTAGGGGGTACTCCCGTCGCACAGCTGAATTCAGATGCAATGCGCGCGCGTGCGTATACCTCTTTGGCAGAGGCGGGGACTGTGCCAGCCTTGGTCACGAACGCGGATGTCAACGCTGCAGTTAACACGCATGTATTCTTCGAAACCTACAGTGAGCCATCTGCCGAGGTCACAGAAGCAGCAGAGAAAGCCCTGCAACAGATCGAACTGAAGGTCGGCCTGAACCAAACACTCGACCTGACGCTGGACGCGATCTCACTGGCGTCGATCTATTTCCTCGCCGCCATCGGTCTGGCCATCACCTTCGGCGTGATGGGCGTGATCAACATGGCCCATGGCGAGTTCATCATGATGGGTGCTTATACCGGCTACGTGGTGCAGCAGATTATCCCTGATCATACGCTTTCGATCATGGTTGCTATTCCAATGGCTTTTGCCGTCACCTTCGCGATGGGCGTCGCTATGGAGCGGTTGGTGATCCGCTGGCTTTACGCTCGCCCGTTAGAGACGTTGCTGGCGACGTTCGGCATCTCAATTGCCCTACAGCAACTGGCCAAGAACATCTTTGGCACGCAGGCGCGCCCGCTGACTGCTCCAGGTTGGTTGGATGGTTCGTGGATGCTGAATGACGTGGTTTCAATCAGCTACATCCGCATTGCGATCTTCGTTCTGGCGCTTATTTTTCTGGGACTTTTCCTCTACGTCATCAAGCGGACGAGGCTAGGGCTTGAGATGCGTGCAGTAACGCAGAACTCGCGCATGGCGGCGTCAATGGGGATTAATCCCGGGCGAGTGAATATGCTGACCTTTGGGCTTGGCTCCGGCATTGCCGGCATCGCCGGGGTCGCGATTGGCCTATTCGCCAAGGTCACGTCCGATCTGGGCAGCGACTATATCGTGCAAAGTTTCATGACAGTGGTTGTGGGTGGTGTTGGTAACATCTGGGGCGCGCTTGCAGGTGCGGGCATGATCGGCTTCTTGCAGAAGGGGATCGAGTGGATGAACCCGTCGAACACCCTCGCGGCCCAAACCTACATGATCATCTTCATCATCATTTTCATCCAGTTTCGGCCGCGGGGCATTATCGCCCTCAAGGGTCGCGCGGCGGGGGATTGAGCCATGGAACGCAGCTTTATCGCCAAGAACCCATCCGTGCTGGTCTTTCTTGCCATCCTGTCCCTGTTCACCCTGAGCGTAACCATCCTGTCCGAGGGATTCGGGATCGGTGTAATCTCGACCAGTTTCGTCAAAACGCTGGGCAAAACCCTGTGCCTTTGCCTGATCGCAGTGGCGATGGATCTGGTCTGGGGCTTCACCGGCATCCTGTCACTGGGTCACTTCGCCTTCTTCGGGCTGGGAGGCTACATGATCGGCATGTGGCTGATGTACGAACGCACCCGCCTGATCGTCGTCGACTCGCTGGCACAGGCCGAAATTCCACCGACGTCGTCCGAAGTGGTGGACGCGATTGGTACACAAGTCTTTGGCGTTGTCGGATCGTCGGAGTTTCCGTTGATCTGGGCGTTCTCCCACAGCCTGACCCTGCAACTGATCCTGGTTGTGCTGGTCCCGGGTCTGTTGGCGCTGGTCTTCGGATGGTTGGCTTTCCGGAGCCGTGTCACCGGAGTGTACCTATCGATCCTGACACAGGCGATGACGTTGGCACTGGCCCTGTATCTGTTTCAGAACGACAGCGGGCTGCGTGGGAACAACGGCTTGTCCGGCCTGCAGAACCTGCCAGGTGTCACCGCCTCGCAGGACGTGGTGTCGATCTGGTTCCTCTGGGCCTCGGCGCTGGCCTTGGGTCTGGGCTATATGCTGGCGGCGTGGATCGTGTCAGGCAAGTTCGGATCGGTCATCCGTGGCATTCGCGATAACGAGGCACGGGTGCGCTTCCTTGGCTATTCAGTCGAGGTATTCAAGCTGGCCGTCTTCACCCTGACTGCTTGTATCGCGGCCATTGCCGGCGCGCTTTACTACCCGCAAGCAGGCATCATCAACCCCGAGGAAATGGCCCCTATCGCCTCGATCTATTTGGCTGTCTGGGTCGCCATCGGTGGACGAGGCCGATTGTACGGCGCGGTAATTGGTGCAGCTTTTGTCAGTCTTCTGAGCACGTGGTTCACGGGCGGACAGGCCCCGGATATTCCGCTTGGATTTTACACGATCAAATGGGTCGACTGGTGGCAGGTGCTATTGGGCATAACTTTTGTGTTGGTTACGCTGTTCGCCCCGCAGGGCATCGGAGGATTGTTCGACTTGTGGACCAACGGCCGCCACCCGGACAGGCATGGGGCAAATCTGGGACCAGATGACGGCGCCCTGCGCGAGAAGGAGGCCATCGAATGAGCACTTTGCTTGAGGTTAGCGGCGTTTCGGTCACTTTCGATGGCTTCCGAGCTATCAACAACTTGTCGTTTCAGATCGGCGAGGCCGAGCTTCGCGCCGTGATCGGCCCGAACGGGGCAGGCAAGACCACATTCATGGACATCATTACAGGTAAAACCCGGCCCGATGAAGGACGTGTCATCTGGGGAGAGAAATCCGTATCTTTGTTGGGGCTGTCCGAAGCAAAGATCGCGCAGGCTGGGATCGGAAGGAAGTTCCAGAAACCTACGGTTTTCGAAGACCAGACCGTGCAGGAAAACCTGTTGATGGCGCTTCAGAACAAACGTGGCTGGCTTCACGTGCTTTTCTATCGAACCTCCACTGACGATTTGCAGAAAGTTGAAGATCTGGCTGTCGAAATCGGCCTGTATCAGAATCTAAGCCGCAAAGCTGGTGAACTGAGCCACGGTCAAAAGCAGTGGCTGGAAATTGGCATGCTGCTGGCTCAGGAGCCACGACTTTTGCTCGTGGACGAACCCGCCGCCGGCATGACACCGCAGGAGCGCGAACACACCACCGACTTGCTAGTACAAGCCGCCAGAACCCGTGCCGTTGTTGTGGTGGAACACGATATGGAATTTGTCCGACGCCTGAATTGCAAAGTCACGGTTCTACACGAAGGGTCCGCCTTGGCTGAAGGCAGTCTTGATCACGTGACATCTAACCAGGACGTCATCGACGTATATCTGGGGCGCTAAACAATGCTGAAGCTAACAGATCTGACTTTGCATTATGGGCATTCGCAAATCCTCAACGGGATTTCCATGGAAGCCAGACAAGGTGAAGTGACTTGCGTCATGGGGACCAATGGTGTCGGGAAAACCAGCCTTATGAAAGCAATATCAGGTACGCATCCGCGATCGGGCGGCAGTCTGGAACTGGACGGGGAAATTCTGGGCGTCCTGCCTGCTCATCAAATGGCGTGGAAAGGTGTAGCCTATGTCCCACAAGGTCGTGAGATATTTCCTTTGCTCACAGTTCGCGAAAATCTTGAAACGGGGTATGCCTGTCTGCCTGCCAGCGAACATTTCATTCCAGGTGATACATTTGATATGTTCCCGGTCCTCAAACAGATGCAAAACCGTCGCGGAGGTGACCTTTCTGGCGGTCAGCAGCAACAGCTGGCGATCGCACGGGCATTGATAACACGACCACGCTTGCTTCTGTTGGACGAGCCGACCGAAGGTATTCAGCCCAACATCATCCAACAGATAGGCGAAGTCATCCGACACCTCAGAACCACGAGAGGAATGGCAATCATTCTAGTGGAGCAATACTTTGACTTTGCCTATGAACTTGCCGACAGATTTATCGCGTTGCGACGAGGAGAAGTCATAATCAACGGCACCAGGGAAGACGTGACACGCGATGAGTTGCTTCAGGCTGTAACAGTCTAGTGCTGATACTTGAAATTGCTTTCGGTATTGAAGGATGAAATCCAGATTTAGTTCGGGAAATAGTTTGACCCTACGAACATGTTAAGTACTAACAGTTTTTCCTTTTGAGATACCGTCGTTCGCTGACCCCAGCCTTGAGCGGAGAATAGTTTTGATCAAGTGAAGGACTTCATATCGTACTGAGGTTATGCTTGGCCTTTCTCCCAATTTGTATCGCAATTTGGGTAGTGGCGTGCAGGCTCAGTGGCCTACGAGCCATATTGCGTCAGGTTTCTATTATGCGTGTAAGTTTCGTACGATCGACTTTGGAGGCATGACGCTTGTCCATAGGAATGTGCTTAATCGAAATCACATTTGGAACGTCAAAACCAAGCGCAGATTTAGTCCAATCGTCGATGTGATCCGCGGAACCTTGGACGCAAAGTGTGGGGCCTGCTTTGGTATTGACGAGCGCGCATCGATCTACACCTGGCCATCGCTGTGCCGCGACTTCGATAGCAAAGGGGAAGAGCGTACCTGAAAAGACTTCAATTTCGGACCCGACGCGCCCCCATAACCATAAACGCCCGTCATCATCCAGCGCGCCAGCGTCACCGGTCCGGTGCCATATGACACCACCTTCTTCGATTTTGTTGTTCTTCGAATGGGTCGGGTTCAAATACCCGTCATTCACATGTGCGCCGGCGACCTGAATTTCATTGTCGCGGATGCGGAGCGTGATTTCGGGCACCGGGTATCCCACAAGAAGACCCCTTCCAACAGTCATGTCGCGGTGATCCTTCACCGAGATATCCGCGGCGTCGAGATGGGCAATCGGTTCAGCCTCGGTCGACCCATAAACGCACACAACCGACAGGCTGTGCCGGGTTCTCAACGCCTCGACAAGATTCGGAAACACCGGACCGCCGCCGGTGAACACCGTGTGCAACGGACCGGTATCGTCGGATTGAACCAGTTTTTCACATAGCGATGGTGGGATGAGGGCCCGGGTGATCTGTTGCGTTTGAAGCCAGCTTTCCAACTGCACAGTCGACATGCGGTCCAGCTTGCTGAACCTCCAGTTGGGTAGAACACTTGTGCGCCCGGCCGCCAGATTGATCAGCGTGAACACCGGAAAGGCCACCAGATCGCGCTCGGCCATACGGCTGTCGAGGAGGGGTGCGATGGCATCGTGCTGCGCCATCAAAAACGCGTGCGAGCGCGGAATGGCCTTGGGCTGGCCAGTAGTACCAGAAGTAAAGGAAATAAGGGCGATATCGTCCGGTTGTACCTTTTGCGCCACCGGGTTGCTGCGGCTTTTACCAGGCGTCAGCAGGGGCAGGGCCCAGAGATCCGGAACCAGAAATTTCAGCAAAGAATACGCACCCGCTGCACAGAACGCTTTTGGCTTCGTTGTTCGGGCGGCGTGGCGCAGACCGGCCAGCCCCAAGGCTGGCTCTGGTAAGACAACGGTTGCGCCAAGAGTCCAAAGCGCAGCCAGACTCGCATATAGGTCCGCGTTGACAGGCATGGCCAACAACACGCGATCACCTGACTGGATACCCTTGTCCTGCCACCGACCTGCCAAGTGCTGAACGCGCGTGCGCAGGGTTTGAAAGGTGATCTCGCGGCCCTTGCCGTCCACTATGGCTGTCCGGTCGGGAACCCGTTTAACCGCCGTGGCGAATTGGGACAGCAGGTCAGCCATTCAGCTTCCGTCCAAGCAAAGTATAGCGCCGGAATATTGTCGCGCCTTCCGCTGCACTGCGCTCGGCGGAGGTGTTGTCATCATGGATCAGCGCATGAATGGCGGTTTCGTACCCCATCCTGAGCGCCGCCTTGTGAAACCGGTGGGCCAGATGCCGTCCGGCGCCCGGTTCGAGACTTGCATAGGTCTTGAGGATTGCGGATGCCGGATTGGGGCCTTCGGCATAATTGGGAATGCCAAACAGAAACCCGGCCAATGTGCCGTCATGGCGGCGCGCAAAAAGGATCAGGTCGCGCTTCATCATCGGCACAACTGGCATATACATGGCCAGGAAATCTGCCTCGGATATCGGTTTGTAGAACGCGTTGCCGGAGAATGCGCGGGTTGACAGGTCGAAGACCTGACGAAACAGCGCCTCGGGGTCTGTTCCGCCCCACTCTTCCACCACGAACCCATCGCTTTCCGGCGGTGCTGACCCGGTTGCGGCTTGCAACGACACCCGGGCCGAAAAATACCGGCTGATCTCTGTAAATCCTGCCGACTGGAAAACCCTGGGCTCATGAAGTTTGTTGGTAGGCTCCATCAGGAACGGAGCGGACCCGTCGCTATCCGAGACGAACCGGTAACTGTGCCAGGTGTCGCCCGACATTGGCCCAATAATGCGGTTGAGGCCGGCGTCTTTCACCCTCTCGATCCCTTTGCACAGGATTTCGGCACCGGCTTCGGGCGTTTTGCAGGAAAAATCGCCGAAGGTCGCGGCGCGCGCGCCCTCCCAGATCGGACCGTTCAGATAAACGGTCAGCTTTGCATCCGCCGTTCTGATGATCTCATTGGTCATGAAAAAACTCCGGCAAAGAACCCACCACTTAGCGATCCAGCAACGATCCAAACGTAGTAAAGCAACGGCGGCGCGAGGGCCAACAGCGTCAGCCTGAGCACCCTATCTTTTTCGAACCAATGTGGTCGGAGCAACGGCGCTGCGGCTGAACAAGCTAATGAGAACAGGGCCAGTACAGTCAGCGGTTCAGCCCAGTTCGACTGTTCAGAATTCTGGGAAACAGCCCAAGTTCGAATGAAATAAAGGACAGCCGCAGCAAGTGGTATAACAACAGGAATGGGACGCAGCGCCACAGCAGTGAGCCCCATAGCTAACCCCATCGCACTGAGCCCAAAAAAGGAAACTGCATCCCATCCCGTTGCATTTCCCACCGCAAGCCAACCAAATCCCAAAAGCCCCAAGGCGGCTATGATATCCAGATCGGGGTACTTACTGTCACAAGGAGAAGCGGTACGCGCCCAGCCATGTGTGGCAAGAACCATGATCGGCAGTACTGTGTTCTGCAGCTTTGCGGCGGCCAGCAGCAAAAAAACCGCGACAACATAGACACGGGTCGCATGTTTGGTCAGGCCCAGTTTGGTTCCCACTACGCCGAAACTGGCAAGGGCGGCAAAGAACATGGCGGCCAACAGGGCGAGCTCTGCCAAAGAGCTGAAATAGTGGCCGTTTAGGAAAATCAACAAGCCAAGCGGCAGGAAAAGGTTGTCAAACCCGCGCCAGCTTTGTGCCTCGACCAATGTGCCAAAAGCCGCAACCATAAGGCACAACATCATGATGTTAGATGGCGGGAGTTTCGATAAGAACAAGAAGCAGATGATCGCAACCAATAGTGTTACGACAAAAAACACCACTGATCCTTCTAAGCTCTTGTCGCCATCTTCTACCACGTAGCGTTTGGTTCCATACGTGGTCCCGGCAAGCGCAGCGGCTGCATCCGCGAGTGTCAGAACGGCGATTGGCAGTATGTAGAACAGCGTGTTTTCCCCGGCTAGCAGAAAGCAAAGCCCAACTGACAGGGTGAGCAGAAAGTCGCCGTAGGACGTACGATCCACACCATGCAAAGTTGCACCCAGACCCGACGAAAAACGAGGCAGGCGTAGCACCAGCATCACCAGGATTGTGGCCGCAATCAGCATGTAAACCGGCCAGCGATCGGGAAACAACCAGGGCAGCAGCAACGCAAAGAGGCCGGTGCTGACATGCATAAGCTTGCGCTGCACTTCGGGTTTCAGGCCCGCTGTATTGGCCAGATTGCGTATGACCATCATTACGCCGACCAGAGCCAGCACCGACCCCGCCGCCAGCAGAATCTGCCCAATAACAGTCACGGTTGAAACTCTTCGACGACGAAATCCGAATAGAAGAATGCCATGTCGCGGGCCTTCTGCTGTGTTTCGATGTCGGTCAGGGTTTCAACCTTGTTTCTGAATTCCGGCGGAACCCTCCGGGGTGCCATCATGTTCCAATAGACTAGTCGGGCATTTGGCTCTGCAGCGGTCAGGATCGACCCGTAAACCTGATGGAAGGTCTCGGGCGACATGTACTCGAAGATGTCGGACAGGTTGAATCCTCTGGCTTTTTCGTCGGTCGACACAAAAGCCTCAAGCGATCCAAGGCGGATGTCGAGACGATCCAACCGGGATCGGATTGTCTCATAATGCTCGGAACGCCACGCCATCGGCAGCGCGTCGCCATGATCGCCTTTGAGAATCCAGTGCAGATAGGGATTTTGCGAGGGATCGGTGGTGACTCCCGCATGACGGATGCGGCGGGCGACATGTTGGGCCGGGCTACCCTCTACATGGTCGAAAAACGCACTGTCCCGGCCCATGCGGCCCATGACGAGGCGAGAGAAGAAGATGTTCAGCAAAAGACGCCATCGCACCGTGTTGAACCGCGTGTCGAAGAATGTCAGTCGCTCTGCGGGCGAGCGGGGAACAAACACTGCGTCGATGGTTCGGCGTGAATGCACAAGAGGCAGTAGCCAAGTTCGAAAGATGCGAAAATAGCGCTCGAACTTGCCGACGCCACCGATGCCGTGTTTTTCGACTTCCGTGATCAGAGTCCGCCAGAAAGCGCGCGTTTCGGCATCTGTGGCTTCCAAAACCTGGTTCAGCAATGCGCCCCGCCGGGTACTTCGCCGCGAGCCGGTGAGTTCAATGAATTCGGGATGGGTCAGCACTTTATAGGCCGCGATCCTGAGCTTAAGGCAGGCGATCTGGGCCGGTGAAAGATCCAGAACGACAATGCGCGCGGGATCGAGTGTCAGCATTGCCAGCGCATTATCCCCGGCAGAGCAGATGGAGACCAATGTCTTGCCCGCACAATCGCCCAGGGCGGAGGTGAGAACATCCGCGTCTTCCCACAGTTGGGCATAGCGGATATGGTCGAAATCCGCCTTTTTCTCAATCTCACTGCTATCCATCGCACCGCTCCACCGCGCCGCTTGCCCCGTCGACCCGGATCATCTCACCATCTTCGATCCAGTTGGTTGCGCCTTTCAAGCCAACCACGCAGGGGATACCCAGTTCGCGTGCGACAATCGCAGAATGTGACAACAGAGACCCCCGTTCGACGACGATGGCGGATGCGTTCGAGAATACGGCGATCCAGCCCGGATCGGTGTGGCGCGCCACGAGTATATCTCCGGGGTTTAAGGCCTCAGTGCGCGGGTCGCGGATCACGCGCGCGCGCGCCTTGATCTGACCTGCAGAACAACCTGTGCCGTGCTTCATCCGTGCAGTGTCCGCCTCCGCTTCTGCGTTCTCGGACCAAACCAGGGCGATGGCGGGGCCACGGATTTCGATGCGTTCCGGCGGATCTGGGCGTCGGGACGAGGCTTCGTCTTCCAGTTTGCGCTGCGCAACGATGCCTTTCAGATCAGGTGACAGGCTATAACCTTCGACTGCTCCGAGAACTTCATGTGTTGTCAGGAAGAATACATCCTTTGGCGATGAAAGCAGGTCACGGGCAGCGAATTCGCGGCCGATGCCCAGAAACACGCGCCGCGCATAACCAAATATGCGCGTGCGTTCAAAGCGCAGGTTTTCACGGTCGCGCACCCGCGCCTTGGTCCAGCCTAAAATCCATTTGGCGAAGTACCGTTGGAGTGGGTTTGACGGAAACAGAGCCTTCCAGTCCGGTTCATCGCCGTCCTGACGCCCGGAAGGTGGACGTTCAGCGCTGGCTGCAATGGCCAGCAACAGACTGGTCGGGTCATCGCGTAACGGAACGCTTTCCAGCTTGAGCTCTTCCGTACACCGGTCGCCGAACTTCTCAAGATACGCATCAACCTCGGCTTCGATTTGCCGGTGTCCTGACAAAACCGACAGATGTGCATTGGCCTTCAAAGGAGCGGCAAGCCCTGCCTGCCGAACCAACTCTCCCATCCGGGCGATGCGTTGCGCGGGTTCCGCCGAAACGATATCACCTTGCCCGATCATGAGGTCGTTGTGCAGGGTCAACCCGGCCTCGCCCAGCCACTTTTGCAGCAGGTTGCGCGAGCCGCCAAAGGCAATCATGCACAGGAAATCGTTGATCAGCGGGGCATCCCACCGATCCAGCAGAGTGCTTTCAATGCGCCGGTATTCCGCAGCCAGTTGGGTCGCGTTAGAGGCATCCACGTTCAGCCCCGTCTGTAATATGTCGTTCAGCCTGCGGTAAAAATCACGCCGGGTCTGCGGTAGGCGGATGGCCTGCCAGATCAGGCCGCCCGCAACCTTGGCCAGTTTCGCGTACTCCACGATCTTGTGCCAGCCGGTGGTGGGGGGTGGGGCAAGAGCATCCGTGACCTCACGCGGCATCGGTTCAGAAACGCCCATCATCGTTTCCATATAGTCGCGGTTCAGTGAAAACCCGGGCAACAGTGCCAGCGCGCGATACCAGTTGATCAGATTGTAATAGGCGCGCCCGTCCACCCGCCCCAGTAAATTGTCAAACACAGTGGGGTTCAGCGCGACCGTGTGCCGGGACACGCCCAGCAGCCTAACGAAAGCGCGATATACCTGAGAATACACGTGCAGGGCAAAGGAATAAGTCAGCGGGCTGACGATGCCCGGATAGCTTTCGACGATATTGGAATTGTCGAAAATGGTAAGCGTCTGATCTTCGAGCGGGGCAGGGCGCAGGGCCGTGGTGATCGGGCGGGCCTGCAGAATATGCAGCCCTTGCGCATCAATGGCCCATTCGATGTCCTGAGGAGAACCGAATAACGCCTCGGCCTTTCGGGCGAGGGCCGCGATGGATCGCGCCTCCGTGACGGTCAAATGTGCAGGGGCGTCAGGAGCGCTTTCCGGTAGGCCATCTGCATCGATGACCCAGTCTTCTCCGTCCGCTTCCCCTGACACAAGCTGCTCTGCAAGCCCGTCAATCGCTGAGATCACGACCACATCGCGCCGGCCACTGACCGGATCGGCGGAAAAGGCTACCCCGGCCGCTTTGGCATCGATCATGCGTTGCACGATGATCGCGGGGGCCTCGGCCTCGCCGCCGGATTTGACCGCGCGGTAGGTTTCGACCGTTGATGAGAAACCGGATTGCCAAACCTGCTTGGCCGCCGCGATCACACTCTTGCCGGGAACATTCAGGACCGTTGCGAACTGTCCCGCATGGCTGTGGTCCACGGCATCTTCGGACTGGCCAGAACTGCGTACCGCGTAAGGCCCGGACCCGAGTGTTTCAAGCGCGCTGGACACAGCCAGTCGCAGGCCTTTTTGCGCGATCGGGCCCGATTGCCCCATACGAAACGCGTCATTTGTGATGACAAAGAATGCGGGCGGGGAAAACCCGTGCTGTGTCAGATGCGACAGGGCTGCCGCTTTGCCTCCAACCACAGAGATGTCATTGGCATCCATTTGGTCGACGATGAAAGTCATGCTACGGCTCCGATCAGGTAGGGTAGGAAACCAGCCGTGGCATAGCAAAAAAATACCCACAGACCGGAAACAGTGTCCATCCTGTTTTGTGCTTTCACAGTGGGTGTCTGACCGTAGTGGAATACAGCAACCCCGCAGGGAACCAGCGCTAGTGCGCCGATCAGGGCGCTTGGCCAGCCAACTCCGGTGGCGCTTCCTGTGCCGACGAGAAGCGCGTAGGATAGCAGAACGCAGCCGATCCAGATACGTCCCGACATACGCGGACCCCATAGGGAGGAATAGCTGTCGACCCCTTCAATCTCGTTTTCGGGCGCCCACAATTTCCGCCCGATCTCAAGGACGCAGCCATTCACAAAGGACAACGCCAGGAACAGCCATAGTGAGGGCGCCGCGCCGCCTGCCGGCAGCCATTCGAGGCCAGTCAGCAATAGATCGATCAAGGGCATGATTGCCATATGGCTGAGCAGGTACAGAACCGGCCGGGCCTTCAGCCAGGCCGGGACACCGAATTCAATTGTCATCGCAGCGAGCCAGATCCAAACCGCGCCCAACAGCCACAAAACCGACGGGTGCCAGAACCAGGCAGCCGCAAGTGCAATTGGAATGGTCAGTAAGCCCAAGCTCCAAACTTCGCCTGGTGAGACCAATCCGCGTGGGATCGGCCTGTCGGGCCGGTAACGTCGATCATCCTCGGCGTCCTTGAACTCGTCACAGACCCGCATCTGGAAGAACAGCGCCATGGCCAGCACAAAACCGGCGGCAAAGGCGGGCCACTCGGGCAAGGGGCGATCTGCCAGACGGGCAGACACACAAATGCTGGCCGAGGAAAACACCAGCAGCAGGGGGACGGTTTTCTTAAGCGGAAAGCGCTCGGATTGGTAAATCCAAAATCGGTTCTGAAAGCTCATCTGTGGCGGGCCAGACTTTCATGGGCGCGGGTGAAATGACCGGCAGCAATCGCGGCGACAATGGAGATTTCGCCGCATAAACACGTGGCCGCAGCAACTTCGGCCAAAGCCGTGCCACACCCGCTGCCCCGTAGACCGAGTATGTTCAGCGCTGCTGCCTGGCTTGGCAAACCGGTTCCGCCGCCGACCGAGCCGACAAGGATGTTCGGAAGCGTGACCGAGCAGAATAGATTGCCGCCCCTAGGTTCCATACGCGTGACGCCCATTGCACTTTCGGCAACGCAGGCCGCGTCTTGTCCGGTTGCGATATAGAACGCAGCCAGCCCGTTGGCATAATGCGCCTGTGCGCCAAACTGGCCAGACAAATGTGCGCCCAGATTGGCGACACGGCCATAGTCCAGCATCGCCTCGACCGTCGTGCCCAGCGTCTTTTCGACAATCTCAGCCGGAAGCGTAACCGAGGCGCTGACTTTCCGCCCGCGCCCCGTCACCAGCCCCAGAGCCGAGGCCTTTTTGTCGCCCGAGAAATTACCTTCGACATACCAGTTCTCAATCGCAACAGGACAGCTATCCGCGATTGCGTGGCAAAGGGCGTCGGTGGCGATGGTCACCATGTTCTGACCTGCAGCATCACCAGTGGTATAGCGGCAAATCAGGAAAACGACGTTGGTGTCAATGAATGGCTCCAGTGATACAAGCTTGCCATGACGGGTCGTCGCTTCGGCCGCAGATTTGAGCCTGTCAACATTGGTCACCACCCAATCCACAAATTGCCCCGCTCTTAGCAGGCTATCGAACACAAAGGCCGGGGTCCGCAGCACGCCTTCGTATAAAACAGCGGTACTGATACCGCCCGACCGAGTGGCGGCGTAGGCGCCCCGGGCATAAGATGCGACCAGCGCTGCCTCGGTTGTTGCGAGGGGGACATGAAAGTCGCCGTTGGCGTTCATTCCGTTCAGGCGTAAGGGGCCAATAACCCCGACTGGAAGCTTAACCGTCCCGATGAAATTCTCGATATTGGCGCCATAGGTCTCGGCATCTTCGATAGCCGCCGAATCTGCAATTTGTGCCTGATCCTTGTCGCTGGCCGTTGGTTTCAACTTTTCCCAGAATCGTGCGACCATCTCCTTGGTCGGCTTGCGAGATGGGCGTAAGGTTGAAAACTCAGCATCGCTTGGCGCCATCTGCTGAGGTATCTGGTCAGCATCAAATCGTGCTTTTATGCGTTGAAGCATTTCCCGGACATGAAACGGAATTACCAATAGCGCGCTCCAATAGATTTTCTGTGCAACGCTGTTGCAACCAAAAACCGCTGCGAGGCAAGTTATCAGTCGTTTGATCGAAATCCAGTCAAATGTTCATCGATCAAGTGTTTGATCCCAAAGGGTCTCGCATTTGTCGCAGTTGAAAGTACCGGTAGGCCTGAGGACGATGATCTCGGCACGACACGCATCGCAAAAAGGGAGTGTAACCCTTTTGAAACTAAACGCTAAGCGTTCAAACTGGGGGTGCTTTTCAGATGCCTTGCTCTTTACCTGAGGTACAACCAGATCTCGCATCAGACATTATGACCAGCGAGCTACTCGGTTCATCACTATGCCGTCATTCACCCGGTGGGTGCAAGAACCCGCCATCCAAGATCTGTTTCGGTGATGATCGATCAAACGTCTGCTTTGTAGTGTGCCAGAAACATCGCGACGCAATCGTCCAATACATCTTTGGGCGTCGGGTTCTCGCCAAGGAAGAACTCTGGCCAGAAAAAGAAGTTTTTGATGAGCGCCAGAAGCTGGTTGGTCGCAAAAACCGGATCCGCCTTGCGGATCACGCCTGCATCCATGGCTTCGCTGATCAGTCTCGTTATTGGGTAATCGTGAGTTGCTGTTTCAGTGAAGAATTGCCGGGATCGGTCAAGGTCACGGATCAATTCTGCGATGACCATCCGGTTCAATCCGATGGCGGTCTCATCGGTGATCACCCCAATGTAACGCCACAAGGCTTCCTTCAATTGTTCGACGAAGTCACGATCCGGATCATAGGGCGCTGGCTCCATGCTCCGGTTTTGCTCCAGCATGATCTGTGAGATCGCCTCGAAAAGGGCCTCCTTGCTCTCGAAGTGATTGTAGAGCGTGCGACTCGATACGTTGGCTTTTTTGGCGATTGAAGTGGTCTTTGCCCCCAGAAACCCCTGCTCTTTGAACTCATCGATGGCCGCATCGATAATATCTTTTCGTTTTTTTTCAGTGCGTTTCAAGATTTCTACCTCAAAAAGTAAAAAGACGTGTTTACAAGCGCTACCTCCCCACCATAAGTAAACAAAACAATTTACTTTAGCAAGGCGCAAAGCTACCTGACCCCGAAAGGACCAAGACCATGACGACCCAAAATCTCACCGCGGGCAAAAACGAAGTTACCTTCAAATCCTTTGGCGTGGATCTGGCGGGCGATCTCTACCTGCCCGAAGGCTTTGATGAGACCAAGACCTACAAGGCCATCGTGGGGGCCAGCCCGTTCCCTCAGGTCAAAGATCAGATCCCGGCTACTTACGGGCCGGAAATGGCCGCGCGGGGTTTCATCTACCTCGGTTTCGATTACCTCGGCATGGGCTCGTCCCCTGCGCTGCCCGGAGAGTACAAGCAATCCCGCTACATGTTCCGGCTGATCGAAAACACCTGGGACGCTGTTTCCTACCTGGGTACGCTTCCTTTCGTTGACGAGATTTACGGTCTGGGTGTTTGCCAAGTCGGCTCGATCATCGCATCGGCTGCCGTGACCGATCATCGCATCAAGAAGATCGCCATGGTGTCGGGCATGATGGCGGCTGATGGTTTTCAATGGACCGACCGCGATATGGTCAACCAGCAGATCGCAGCCTCGAACGCCTCGATGCAGAAGATGTATGAAACCGGCGAGCCGGAATACGTTGCACCATTCGGGCTGAATGATGAGCAAACCCGAGAAGAATTTGTTGGATCGGGAGTCAACCCGATGGCCGGAGAATCCTATGACTACTACGGACGCGATGGGGTCAAAGGCCCTGTCGCGGTTCCGACATACACCAATATGCATATCGGCGATCAAGGTATGCAGTCTCTGATTTCCATTGGAGAAGCTTACGCCGACAAGATCGTGCAGCCATCCCTGGCAATTTACAGCAGCACGGCCTTCACAGCCCCTTGCTCAACGCAGTTCGTTGAGAAGCTGACGAATGAACATGAGGAATTGGCGTTTGATGAGTTCTCTCATGTGGACTTCTACTACAAGCCCGAGGCAGTAAAGGCGTCGACGGACGCTGTAGCAGAGTTCTTTGGCAGATAAACAGATTAGGCGGAGGTCATACAGTGGTCTCTGCCATTTCGATTGATGGAGCGCGTATCAATTGATCGTGCACTCGGGAATTTTACCGTCATCCCATGTGCTTGTCGAAGAACTCAATCATCGTTTCGGGATGTTCCCCGAAGAAGTTGTAGCCGATGAAGCGCCGCGTATCGCCGTCCTCGATCCAGTGCAGTTTCTTTTCTTCACCCGGATTCAGGTCAAAAGTGGTCTGAACGTCTTCGGGGATCGTCCAGACATCATCCTTGTTCTGCACAGTGTATGTCGGCATGGTAACGTTTTTGGCGTGAAGATGAGGGGTCATTTTGTCCAAGGGCAAGCCTTTAACCTTTTCAATCTCTTCGCCCAGAACGTTATGAAACGCAGCCAGCCCCATCGCGTCCATCGATACCATTGACATGACATTGATGGACGCGGGTTGCGTGCAAACAAACGCTTTCACGTCATCAATGTATTTGAGGCATTCCGTCATGGTGTGCATCACGACACTGAGCCCGTGAATTGGTAACTTTTGCACTCCTGCGAAACACGATTGACAATTTTGGACTCCATTTTACAGAATCGGCCATGATCCATCCAATTGATCGCAAGCTAGATATCGTTGTCCTGGTGAGTCCGCATTTCAATGTTTCGGCGACTACGTCTTTCGTGGATCCTTTCAGAATAGCCAATTACCTGACAGGTTCGGCTCGATTTTCTTGGACCTATGTCTCGGACCTCGGTGGACCAGTTGAGTCTAGCAGCGGCCTAGTCGTTGACACTGCCCCATTGGCGGCCGTGACGGGGCGCAAGCCCTGGCTGGTTCTGGTGAGTACAAGTTGGTCACCTGAACGTCACGGAACATCTCAGTTTAAGGTGGCCCTTCAGAAGTGGGAGGCGTGCGGAGCAATCGTTGGCGGCTTGGATACTGGTGCGATTGTTCTTGCGGCTGCTGGACTGCTTAAAGGCAAGACAGCGACGGTACACTATGAGCACATCGATGCC
This sequence comes from Ruegeria sp. A5, assembly GCF_056543005.1. Classification (NCBI taxonomy): domain Bacteria; kingdom Pseudomonadati; phylum Pseudomonadota; class Alphaproteobacteria; order Rhodobacterales; family Roseobacteraceae; genus Ruegeria; species Ruegeria sp. A5. Next base: position 103,671 of record NZ_JBQGAV010000006.1, read on the forward strand.
TTTGCTGAAATGGCCCATGATACCACAGTGTCAGAGAACATGATTGTTATGGATGGAAAGATGTTCACTTGTTGCGGGGGTTCCGCGGCGACTGATCTGGGTTTGCGGTTTGTGCACTCTGTCGATGGTGAGAGTATCGCCAATGCATCTGCGCGATATCTTTTTCATCACAATGTACGCGGTGAGGGCCAATCACAGAACCCCAAAGACGTGGAGCCACTGGGGTATGTCACCTCTGGGGTGGTAAGGGACGCAATCGACTTGATGGAGGCACATTTGGAAGCCACTTTGTCGATCCCTGAAATATCAGCGAGGTTGAAGATTTCGCAACGACAACTTAGCAGATTGTTTCAGCAATATGTCCAGAAGTCGCCGATCGAGTACTACCGTGACATACGCCTTGATCGCGCGCGTGGACTAGTAACCCAAACAGAGCTGAAATTCAGCGAGATTGCAGAAGCATCAGGATTTAACGGGCAAGTTCATTTCAGCCGGGCATATCGAAGCCGTTTTGGCCTCACACCAACTGCAGACCGTATTGAAGGCCGTACTCCATTCGAGTTCCGCGCGTGGCCAATGTTCAAGCCTGATATTAAGTCCGAAGGTGTTGGGTAGCTTTTTGCATCGCCGTAAGCATCTTGTCGCGTTGCGCTGATAACTCTTCGGTACTTTGCCCCTGAGTTTGATCGTTAATGCCATCGACCAGTTTATTGATGACATCCTCATCAAGACGAGGGTTGCCCAGGTCGTCCCACCAGCCATTGAATGTATCCTTGAAATGGTTACAGAAGGCCCGCAGACCGCCGTCGCCTGCACCTAGGTGGAAAAGCGTCGTCGGACCCATCGCGGCCCACCGCAATCCGGGGCCGGCCCACATCGCTTTATCGATGTCTTCGACACTGGCAACGCCTTCAATCGCCATATGGACGGCCTCGCGCCATACTGCAGCTTGTAAGCGGTTTGCGACGTGTCCGGGCATGCCCTTCTTGATCCGGATCGTGACTTTGCCCAGGTCTTCGTAGAACGTCTCCGTTCGGTTCAGAACATCTGAACCGGTGGCGTCGTTCGCCGTCAACTCGACCAGCGGAATGAGATGTGGCGGGTTGAACGGATGACCTAAGATGAGCTTACTCGGATCGCGCCATCCCTGTTGGAGAGCATCGAGTGTTAGGCCGGATGTTGAGCTTGAAACTATTACATCAGCGCTTAACTCTGGTTCAACTTCCGCATAGATGGAATGTTTGATCGGCAACCGCTCCGGCACATTCTCCTGAATGAACTGCGCGTTTCGCACGGCCTCAGCTGCGGTCGGTGCAAAGGTGATCGCATCTCGGGTAGCGTGGCCAACTTGGCCCAATTCTTCTAACGCAGGCCACGCCATTTCAATGTATTTACGGACGGATGCCTCAGCGTTCGGATCGGGATCAAATACGGTCACACTGCGACCCGACGCGAGAAACAGCGCTGCCCAGCTTGCCCCGATGACACCGGCTCCGAGAATGGCTGTTCTTTCGATTTCCGACATCAGAACAGTCCCGGATTCAGGGGGGAGGCCGCAGTCATACCACCGTCCACAGTGAACAGTTGGCCAGTCGCAAAAGACGACTCGTCAGAAGCTAGCCAAACAGCCATCGCAGCAATGTCTGCGGGCTTACCAAAGCGTTTGACCGCATGGCGTGCCAGCGCTTCTGTTCTAGCCTTTTCCGGGTCATGGGCGAGTTCGAATGCTGCGTCCAGCATGCCCGTCTCAATCCATCCCGGGCAGATTGCATTGCAGCGCACCGCAGGTCCATGGTCCACCGCGATAGAGCGTGTAAGCCCATGCACAAACGCTTTTGAAGCATTGTAGAGCGCCATCGATGGGTCAGCGGCATTGCCCGAGATCGAACCAATGTTGATGATCGAACCACCCTGAGACATTTTCGGAATAAAGGCGCGGCAACAGTTAAAAACGCCTCGTGCGTTTACTCCCATCACCAAATCCCAATCCGCGTCTGTGCTTTCGGTCACTGTTTTTTCGACCTGAACGCCGGCGTTGTTTACCAGGATATCTACCAGGCCGATTGTTCGGGCAGTACGTGCAACCGCTTCGGGATTGGATACATCCAGCGTGTACCAGGTTACTTGATCAGGTAGATCATCTGGTTGAGGGCCGCGCCCGCAGGTGGCGATAGCCGCACCTTCGGCTGCGAAGGCCTCAACGATGCCGCGACCAATGCCCTGTTTGCCGCCTGTAACAAAGGCGCGTTTCCCAGCTAACCGCATCAGTGTGCCACCATAACGTGACGGACTGCGGTGTAAGCATCCAGCGCATAGACCGACATATCACTGCCCGTGCCTGAGCCCTTCATCGCGGCCCATGGCATCTCGGGGGTCGCAACCCCATGCGTGTTTACCCAGGTGAATCCATAGCGCAACTTGGACGTCATTTGCATTGCTCTCCCAACATCTCGTGTCCAAACCGATGAGGCCAACCCGTAAGGTCCGTTGTTGGCGATCTTCAACGCATCTTCTGCCTCAGAAAACTGAGAGACAGTTACAACGGGTCCAAAAACCTCATTGCGGGCAATCTCTGCAGTGTTGTCGACATTGGCGATGACTGTCGGCTGGTAGAAAAAGCCGTCTTCTTCACCAGACGCCCCACCAGAAACGATTTCAGAGCTGCTGCGTGCGCGATCAACAAAACCCGCTACACGATCCCGCTGAGCCGCAGAGACAAGCGGGCCCATTTCCGTTCCTTCAGCTTTCGGTGCACCGATCTGGATCCGGCCAACCTGATCGGCAATCGCGGCCACAAGTTTGTCGTAAACACTGTCTGCAACCATCACGCGGCAAGGCTGTGCGCAGTCCTGACCGGCATTGAAGTAGCTGCCATAACGGATCGTCTCGGCCACAGCATCGAGATCAGCATCATCAAAGACAATGACCGGCGCTTTGCCACCCAATTCCAGATGAACGTGTTTAATTTTCTGGGAAGCAGCCCGCATTGCAGCCATGCCTGTCGCCGGAGAACCCGTAACACTGATCCCTTCCATCTGTGGGCTGTTCATCAGGGCATTCCCCACGCCGGGCCCGCGACCATGGATCACGTTAAGCACGCCTTTTGGCAGAACATCTTGTAACAGTTCTGCAAGTCGCAGAGTAGATAGCGGCGTGATCTCGGACGGTTTCAACACCACCGAACATCCTGCCGCAATTGGTGCAGCAATCTTCCAGGACGCCATCATCAGCGGGTAGTTCCAAGGGGCGATGGCGGCGACAGGGCCAATGGGGTCGCGCCGGATCATCGACGTATGACCCGCGACATACTCTCCAGAGGCAGACCCCATCATGGTGCGCGCAGCCCCGGCGAAAAAGTGAAAGACATCAATCGTCAGCGGCATTTCATCATCATGAGCCGATGGCCAGGGTTTTCCCACATCTAGGCTCTCAAGTTCTGCCAACTCCTGGCTGTTCGCCTCGACAACATCAGCTATCTGAAGCAAGATTGTAGCGCGTTCTGCAGGGGTCGTAACCGAAAAGGTCTCAAATGCCTCTGCTGAGCCGCGCACCGCCGCCTCGATCTGTGCATCGCTGGCTTCTTTTGCGGTACCAATAACCTCTCCTGTTGCAGGGTTCAGGATGTTCAAGGCGTCGCCGGTGCCTTCAACCATTTCGCCGTTGATCAACATGTTCGTCTGCATATGCGTCTCCTCAGAAGCCAACCTGATCGCCGCCTTTTAGTGCGAGCCGCATGCGCGCTTCTGCTGGCGTCGCGACTGTAAGGCCAAGGTTTTCAACGATTGATCGGATGCGCGAGACCTGTTCCGCGTTAGATTTTGCCAACTCACCCTTGCCGATGAACAGGCTGTCTTCGAGACCGACACGCAGGTTACCGCCCCGCATCGCGCTTTGGGTCGCAAATGGCATTTGGTGACGACCAGCGGCAAGGACCGACCATTCGTAATTCTCTGCTCCGAACAGCTTATCGGCTGTGTTGTGCATGTGTGTCAGATGGTCCGCATCTGCGCCAACGCCACCCAAGATGCCAAATACCATCTGAATGAAAAATGGCGGTTTGATCAGGCCCTGATCCACGAACCAGTTGACGTTGTAGAGATGTCCAAGATCATAGCATTCGAACTCGAACTTGGTGCCGTGATCTCCACCAAGTTTTTCGATGGCGTAACGAATTGTTTTGAAAGTGTTGGGAAAGATAAAGTCTTCCGTCATCTCCAAAAATGGCCGTTCCCAGTCGTGCTGAAACTCGGTGTATTTCTGCAGCATCGGAAAGATACCAAAGTTCATGGATCCCATGTTGAGCGATGCCATCTCTGGGCTGGTAGATGTCGCCGCCCGCAGCCGCTCATCCATCGACATCCCCAAGCCGCCGCCGGTCGAGACATTCATCACAACATCGGTGGACTGCTTGATTACGGGTAGAAATTGCTTGAACAGCTCAGGTCGGGGATCGGGTTTTCCTGTCTCCGGGTGCCGTGCGTGCAGGTGAATGATCGATGCCCCTGCCTGGGCCGCCTCAATACTGGCCGTCGCAATCTCGGCCGGTGTAATCGGCAGATGCGGTGACATTGACGGCGTATGGATGCCTCCGGTCGGCGCGCAAGTGATAATGACTGGCTTGGGCATCAGAGCTTCATCTGCTGCACTTGTGCAGACAGCCCCCCGTCCAGAACCCACAACTGGCCAGAGGCATAGCGCGCCTCGTCCGAGGCAAGCCAGTTGACCAGATTTGCAATATCCTCGGGCGTCCCGTAGGTCCGCATCGGATGAACATCGCGCACGGCCTTTTGCAGCGTTTCAATGTTGCCACCTCCTCCGCCGGATCCATCGCCGTTGAAGAAGCTCTGCAGCATTGGAGTGTCGATATAGCCAGGGCAGATGGCATTCACCCGGATACCTTCTGGGCCATGATCGCAAGCCATTGCGCGGGTCAAAGCGTGAACTGCACCCTTGGTCGCGCAATAGGCCGCAAGCCCAGGGTCTGCGATGAACCCGTCGTAGGAGCCAAAATTGATAAGGCTTGCGCTATTCCCTGTCTTCGCCGCTTCGCGCATCAATGGGATGGCGTATTTCGAGGTCAGGAACGTGCCCGTGGAATTAACCGCAAAGCTTTGATTCCATTCCTCCAACGTGGTCTCTTCAACCGTTTTTTCGATCTCAATCCCCGCCGCGTTCACTAGGATGTCCAACTTTCCGTGTGCGGCGCGCACATGATCCATCGCCGCAACCGAGTCTGCTTCTTGAGTCACATCCAGCTTAACAAAATGACTGCCGTCGTCGTCGTGTTGATCTAACGACCCTTCCGGTGTGAGGTCAGCGGCAAATACCGTTGCGCCTTCTCTTAGAAACCGAGCGACAATCGCGCGCCCGATTCCACCGCGGGCACCAGTCACGAGAGCAACTTTTCCGTTCAGCATCATTTGTTTCAATCCTTCAATGGCGGATAGCGGTAGCGGCGTGCAGCCACTGTCCAATCCATATTGTTGCGTACATACTGCTGACTTGCATCGGACGGCGGGTTGTAGTCCCAAGGCTCGCTGGCACCAGCCTCCATCGCGGCATGTAATGCACGGCGCGATTTTTGTGTGGCGATTATCTTCTTTCGCAAAGCACTGCCGTCCCACCGTTCGGCGACTTCAGCCGCAAAACGAGCTTTAGCGTCGGAGTAGCTTGGGTCCGAAGCTAAATTCTTCGTTTCCATCGGGTCAGCACTCAGGTCATAGAGCTGCGGTGGGTCGCTATCACAATGAATATATTTCAAGGGCCCGCGCCGGATCATGATCACAGGATAGCCCGTCATCTCGGCACAATATTCTCCGATCGCCTCATCAACTGAATCTTCTTCACCCCGAGCCAGAGGCATAAGGCTACGACCGTCGATCGGCTCTCCGATCATCGTCTCATCACCGCCACCGATGTCGATAAATGTCGGCAATAGATCAACCAGTGACACTGCATTTTGAGCGGCCCCAACAGCGATGCCTGGTCCGGCCATGACCAATGGAATTCGTGCGGAGTGTTCGAAGAAGTTCATTTTGTACCACAGCCCTCGTTCACCCAGCATGTCGCCATGGTCGGCTGTGACTATCACAATGGTGCTGTCCAACTCGCCCGTTTCTTCGAGTGTTTGAACCAGCTCTTCGATTTTGCTGTCGAAGTAACTGACGTTTGCCAGGTAGGCATGGCGCGCGCGCAGGATTTCTTCCTCGGTCAGTGGCACATAAGACGCTTCGATCCCATCCAATAAACGTCGTGAAAAGGGGTCTTGATCCTCCAACGCGGGCACAAACGCGGGCAAGTCAATTTCATCATCCGTATACAGGTTCCACCATTCGGGCCGCGCAACGTAAGGATCATGCGGGTGAATGAAGCTTGCAACCATCGCAAAAGGCGCGTCATTGCCAAGCGCTTTGTCTCGGGCCGCATCGAACAGCCAGCGTTTGGCAGCAAAACCGACCTCGTCGTCATAGTCGATCTGGAAAGTCGCGTGGGCAACGCCGCTTTCCTTCACCGTTTGCATGTTGTGATACCACTTGTCGATCCGCTCGTCCGGGGCCTCCCAATCCGGGGTCCACGCGAAATCAGCAGGATAGATGTCGGTTGTCACACGATCCTCAAATCCATGCATCTGATCCGGCCCGACAAAATGCATCTTGCCTGCCAAACATGTACGATAGCCCAGCGATTTCAGATAATGCGCAAATGTCGGCACCGAAGCCTTGAACTCGGATGCATTGTCGTAAGCTGCGATGCGACTGATGTGCTGACCCGACATAAAGGAAAACCGTGAAGGCGCACAGAGAGGGGAATTGCAGTAAGCTGCATCGAAGCGCATGCCGCGCGCGGCCAACGCGTCAAGATGTGGCGTCTTGGCGACCTTATGCCCGTACGCCCCTGTGAAATGCGGAGCCAATTGGTCCGCCATGACCACAAGGATGTTTGGCCGCGTCACGTGGCACCTTTTGCGTAAGCGTCCAAGACTAAGCCATGGAAGTGATGAACGGCGTGCTCGGACTTGCCGGACCCGTCCGGGTCATTGACGATCCGACCTTGGGTGAACGCAGGTGTATTCATCCCGCGCTGCACACTTTCGACAAGGCTGATATCTTCGACCTGAAGAACTTCGTCCAGATAGCGAATTGCGTCCAACTCCATCGCGTCGGGTTCCGGCGTCTCAAGGAAGAAGTCGTAAGTTTCAAGCGTCCGATCTGGCGCAACAGGTATGATGTTCAACACGATCATGCTGGACCGTCCGGGATATCGCATCAGGCAAGTGGTGGGATAGAGCCACCAAACCGCGTGAGTTTTCACCGTGGCGTTCGAGACGTCATAGGCGGTATTTGGACTGTTGCCTGCGTCAGCCATATGGCTGGAGTAGATGCCGTAGGTTGTAACCTTGTAGGTATCCATATCCACGAGGTCACAAAAATCCTTATGGGCCGTAGGGCAATGATAGCACTCAAGGAAATTGTCCACGACGTTCTTCCAATTCGACTTGATGTCGTAGGTCAGACGGTGGCCAAAAGTGAGTTGATCCACATCCGGCGCCCAATGGCGCACCTCGGTTTCCAGGTTTCCGGATTGCTCTGACAAAGAGGCAGCCGTCGGATCCAAATTGACAAAAACAAAACCGCAGAATTCTTCAACCTGCACTTCGTCGAGGCAAATCTCATCCTTGTTGAAGTCTTCGAGGTTTTCAGTATGTGGCGCACGCGCCAATTGCCCGTCAAGTTTATAGACCCAGGCATGATAGGGGCACATAATCCGTGTGGTATTGCCTTCGCCTGATAGCAGTTCATGGGCACGGTGTTTGCATACGTTGTAAAAGGCGCGAAGCTTACCCTCTTTGTCGCGCACAACCGCAATAGGTTGACCGGCAACATCCACCGTTACAAAGGACCCCGGCTCTCGTGTTTTCTCGACATGACACACCCATTGCCAAGTTTTGGAGAGGATGGAGCGAAGGTCTGCGTCAAACCACTTGTCCTGTGTGTATGCCGCAGCCTGTAACGAGCTAGAGCGTGATGGATCGACGTGATAGCCCAAGGAAATTGTTTCTGTATCGGTCATGCTGCCCTCTCCCGTTAAACTTAAACCTATTTCAAGTGAGATTCGGGGATATGCTTAATCGGCCGCTAGTTTGATCATTTTCGACAGTTATTTGACCTGCGGGGACTCTGTTTCAATCTCTCGAGCGCCGGATTTAGTCGAGGAGCAATTCAACCCTTGTAGGTGTCGGACTTGTCAAAAACGAAACAATTCAAAGGATTATCGGAAGCTCAAGCGTAACGCTCGCTCCTCTTTCGACTTGGTTGATTAAGACTGATCCTTCGTGGCGCTGCGCCACCGCAGAGACGATTGACAAACCCAGGCCACTGCCTTCGGAATATTCCAACTGGGAGAACCGACTAAATGCAGCTTCGCTTTGGTCGGGCGAAAGGCCAGCGCCGTCATCAGCGACAGTAAGCCTAACGTTTCCGCCGTCAGAACGCAGGACGACTGATATGCGGCTTAGTTTAGCGCCACCGTGCTTAACAGCATTGTCTAACAGGTTCTTTAGAGCTTCAGTTAGAAACACCTGATCACCTGATACTATGACCGCCGTCTCGGGCATCGTGACATCAAACTCGATGCCTTTTGCAAGAATGTGAACTCCCATTTCTGCGCAGGCTTCTTCGACAACCGAGCGGAAATCAATTTCAACCATTTGATCTTGGTGCGTCGGTTGCCTGAGCCGTTCAAGTGATAGCAGTTGTTCAGCGACAGTTGCTGAGTTCTTTGCCGCTGCGACAAGCTCGATGATGCGTTTATCGCGGTCTTCATCGGTTTTCGCATCTCGAAGCGCTTCGGCCATCGACTGAACGGCGGCCGCAGGGTTACGTAGCTGATGTGCCGCTTCGGATATGAACACCTGATGGGCATTGATACTTTTTTCCACCTGTCCAAAGAGTCGATTCAAGGTTTTGACGACACCTTGAACCTCGATCGGTACCGGGCGTTTGATCTCACTCAGGTCATCTGGTGAGCGCAGGTCGATTGCGTCCTGTAAATCCAGGAGGGGCCGCAGCCCGCGAGCAACTCCGAACCATACCACAAATGCCAGAGTGGCAAGTAGGATTCCCATGAGAATTCCTGCGCGGATTGACAGCTCATTTGCAAACGCGTTGCGATCCGCCATACGTTGCCAAACTGTGACCGTCGCATCTCCTATGAGATTTTCTATGGTCACACGTTCTGTCAGCTTAAGAACTCGCACCGGCTCGTCGCGATAGAGTGCTTCGAAAAACTGCGGCCTGTTCGCCTCTTGAGCAGACGAGTTCGCGGGTGCCGGAGGGTATGCATAGCCAGTCACGTAGATGCCACCCGGGCCCGTAACATGATAAAAGATCTCTCCGCCCGACGCGTCGCGGATCAAGCTGCGCGTGGTGGGCGAAAGTGCGTCACCTCCTGAAATCGCGACATCTCGTGAAATTGCAAGTCCGGCAGATAGCAGGCTGTCGTCGAACAGCTCCTGAGCCGTTTCCTGGGCAATCATAAAGCGCCAAAGCCCAAGAAGGATCGCAAGCAACACCAAGGGTGTCAGGATAAGAATGAAGAGTCGTAGCCTGAGGGAGCCGTGCCTGATCACTTCTGCACCTCAAGAAGGTACCCCAGACCGCGCGCTGTCTTGATCTTAATGCCGAGATTCTGAAGGCGTTTTCGTAACCGCGACACATGAGGTTCAACAGCTGAGTCATCGACATCGGCCCCAACGCCATAGACATAATCTGTGAGTTGGCTTTTAGGAACAATTCTGCCCCGACGCTCCAACAGGCATTCAAGCACCGCTATTTCCCGCCGTGGTATATCCATGACTTCGCCCTGAACACTAACCTGACGCGATGCGCGGTCGAATTCGAGGCTACCGATGCTCTCCCGCGCTCCGTAGTCAAGCTCTTTGCGCCGAGAAAGTGCTCGGACGCGAGCTTCTAACTCGTCCATTTCGAAGGGTTTGACCAGATAGTCATCTGCGCCCATATCCAAACCGGTCACCCGGTCGCTTGTTTCGGTGCGCGCTGTTAGCAGGATCACGGGCGCACTGTCACCACGTTCGCGAAGCGACCTCAGGATGTCCAACCCTGACCGGCCGGGTAGGTTGATATCCAAAACGATCAAATCCGCGCCTTCTTGTTGAAGGTAAAGGTCAGCCGCATCTCCGTCAGTCAGTATATCTGCCGCATGACCTCGGTCACGAAGGCGATAAGCAATGGCATTGGCGAGTGGCTCATTGTCCTCGACTATGACGATCCGCATCGGGTCTCCCGCAAGTTTCGCGCAAGGTTGGCGCTCCATGATTGCCAGATGGGAGGGGGAATCAACCCCACAGTTCTATTTGCGATCACGGTAGCGCCGGGGGCGATGACGTGATTGTCTGGTCAACAGGGAGGAACCAATGACCATTTCCAACTTCACCCGTCGCGCCGTCGTAGGGCTGATCGCCGCCGCCGGTATCGCTGCACCTGCCGCTGCCGAGGTTGATTTCTCGGGCAAGACCATCGAATGGGTCATCCCGTTCTCGGAAACGGGTGGTTCGGCGAAATGGGCCAACTTCTTTGCGCCGCTTCTGTCCGAAGCTCTTCCGGGTCAACCGACCGTGGTCGTGAAATTCATGCCGGGTGCTGGTTCGACCAAAGGCGCAAACTGGTTCCAGGAACAAAGCCACGATGATGGAACCTTGTTGTTCGGCACTTCCGGTTCAACTCAATTCCCTTATCTGCTGAGCGATCCGCGCGTGCGTTATGAATACAACGACTGGATCCCGGTTATGGCGTCCGGGACAGGAGGTGTCGCCTATCTGAACGCAGAAGATGGTGCCAAGTTTGATGGCTCCGCAAATGCGTTGAAAGACACGAACTTCATCTACGGCTCGCAGGGCGCAACGCGTCTGGATCTCGTGCCGCTGTTGGCATGGCAAATGCTGGGTATGAACGTTGAGCCAGTCTTTGGCATCAAAGGCCGTGGCGATGGTCGTCTGATGTTCGAACGTGGCGAAGCTAACATCGACTATCAGACCTCATCCGGCTATTTGGGTGGATCGGCCCCGCTGGTTGAGGCCGGTCAGGCTGTGCCGATGATGACCTGGGGGGCGCTGGATGCCGATGGAAACATCGTCCGCGACCCGACCTTCCCTGATATTCCAACCTTCAAAGAGGTTTGCGAGGCAACGGATGGCTGTGAAACCAGTGGCGAGGCGTGGGACGCTTGGAAAGCGTTCTTTGTCGCAGGTTTCCCGGTTCAGAAGTTGGCTTTTCTGCCTGGCGATACACCACAGGAAGTGGTCGACGCCTACACCGCAGCGTTTCAGGCTGTGACCGAGCGCGGCGACTTTGCTGATATTTCGTCCAAACGCGTCGGTAAGTACCCGGTATTTGTGGGCGACGGTTCCAAGGCGGCGCTGCAAACCGCGACAAACGTCGACGACAATGCCAAAGGCTACGTTCTGAACTGGCTCAAAGAAGCCTACGGTGTCGAGCTGAACTAAGCCCACACACCACAGCGCGCACCCCAATGTCGGGTGCGCGCTTTTTTAAACACAAGACAGTATATGAAAGGCGGCCGCTATGGAGGTTTTCGCCACCGCACTTCCTGCGCTCAATGATGCGTGGGGTTTGATCCTGCAACCTATCGTACTGGGATATCTTGTTCTCGGTGTCGTTATGGGACTGGCCGTAGGTGTTTTCCCGGGACTTGGCGGTATTGCCGGTTTGTCCCTGTTGCTGCCTTTCATGTTCGGGATGGACCCAATCCTTGGTTTGGCGCTGATGATCGGGATGGTCGCCGTTGTTCCGACCTCTGACACCTTTGCTTCTGTTCTTATGGGGATCCCCGGCAGTTCCGCCTCTCAGGCAACTGTCCTGGACGGCTTCCCAATGGCGAAGAAGGGTGAGGCTGCGCGGGCGCTATCTGCCGCGTTCGCTTCATCGCTGTTTGGCGGTTTGGTCGGCGCAACCTTCCTAACAATGTTCATTCTGGTCGCGCGGCCCATCGTTCTGGCGTTTGGTCTACCAGAGATGTTGATGATCACCATCCTCGGCCTTTCCATGGTTGCCATTCTGGCTGGGCGCATCCCCTTAAAGGGCGTCGCAGCTGCTGGGCTTGGGTTGATGGTTGGCACAATTGGTGAGGCGGACGCTGGCGGTTCGCTCCGTATGGCAACCTATGACATTCCGTATCTGACAGATGGTTTGAAGCTGGTCATCGTTGGATTGGGCATCTTTGCCGTTCCCGAAATCGTCTCGCTGCTGCGGCAGGATCGATCGATTGCCAAAGGGGCTTCGCTGGGGGCGGGTTGGCTGGACGGCGTCAAAGACTGGGCCGCGAATATCTGGCTGTCTGTTCGCTGCTCGATCATCGGGGTGGTCGTTGGCGTCATTCCCGGCCTAGGCGGTTCGGTCGTCGACTGGATCGCTTACGGCCATTCGGTTCAATCGACCAAAGATAAAAGCAACTTCGGCAAGGGCGAAGTGCGTGGCGTCATCGGGCCGGAAAGCTCAAACAACGCCAAGGAAGGCGGCGGGCTGGTGCCTACGCTACTGTTCGGCATTCCCGGCTCGGGCTCGATGGCGATCTTCATCGGCGCAGTGGCTCTGTTGGGGTCTGGCGACATCGAGGTCGGTCCAAGCATGCTCAAGGACAATCTCGACATCACCTATTCGATCGTTTGGCTTTTGGCGCTTGCTAACGTCGTGGGCACCATCCTGTGCATCGCGGCTTCCGGAGGCATCGCCAAGCTGACAACGATCCGCTTCACCTATCTGGCACCTTTCCTGTTTATGCTGATCAGCTTTGCAGCCTTCCAGTCCGGTCAGAACTTCGAAGACCTTCTGGCGCTGTTCGTGATCGGCCTGATCGGGATCTTCCTGCGCCGGTTCGATTGGTCGCGTCCGGCCTTTCTTATTGGGTTCGTGCTGTCGAACCCGGTTGAGAAGTTTACCAATCAGGCGTTCCAGATTGCCTCATTCCGGTTCCGCAAAAGCTTTGGTGAGGGCATGGAGTATGTCTTCAGCCCGATCGTGATTGTTCTGATCTTGGTCACTGTGGCTTCGGTCATTTTAGGAATTCGGCAGGCTAAGATGATCATGGCCGAAGGTGAAGTCCAGTCTGGCAGCAAGCGCGCGCCGTTGATCTTCCTGCTGGTGATCATGGCCTACCTAATCGCGGCATTGATCAACGCCAACATGATCCCAGACTACAACATGACCGACAAGATCATCCCGTTGGTGATCGGCGGTGTGTCCTTGTTCTGCTGCGTGATCCTGCTGATCCAGATGATGCGGAGACCCGAGGGTGATGCAATCTTTGCCGATAAGGAAATTGCCGGTGAAGATGCGAGCGCTCCGCATGGGCTTTGGTCGACGTTGGCGTGGTTTGCAGGTCTTATCGCGGCAACGTGGGTTGTTGGTTTCATCCTAGCCCTGATCGGGTTTCTGATTGCCTTCTTCCGCATTCGAGCCGGTTCAAGCTGGCAGATGACGCTGATCCTGACAGCCTGCGGCATCGGTTTCATGTGCATCATGGCAGGCGCTCTGAACCGGGATTTCCCACCGGGACTGTTGCAAGACATGGTGAGCCTGCCATGGCCACTGAAATGAATGCTCCACTGAGGTCCGGCCTGCGAAGCAGACAGGTCGGACAAAGCTGAAAACACAACAGTTTTTGACGGTTTGTAGAGGAGGGGTTCGAGATGACCCAGACAGCAATCCCGTATATTTTTATGCGTGGCGGCACTTCGCGGGGGCCCTATTTTCGTCGCTCTGACCTGCCCGTGGATATGGGCACGTTGGCTGATGTGCTGGTCGCTGCCCTAGGGGCTGGGCAGGCGTTTAACATTGACGGAATCGGTGGCGGTACTGCTGTGACGACCAAGGTAGCCATGCTATCTGTCAGCGATGATGAGTGGGCCGATATCGATTATTTCTTCGCGCAGGTTTCGGTTGAGGAAAAGCTGGTCGACTTCAAGCCAACTTGCGGAAACATTCTTTCCGGCGTCGCTCCGGCCGCAATTGAAATGGGTTTGTTTCAGCCTCAAGGCGATGAGACCGTGGTCCGGATACGCGCAGTTAATACGGGTGCGCGAGTGGTTGCCAAAGTGCAGACCCCGGGTGGTGAACTGGCCTATGAGGGCGATGCCGAGATTGCCGGAGTTCCTGGGCAATCTGCACCGGTACAACTGAGTTTTATGGGAGTTGTGGGTTCGGCAACAGGTGCATTTCTGCCCACCGGAAATCTGCGCGATACGGTGCATGGGGTCGAACTGACCTGTATGGATGTCGCGATGCCTATGGCTATGGCCCGCGCCACCGATTTTGGACTAACTGGGTATGAAAGCGCGGAAGAACTGGACGCCAACCGCTCTTTCTTTGCCCGGATGGAGGCAGTTCGGATCGAAGCCGGGGAACTGATGGGTATGGGGGATGTATCGAAATCGGTAACCCCCAAATTCGGGCTGTTGGCACCAGCCAAAGAGGGCGGAACCCTTGCAGTTCGGTATTTCATGCCATGGAAAACTCACCCGACAATGGCCGTTACGGGTGCGCAGTGCATGGCGTCTTGTGCTTTGACGCCCGGAACCGTCGCTGATGGGTTGTTGGACCGACCTAAGGCAAGCCCGGCTGAAGTTGTGCTGGAACACGCTTCTGGGAAGATTGATGTGCTGGTGGACTTCTCGAATGACGGGGACTTCAACGTAAACTCTGCTGGTCTGGTGCGGACTGCGCGAAAGCTTGCAGATGGGCATGTTTACATACCCGGATCTGTGTGGAGCGGCAGTTGAAACTGGGATCTCCGTTATGTATACTAAGGTATACAATATGAAGGTGCCACGATGAACAATTATTCTGAATGCCTCGATATTGCGCGTCAGGAACTCAGGCTGGCGCAGTCGGTCCTGCGGCGGGATATTGCAGAATACCCGACGCCGATCGCCGGGTGCGATGAGCAGTTCAACCATTTGCTGGATCAAAGCGAGCGGGTCCGCAATGCGCTTGCAGCACTCGATACGCTGCATTTTGTGCCGACGCCAAGAAAACTGAACACCGGGCAGGGTTTGGAAAGTCGATGAAGGTTCACATTCTGGATGATTGGTTTGATACTCTGCAGGGCTTGCCTTGTTTTGGAAAGCTATCCGACCATGAAGTGAAGATCTGGACAGATCATGTCGAGGATACCGATGAATTGGCAGCACGGTTGCAGAAGGCCGAAGCGTTGGTTCTGTTTCGCGAACGCACCAAAGTTACCCGCGAGTTGATCGAAAAGCTGCCGAACCTGAGATTGATAAGTCAGCGCAGCGTGTATCCGCACGTTGATGTGCAGGCATGCTCGGACAACGGTGTTCTGCTGTGTTCGAACATGCATGGTGGAACGCCTTCATATGCTGCAGCCGAACTCACTTGGGCGCTGATCATGGCTGGGATGCGCGATTTACCGGCGCAGATGGCCTCGGTCAAAGCGGGGCGGTGGCAGGCCGGAGTTGGCAAGACGCTGAGAGGGCGGCAGCTGGGACTGTACGGCTATGGCCGTATCGCACGCGTTGTCGCGGGCTACGCCGAGGCATTTGGAATGAATGTAGTCTGGTGGTCCTCAGATGAAGGCCGGGTTCGGGCGCAGGCAGATGGTGTTCAGGTCGCCGCGAACCGCGAAGCTTTCTTTGCCAACAGCGATGTTGTCTCGATCCATGTTCGCCTAAAGCCAGGCACAAACGGCATCATTACTGCGTCAGACTTCGCGCACATGAAGCCGGGATCACTGTTTGTGAATACATCTCGTGCTGGCCTTATTGCAAAAGGGGCATTGCTTGGGGCGCTGAATGCCGGCCATCCCGGGAAGGCCGCAATCGATGTCTTCGATTCCGAACCCCTCAATGATCCGAAAGACCCCTTGCTTTCGCATCCAAATCTGATTGCGACGCCGCATATCGGCTTTGTGACCGAGGATGAGTTCGATCTGCAATTTTCGGACATTTTCGATCAAGTGAACGCCTACGCTGCAGGCGCTCCGGTTCACATGATCAACCCCGAGGTTTGGACCAGCGCAGGATAAGGTTGGCCGCTATCGGCGCACCGATGATTACCAACACGATCCTTGTAAGATGATGCGTGATCACAAAGCCCAGATCCGCGCCTGAGACGATGGCCAGAACTGTCATTTCTGCCTGCCCGCCGGGGGCAAAGGCCAAAAATGCCTCGACTGGTTGGCCCAGCCCCAAGGTGGTGACAACGGCGGTGAAAGCGGCTGCCAGAACGGCGAGGACAATGACATAGGCGAATCCCGCCGCTACCACACGGCGTAGTTCGACCCATGTGACACCTACGAATTTCACGCCGATACCGCAGCCGATAAAGAACTGAGCTGCAAGGATGGCCTCGCGAGGCGGTCGGGTGTGAATGAAGTCGCCCAGTGACAACGCAGCCGTCAGGATCATTGGCCCTAGAATCGACGCTCCGAACAAGCCGATCCGCTCACCGCCTTTCCAGCCGACAAAGGCAGCAAGAACCATCAGCGCCAATTCATGTATCGGCAGGTTGCGCGCGGGCTCTCCGATTGGGTTGGTGAGTTGGGCGTCGTAAAACACCGTAAGAAACAGAGGGGCCAGCGTTACAATAATCAGAACGCGGGTTCCGTGGATCAGGGACAGCGTTCGCGGGTTAGCGCCAGCCTCGGCCCCGAAGATGATCATATCCTGCAATCCGCCGGGCATGGCCGCGTAAAACGCAGTCGTGGTATCAAAGCCCCAGACCCTGCGGAAGAAAGGCACTCCGACCAGCGCGATCAGCAGGATAAAGAACGGGATCAGTGCAATCGACGCTGCCATCTTCGGCAGTTCTGCAAATAGGGCTGGGGTAATCGAGGACCCCACAGCCACGCCAAGTATGGTTCGCGCCGCAATCGAGACCTGACCAAAGCCTTCCATTGGAGCATGAGCCAGAGCCGCAATCAGACACGCGCTCATCGGGCCGAACAGAAAAGGTAATGGCAGATCCAACGCCCAGAATAGCCCTGTGCCAAGAAGTGCCAAGCCCAGTGTTAAGGCCCGCTTTGCGAGGAGAGAAGGTGTTTTGTTCTGGGTGGGCAAAGTGCACCTTCCGACAATATTGACTCACTATGTATCCAAATGTATACAAATGGACGCAAGAAGACAAGTGAGCACGCGATGACCATTCAGGACGACCCCTTACAGCCTGGCCCGCAAGGCAATTCGGCGTATCAACGCCTGTTGGATGAGATTCGCGAGGGCACCCTTCTGCCCGGCGAGCGCCTGCGCGAGATTGAGCTGTCTGAACGGTTGGGTGTCAGCCGAACACCGGTGCGCGAGGCGATCCGGCAGCTGGAGACCGACGGCCTGGTCACGCATGTACCGCGGCAGGGCGCGACCGTCCGCAGTCTGGATTACGCCGAGGTGATGGAGCTCTATGAGATGCGCGCAGTGCTCGAAGGCACTGCGGCCCGTCTAGCAGCGCGTGCGGCGTCGGATGTCGAATTGGACGAGTTGGACGTTTTGAATGATCGTTTGGCCGAGGCTGGCACAGCTCCAGACGCGGCTCGGATCAACCGGATATTTCATGCCACACTTTTGGATGCAGCCAAGAACCGATTTCTCGCGAAATCCATGTTGTCCTTGCAGAAGGCGCTGCTGATCCTTGGGCCGTCGCAATTGTTGGACGGAGATCGGGCCGAAGCGGCAGTCGCTGAACATCGGCGTATCATGGCCGCGCTGAAGGCACGTGATGGCGCGGCGGCCGAGACAGAAATGCGCGGGCATATTCAGGCCGCACAACGAATGCGTATCCGGGCGTTGCAGGAACGCGATCGGACAACCGACGAAAATCACTAGGTAGACAGGATATGGCCACCCAAAAGGAAGCTTACGATATCGCTGTGATCGGTGGCGGGAACGCTGCTCTATGCGCCGCGATGACCGCCGCCGAAGCCGGTGCCCGCGTTCTGATACTGGAAACCGCGCCAAAACCCTATCGCGGAGGAAACTCGCGCCATACGCGCAATTTTCGCTGCATGCATGGTGGTCCTTTGGGCCCGTTGATCGAAGAGTATAGCGAAGACGAATATCTCGCGGACTTGATGAAGGTCACCGGTGGCAAAACTGATGAGCATCTGGCCCGCCTTGCGATCCGCACTTCCGAGGAATGCCTGCCATGGATGGAAGAGCACGGTGTCAGGTTTCAACCCTCTCTTTCCGGAACACTTTCTTTGGCGCGGACAAATGCCTTTTTTATGGGAGGCGGGAAGTCTCTGGTGAATGCTTATTACCGAACTGCGGCGGGTTTGGGTATCGATGTTTTGTACGAAGCCGCCGTCACGCATTTGGAGCTGAACGGGGATCGGATCGAATGGGTCGACTATACCTATGAAGGTCAAATCCACCGGATAATGCCAAAAGCAGTCATCGTCGCCTCGGGCGGGTTTCAGGCCGATACGGATTGGCTGACCCGTGCATGGGGTGAGCCTGCAAAAAACTTTCTGATCCGAGGCACTCCTTATAACCGAGGCGTGGTCCTGGCTGATCTTCTGGATCAAGGCGTCGAGAGTGTTGGCGACCCGACCCAATGCCACGCCGTTGCTATCGATGGGCGTGCACCGAAATTTGACGGTGGTATTGTGACCCGTCTGGATTGCGTGCCGTTTTCGATCGTCGTGAACAAGGATGCCGAGCGCTTCTACGATGAGGGCGAGGATGTCTGGCCCAAGCGCTATGCAATCTGGGGGCGCTTGGTGGCAGCCCAACCGGATCAAGTTGGCTATGTGATCATCGACGCCAATTCGTTGAATCTTTTCATGCCGTCGGTGTTTCCACCGCTGAAGGCAGATACGTTGGAAGAACTGGCCGGGATGATGGGCCTGCCTGCCGAAAGGTTGACCGCAACAATCGCTGAATTCAACGCCGCCTGCGGAGACACCAGCGCCTTTCATCCGACAGAGCTGGACGGCGTTTCAACATCTGGCTTGAACCCGCCCAAGACCAACTGGGCGCGTCCGATCACCGAGCCGCCATTTTACGGTTATTCGCTGCGTACGGGCGTAACCTTCACCTATTTGGGCCTCAAAGTCGACGATGCCGCGCAATGTTCGAGCGCCGACGGCAAGATCAAAAACATGTGGGCGGCTGGCGAAACCATGGCGGGCTCGATCCTTGGGCAAGGTTATCTAGCCGGTTTCGGCATGACCATCGGAACCGTCTTTGGACGCATCGCAGGACGTGAGGCCGCCGCTTATGCAAATTGAATTGATACAGGAAGCCCGCCGTCAGGCTGAAATTTGCAACGCCTGCCGCTATTGCGAGGGCTATTGCTCGGTCTTTCCGTCGCTTCATGCGGAACGCGCGTTCTCGGATGGGGACATCACGCAACTGGCCAACCTGTGCCACAACTGCCGCGGCTGCTACTACGCCTGCCAGTACACAGCCCCGCACGAGTTCGACCTGAATTTGCCGAAGGCTCTGGCCGAGGTACGGAGGGACAGCTGGGAAAGCTTCGCATGGCCGCAGCCGTTGGCGCGCCGATTTCACACCCATGGCGGGGCGATTGCGCTGGCACTTGTGGTCGGATTTGCCCTGTTGTTCTGGGCAATTCGCGCGATAGGTTCCAGCGGAGGGGACGGGTTTTATGCCGTTCTGTCGCATAATGCGATGGTTGCGATTTTTGCTCCAGCATTCTTGCTGCCACTCTTTAGCATTGCCATCAGCCTAAGGCGCTATTGGGCCGAGGTGGGGGGAAAACCCATCAAAATGGCGGACCTGCTGGCCGCCTTCAAACAAGCGGGTAAAATGCAGGATCTTGCCGCAGGTCATGGTGAAGGCTGTAATTTCGAAGAAGAAGACCGGTTCAGTCAGGCGCGACGTCATATTCACCACGCGATCATGTATGGCTTCCTGCTTTGCTTCGCGTCGACCTCGATTGCAACGGTTATGCATTATGGCTTTGGAATGCATGCGCCGTACGGGTTCTGGTCTTTGCCCAAACTATTCGGAATCTCCGGCGGTGTGTTGTTGACAGTGGGTTGCTGCGCCATGGCAATTCTCAAGCAAAGGTCCGATCGCAATCTCGGTGATGCTTCGGCATGGGGCGGCGATATCGGTTTCATCCTGTTGCTGGCATTCGTCGGTTTTAGCGGACTTGCTCTTTACGCTTTCGGATCAACGGCTTTGATGCCCGCGTTGCTTGCTATTCATCTTGGATCGGTCCTGACATTCTTCCTGCTAACGCCCTACACCAAGATGGCCCACGGTTTCTATCGGCTTGCTGCTCTTATCAAGGATGCGCAACGGAGAAGAGATAGTTACTAGGCTGCGGCGACCCTGTCGCCCCTTGGGAAGCGGTAGAAAAGTAAACTTAAATCGCAGCTTGAGGTCTGACTTTGGGATCAGACAGGGCGGTCCCATCTTGGTGTCGTTGAAGCAAATTGTCCTCCCGTATGTAGAGCGCAATCACGATCATGATGCAGCCTTGCGACCGGCACCTCTAGATCGCGCAGCCCGGGCCGATAATGGCCCGGGCCACCCCCAGTTGCTTTAGCTGGCCAGGCCGCAGGAGGAAGAGTCGCTGTTGTTGGTGGTGTCTGTCTCCGTCACACCATCGGCCGGATTGGCATTGACGGTGATCTTGAAGGGGATCTGCTCGCCACCTTTGACCTCGTCCGGGAATTCGAGCGATAGCGTGGTCTCATCCCCGTTTGGCCCCAGTGCTGGTGTCGGCAGATCAACCACCACGCCGCTCTGGAAGAAATCGACCCGCGTGGTCGAAGGCCCGGCAGCCCCTGCACCAATGTTACGCACAATGATCCTCAACTTGCGCGGCTCCTCACAATACCAAGCCGGGAAGGGTGGCGGGCCGGGAGGGAAGGGCTGCACCGGGATCAGGTCCGGCTTGTCCTCGGGTGGGGGCGGCGGCGGAGGTGGCGGTGGCGGGGGCGGTACCTTTTTGATCAGCCGAGGCACGACCGGTTCGACATCGATGGTTTCCACTTCGCCTTCACCATGGGCAGCGGTGTAGACCGCGACCACGTCCAGCGGTGTTTCGCTGTCGATAAAGACAAACCCTTTCAAGAAACAGCATTCGGCCACCCGCAGGTGTCGTGCCACATCTTCGCAATCGATCTCCATCGATTCCCAGGGACCGAGTTTGTTCTTCGTTCTGGCCGAGACACTACCCGGTTTTTCGTTTGGCAAGGCCGACGACACCCGTTTACGAAAACGCACAGCATCGCCGCTGCCGTTTCCGATGTTGATTGCTGTGTGATAGCGGCCCTGGGACAAAATGCGGCCCTTGGAACAGCCGCAGACGAACTTGACAGCGTAACGATAGGTCATCTTCGGTTCTTCCTCCTCGCAGCAAGGGGTGTCATCTTCGGCGCGGTTCACCTCCATTCGGCGAAGGGCGACGTTGTTGTCACCAAGCGCCAGTCGATCGACAGGCAGACTGCCTGCGATCGTCTCGACATTACTGCGGTCTTCTGGCGTATCCACGCTGGCAAGAATGTATTCCTCGCACAGGTCCTCGGGGCACCATGGGATCGGGCCGACGATCACTTCGTCGCCACAATGCACTGATTGGCCGATAGGTTCGCCTACGATCAGCGGATCCCAGTCATCCGGCCATGTGGTGCCCTTGCCTTCGGTCGCGCGGGCTAATGACAAAGTCACTGATTGGGCTGGGTAGTTGCCGCGATTGCCGATCCGGACATACAGATAATTCTCGACGCAGCGGCGCGGAGTCTCGTTGTCGGTGCCGCCGTCAGGGCGGTGCCGATTCCAGATGCCGGGAGCATTGTTGCCCGGTTGGTGCCAAGGGTATTCACCCTGCCGTCCGTCATCAATGAAGACGTCAACATCAGGCGGGGATCCGTTGTAGAGCGCCTGTTTCTCAAAGCCCCAGCGTACCACTTTGTGTGCCCAGCCTCCGGCTGCACCGTCGAATTGAGCAGTGTTCTCGTCTGATTCCTGCAAGGCGCGGGAAAAACCTTCGACTGTGTTGGGCACGATCCCGGCCAAAAGCGGCACCGCCTGCAGGATCAGATAGATCGTGTAGCGGCTGGCATGCAGCCTGTCGTCGAGTTCTGTGGAATCACCTCCGAGAGATCGATAGACTCGGCCCAAAGTAGTGGCATTGATCTCGGTCGACCGATATCCGCCCACGTCCATCGTGCCACCCCAGCCCCAACCCGAGGCGACCGACCGGTCCCATCGCCGGGTGATTAGGTTGCTGAAGGGGAAGGTACGGAAACGATCCGGCGCAATACCTTGAGGATCGTAGAGTATTGCCGCCAGCGCGTCACCAAAGCCATGACAAAAGCCGAAATTGGGCCAATTGAGATGATCCCATAGCACCGCGTGCCCGAATTCATGCGCCGATACGCGCGAGTCTGTGGCCATGCCGACTGTGGAGCCATTTGCCGCAAGCGCATAACGAAAGCGTAGCACACCATTGCCTATGGCATTGCCTGGCGCCTGAGCATTCACCGGTCCTGCAATGGGATTGAACCAGCGGTGATCAACATCCACTGGGAAGGTCACCCCGTCGAAATAGCTGGGCAGATCGAAGCCCAAAGACTGGACGAAGCGATACAGGAAATCATGGTTGTAGTACGCACAGACCGCCGCGAAATCGTCGCTGTCGGCGGGATAATCAAAGATCGATGCGGCACCGGCGTTTTCAGTCGGTGGGGCGATGTTTGGTGTGTCGAGATCCCGTACCGCCACCAATTCGCCGCTTAGTTCCACCGGTGCGCCACCGCCCGGTAATATCAACCGTTCCAGCGCCACCAGTTCGCGTTGCGCATCCAAAAGCGCAACCGGGGCCGTCGGATCAAGCTCTGAATCTCCTGAAAGTGATATCGGGTCGTCTGTGAAGACGTAACCCGAAACACACCCCACCAATGGCCGGATGTAAAGCACCGCGCCGGTTTCCCAATCGACCAATGCTCGCCAGTTCAGCTCTCCGTAGTCGGGAATTTTGCAGCCAAAATGCACTAGGCTTACGAAACGCCATTCGCCGTCCTTGATGCCCTTTGGTACACGACCGATCTCTGGCAGCGGGGTTAACTCGGCCCCTTCGATCTCGCCTGGTTCTTTGTGTGGCAGGCGATGTTCTGTGTCGTAGCGATAGACAAAGTCCCGGGTGTCATTAACCTTAAATTTTGTGAACTTGGCCCCTTTCACTGCTTCGCGCAGAACCGTGCCAGCTTGTTTGTCGCGGCCAGCAGGCGGAGTAGGGGCGTTGCTGAGTTCGATATCGGCAGCAACACTTGAGGACGAACCGGTGACCACATTGTCTGGGCCGGCCATGCGTAGTGTCAGACCGCGCTCCCAGACCGGGATGCCGTGATGTGTCTGACGAAATGTGTAGACCAGAAAGGACTGTACTGCCTTGGCTTCTTCCAGCCGCAGCTTGCTGCCCTCCTCGCGATTATACTTGCCTGAAACACTCTCGCCGAGCCTGTCAAGAAAATCGGGCTTTATCCGGTAAAGCCCCGCCACTTCGGCGGCATAAGCCTGCGCCACATCCAGCGCACTGGTTCCTTTAGAACGCCCTCCAAGAGGGTCGCCATGATGCTGAAGTCCAATGATCGCGCCGTCTGGCGCACGTTCAAATACTGTTTCGGGCATGTCTGCCTCCGTTCAAAAGCAATCTGAAACGCTGGCCCAGAGGCCCCGGATCGCCCGGCCGAACGGCAAAGAAAAAGAACTTGTTGTAATAAAAAAGAATAACGAAGCGCGATGGCCGGAGAGACCCAGCGGCGATCCTGCCAACAAAGCTATCGTAACATTTATTGTCGATTCCCGCAAAAATCTGCCCGCTAAGCCGGAAGGCGCGATCACCTTTGTTTTGCTATCGCCGCTCACCCGAGGCTCTCGGTCAATGCGAGCTGTAGGTGCAGGTATGTAACGGTTAGCGCCGTACAACTGGCATCGAATTTACAACGCCATTGCGGATGTAATCACTGTGTTGATGAAGAAGAGGGGCATCAGACTAGGAAGCTATGAATAACCACACGCTCTCTCAGCACCCTTGTGAAATGTTACGGGGCGTCCTTGGCCCCTCTGTGTAAGGTATATCTCGACTGCCTCTGACAACGGTACAGAGGCAGCAGAAGTCTCGTTCAGTACAACCGGCGTTGCGGCAGAATTGGCTGCGCCGAGTCGTAACATATGCTTTCCAGGCACTTGCATATCCTGCGACCTCAGATGAAACCAATATTCATCCAGTTGATCAACTGCTCTTCTTGTTCTCGTCGCCTATACGTTTGCCGAGTGAGCACGCAAAGAAAATCCGATCCAAGAAGAAAAGTAATAGCGGCAAAACTCCTTGTGGATGCGGTGACTGAAGAAAAAAACACCTTCTTTCACAAAGGTGTACTTCGGCGAAATGGTCTCTGAGATGGTCTACCGCTCCAACCTACGTTAAAAGCTGGAGTGAAACCAAGAGTTTACCTGAGGAAGTGGTGCCCGGGGGCGGAATCGAACCACCGACACGAGGATTTTCAATCCACTGCTCTACCCCTGAGCTACCCGGGCACGGGAATGGCGTTTGCCATTGGGTGGAGGCCTTCTATGACTTGCCACAGGCAGTGTCCAGAGGCTTTTTGACATTTTTTCAATGCGGGCGAGACGTGGGGCTTTCGGTTGGTTCCGAGGTCGTCTCGGCGTCTTCTTCACGTTGCGATGGCACCGCATAAGAACCGTTTAGCCATTTTGCCAGATCGATATCCGCGCAGCGTTTGGAGCAGAATGGTCGAAAAGCCTGCTGGGTATCTTCTCCGCAGATCGGGCAGCTCATTTCAGGATCTCCGTCAATGGGATACGACCACGTTTGCGCTGTAGTTCGAAATGGCCAAGCGGGGTCCAACCGGCCAGGATCGTCTCGTCAGGATCGGACTTGAATGCCGACCGCAAGGCCGATTCGAAACCCCTCCGGTCTTTCTTGGGCATCGGTGCAAGGTCCAGAGTGATCTGCCCCCCCAACCCGCGCACGCGCAGGGCGCGCGGCAGGGCTTTGGCGCAGGCGAAGTTAGCTTTGGTTCCCGCCGCGAGAGATGTGTCGGCGCCGGTGTTCACATCCACCGCAACCAGCGCGCGGGTCGGTTGGATATAGAGGTGTCCTCCACCGGGAAGCGTTTCGGAAATCCCCTTTGCTGTATCGAGCGCATCAACGACACCGTGGTCCTCAAATCCGCCGGATGTGGTCACGACCTCGGCCGGGTCCGTCCAATCACGCCAGGCCAGGATATGCGGACCATCGCCCTCGCTCAGCAATTCTGGTTCACTGCCCGTATCAGCCAATACCTGCTCGGCAAGTACCAACATGGCTGAGATATCTTCAGCGATTTCATCTGCATCCGCCATCTGACAGCACGAGCGCAGGATCAGGCCGTGCGTGCTGTTTCCCATTTGCTCATGCGCGATTTCGAGAAGTTGGTCGCGCATATCTTCATCACGGATACGGCGAGAGATGTTCAGGCCGGGCGCGCCAGGTGTCACGATCGCAAAGCGGCTTTTGAACAGAATACGGTTCGAGACGGGTATGGCTTTGCCGGGCTCGGCATATCCGGTCACCTGCACCAGTAGCAAAGCACCGGGTGCCAACCCTTTGACTTGCCTCAGAAAAGCCGGGCCGTCGGGTGTGGTGAGAAACATGCCGCCCTGACCTTTGACCGGGCGATCGGCGCGGGCGCGGTAGATCGTACCTGGCGCAGGGGCATCTGTGGCGATCAGGAAATCGTCGAGAATACCATCCACCATCAGAGCTGCAGCTTCGCGTCCCTGAATATGATCCAGAATGATGGTACGACCCTTCATGATACCTCGCGATATAAGGGATAGCCGATGCCTTGCAGCAGTGCAGCCGTTTCGGATAAGGGCAGGCCGACGATACCGGTGAACGAGCCTGAAATCCACGGGATAAACGCACCGGCAGGGCCTTGTATTGCATAGGCTCCGGCCTTGCCCTGCCAGTCATCCGTCGCAAGATAGGCATTGATTTCGCTGTCAGACAGACGTTTCATCTTTACCTGAGAAACCACGTCACGCTGGAGGATTTTATCCCCGCGCCGCACAGCGACCGAAGTGATCACCCGATGGCGTCGGCCGGACAGGGCGTGCAGAAACTCAGCAGCTTGTCCCGCGTCTTCGGGTTTGCCAAGAATGCGGCGACCCAGTGCGACCGTAGTGTCAGCACATAAGGTGATATCATCGCTATCAGCTTGAACAGCCTGAACTTTTTGCCGGGTAATGCGGCTGCAATAGGGGGTCGGCAGTTCGCCATTCAGCGGGGTTTCATCGATATCCGGCGGACGGATCGCATCGGGCCGAACGCCAAGCTGCGCCAGCAGGTCCAGCCGCCGCGGGCTGCCCGATCCGAGGATAAACGCCATGTACGAAGCGTTACTTGAAGCGATAGTTGATCCGACCCTTGGTCAGATCATATGGGGTCATTTCGACCTGAACTTTGTCGCCGGCCAGAACACGGATGCGGTTCTTGCGCATCTTGCCTGCCGTATGTGCGATGATCTCATGGCCGTTTTCCAGCTCGACCCGAAACGTCGCATTAGGCAGGAGTTCCTTCACGACACCGGGAAATTCGAGCGTATCTTCCTTGGCCATGTTGTCTCCATCATTAGGTTGCACCTGCAGAATCTGCAGATCGTGCGCTTAAATGAGCCTATTTCGGCCTTATTTCAAGGGCGAAGTCACCTAAAGGGGTGATATTGTGACTGAATCGACCCGAGCGTCTTGCTCGGTCCAGTGCGTGCGGTTCAACACCCACCCGTCTGCGCGGACGTTTGCAATTGTGGACAGGTCGGCCTCGGCATAGGTCCAGCCGGCGGTATTCAGCGTGCCCTCGGCAAGCACTCCCGACGGTGGGAACCCGATATCGGGCGGGCCAAACACGCCACCCATGCCGGTATTCATGTCGACTGCTTCGGACCATTCATTGCCGCCAACTAACGATGACATTACCGTAACACATTGATTTTCAAGGGCACGAGACATGGCACCGATCCGCACACGCCAATACCCGGACAGGGCTTCGGTGCAGGATGGAACGAGGATCAAATCGGCCTCGCTCAGGGCCCGACCCAAGAGAGGGAACTCACTGTCATAGCAGATCAGAACGCCGATTTTACCCAATGCGGTATCAAACAGTTTCAACGAACCGCCCGGGGCGATGTCCCAGGCCTCGCGTTCAAACCGTGTCATGATCTGCTTGTCCTGATGATCGAGACGACCGTCAGGAGCGTAGAACACTGCGCGGTTCACCGGGCGCCCTGGTCCGTCGATGACCGGGGCGGAAGCCCCCAGAATGTATGTGTTGTACATCTTTGCAAGGCGCGAATGCACAACTTGTACATCTTCCATCCGGTCGGAAACCGCCCGGATTGAGCGTTCGAGATCACCGGCCACCTTAGGGCCGTCGAGCGTCGACAACTCCATTGCGCCGTATTCGGGAAAGACCAGAAGGTCGGCACCTTGTCCTGCGGCCTCGGAAACCCATGCCTCAAGCTTGTCTTCATATTGAGCCCAACTATCGAGCCAATCGAGGTCGTAGGCGGCGGTGGCGATTTTCATTCCCAAGTCCTATGTCTGGTCGCTGCGCGACACTAGAACAGCAGATCGTCCAGGGCTACTGCAATCGCGGCGCGGGTGGTTCTGAAACCTATGTTGCGACTTACTGTTTCGAGGCGGGTGTGTGTTTATTGGCAGGCTTTCTCGGCTGCCGGTGCAGAGATTGCATCGAATGGCTGATCAGAGGTCGATTTGACCTATCGAAGAACCTGAACGAAACAGGCAAGGAACTCCACCTCGGGCATCAGTTTTTCAAGTTCCTCAAGCGTGCGAAGGGGCAGTTTTACATCAAGAACATTGGCCCCGGGGATATCGACTCACAAAAACAAGGCGTTGTCATTTGTAACGGCATCGTGCACCAAGGATGCGGCCAGAAGGGCAAATCCGGGGATCAGGTATGTCCTCGATCTGGTCGGTCAGGCTGGTTTGCGAAATCCCGAAAAAGCGGTGAAACGCCTTGTCCAGAGCTTCGTGAATCTCAAACCCTTCATCAAAGGCGAGGAAGGCGAACCCCAGTGTAATCAGCAGCCAGATAATAGGCTTGCGTTGCAGGAAAACCTGATAACTAGCCAAGGCGACTTAATGGACGCGATCAGGCTGTCGCAAAACGGTCACTACCACGCGCTCTGATCGTCGGTAAACTGCGGTTCAATCGGGGCTTCAAGTTCATTTTGGGTGTGGATGTCGGGCTTGATTACCGGATCGGATCACTCGGGATTTTCCGCACGGAACAGGGCCCATGCGTCCTGCGAGGTGCCGTCCGGCTTGGTGCATATACCCACCTGACCCGAACCAGTGTCTTTGATCTTGTAGCTGCCGCCGATCTCAAGGCAGTAGGCTGCTGCGGGGTTCACCACCTGATGCGTTTTTCCATGTGCCTTGCGGTACAGCTCCCATGCATCGGCGGACGTACCGTCGCTCAGTGCGCAGCGAGACGTGGTCAAGTCATATTCGCCTCCAATTGAGCCACAGTACACGGCGGCGGGATTTGCAAGGCCGACCGGCTTGCTGCCATCCGCGCCCGCATGGTGTTCACGAAAATAGGTCCAGGCATCGATCCGGGTGCCGTCGGGTAATTGGCAGATACCGCTCTGACCGTCCGGGCCGTCATGTATACCGTAGAGCCCGCCTTGCGCGATGCAATATGTTGCCGCGGGATTGGCCAGACCGGTGTTGGCAGAGCTTGCGGCGGGCAGGGCCATTGAAAAGGCCATCGTCAGGGCCGCAATCGGGCCTGCGGAATTCAATAGACGCTTTGTCATGGTCACCTCGCAACATTGTGGACAGGGCAGGTTCTGAGGATTTTCGCCGTTTTGCAGATCGATCCGGTCCTGCACGGATACTTGGATCAGAGTTGTTCCACCTTGATCGAGTCTGCGGGATAAAAGGCCAAGTGATCCTTGATTTCGGCCACTGCGTCGATCGGGTTTTCATAACTCCAAGCGGCGTTTTCGGTGACTGAGGATTTGTTTACGATCGAGAAATGCGTGGCGTCTCCCTTGCCTGCGCATTGGGTGACTTTGTTGGTCCGATCCAGAAAGGCCATCGCAATGTCCGCACGCGGGAAGTAGATAACCGGGTCTTTGTCGCCTTCCAGAAGTTCCAGCGCGTTGTTGGTTTCACCCAAAATCGCGCCGCCTGAGCGGACGCTCCATTTGCCCGGTGCTTTGCGGATCGTGATGGTGTCTGTCATTCCTGTTCCTTCCCTCGTCGTGTCAGGGCTTCTCCTCTGCCCAAACTATGTAACAATCCGGTGTCAGACCGGTGCGGTTGCGGCATCCAACCACAGTTGAGCGGCGTCGCCCAGCCTTGGCCGGACTTTTTCCGCCACGTCGCGGTGATAGGCGTTCAGCCAAGCACGTTCCTCTCGTGTCAGCATATCGACTACAATCAAACGCCTGTCGATTGGGACATAAGTCAGCGTACGCCAGTTCAGCATGGCGCGTTCGTCGTCACCGTTGGGCAGGTTTGGGGCCTCTTCCACTACGACAAGGTTCTCAAGCCGGATGCCAAAAGCACCCTCGCGGTAATATCCCGGCTCGTTCGACAGGATCATACCCGGCTCAAGCGGGACATGGCTGACCCGAGACAGGCGCTGAGGGCCCTCATGCACGCTGAGATAGGTACCGACCCCATGACCGACCCCATGGTTGAAATCCTGCCCGGCCAGCCATAGCGGCAGCCGCGCTACGCATTCGATATCGCGTCCTGCCAAGCCAACAGGCCAGCGTAGCATCGACATGGCGATCATGCCTTTGAGGACGCGTGTAAAGCAGGCCTTCTCCTCATCCCTAACATCGCCGATTGCAATTGTGCGGGTGATATCGGTGGTGCCGTCCAGATATTGCCCACCGCTGTCCAGCACCAGCAGGTGACCGTTTTCCAGCCTGCTGTCGGTTTCCTCGGTCACGCGATAATGCATGATGGCCCCGTTCGGCCCGGTGCCCGCGATGGTGTCGAATGAGATATCCTGCAGCGCGTTGTCCCGGCGG
Organism: Ruegeria sp. A5; assembly: GCF_056543005.1. Taxonomy (NCBI): domain Bacteria; kingdom Pseudomonadati; phylum Pseudomonadota; class Alphaproteobacteria; order Rhodobacterales; family Roseobacteraceae; genus Ruegeria; species Ruegeria sp. A5. Next base: position 133,773 of record NZ_JBQGAV010000006.1, read on the forward strand.
CGGCTTTCTTCCAGCCGCGTTACTACCTGTGTCTCGGTCAGGGTGCCGGGCTTCTGCGCGTCCAACCAACACAGCAGTTCGATCACCGCTGCGGCATCTCGCAGATGTGCCTCGGCCGTGCCTGCGATTTCGGCCGGGTTCTTGCGGGCTTTGGGCAGGGCGCAGGGATCGCCGCCATCGACCATACGGTCCCCCAACGCATCCGCTACGATCTGCGGAACCGTTCCCGGATCGACCTGTACCTTGCCTTCAAGTGCCTCAACCGCTGTCAGGAACGCGTCGGGTTGGTGTTGGGTGACCTGCGGGACCAGATGATCCTTCAGCCCGTTCAGTTTGGCAGCGGCCATGAACAGATCCACCCGCCCATCACCGTGCAGGATGGCAAAGCCATGGGCCACAGGGTTGTATGCGATGTCCGCGCCGCGGATATTCAACAACCACATGATCGAATCCGGCAAGGTGATCACCGCTGCCGCGCGATCTGCGCTCTGCAGGTCACTCGCGAGGCGCTTGATTTTGCTCTCGGCGCTTTCACCTGCAAATTCAATCGGATGTGCCCTGACAGGATTCATCGGAGGGTCGGGTTGATCCGCCCAAATTCGGTCTACAAGGTTATCACAGCGCACCAGTTCGACGCCGCTGCCTTCAAGCTCTTTCTGTGCAGACGAAATCTGTCCTGCAGCGTGGAGCCACGGATCAAACCCGACTTTGCCGCCATTTGGCAATTGCTCTTTCAACCAGGCGCTCAGGCTGACATCTGGCCATGGGACCGGCGTGTAATCCTGTGCGACCTGGGCCTTTACCTGAGTGCGATAGCGCCCGTCGATGAAAACCCCGGCAATGTCCGTGAGCGCCGCGCAAAACCCCGCAGAACCGGTGAATCCGGTAAGCCAGGCCAGCCTTTCATCCCGAGGGGCCACATATTCACCCTGATGCGCATCCGCACGCGGGATCAGGAAGCCCTGCAGGTTTTCGCGCGCCAGCTCGTCCCGCAAAGCGGCCAGTCGTGGTGGGCCTTGCTCGGGGCGTGCGGTCACTTCGAAACTCTGGAACATGGGCGGCCTCATTCGTCGGTCTTGCTGCGCGCAAACCTGCGGCCTGCGGTAGGAAATGTCCAGCGCCCCGGCGCACACTATTCTTCTGTCTCAAGAAAGCGTTGAATGGCCTGGATATATGGGTTGTAGGCCTCATTTCCAGGCAATGGTATCTGGTTGCCGGTCTCAAGGATCACAAGCGAGGCATTGGGGATTCCAGCCGCCAGTTTGCGCGCCTCGGACAGGGGGTGAACGGCTGTGTGCCGCCCGTGCAGAACCAGCGTGGGGCATTGCACCATCGGAAGAAGTTGCAGCACCGAGGTGCTATTGGCGATGTCACGGTAGTGAAGTCTTTCCTCGCTTGAATAAAGTGTCTGCAATTCATTGACCATGTGCCGAACGCTATCCAGCGGACCTTCTGGAAAATAGCTGAATTCAGCGCCCATAGCATAGCCGCTGCCCGGCGTGTTCCAGCCTTCCGCGATCAGTGACCGGATCGAGTCGGGTTGTTTGGTATCTTCTCGGTAATCTCGCCCTTCTGCCCATCCGCCGGAGACAACCAGCTTGTCAATCCGCTCGGGGTGCCTTGCGGCGAAGTGTAGGGCAGGGAAGGTGCCGCCCATTTCACCGAGAATGGAAAAGCGGTCAAACCCCGCTGCATTCACGACGGTCAGGATTTCTTCTATTCTGCGGTCATACACCGCCTGATGATCGATGTTTGAGCTGACGTCATTGTCCTTGTTGTAGCGTAACAGGCGGAAACGGTTTGCCATGTCCTGTAACCGGGTACGCTCGGACGGGATGCGCCATTCCGCCTCCAGATCGTGCACGACCGAACCGATGCGCAGCACCGGCAACCCATCACCGGAAAGCGTGTATGGAACAGCGCGGCCCTTCGCACCGCGCGCGTAACGCAGCCGTTGCGTATGGTTTTCTACGCCTGAACTGGTGTCGGCGTCGCAGGTAACATCCGCCGCCATTTGCAACCCGCGCCGTACGACTGTCCGAATGATCCGTTGCGCTTTGCCATCATCGCCGACTGCTTTACGCGCTGCTGCAATTCGTGCGCTGATGGTAGAATCCGAGACAAAGCGGCCACTCCATACCCGCGCGATGATCTCGTCCCGGGGCACCAGCTTACCTGGGTGCTGGGCCAAGAGGACCAACAGATCGAATACCTGAGGTTCGATTGCGACGGGCTCGCCCCGGCGGGTCAGGACGTGTCGATCCACATCCAGAATACAGTCTGCAAACTCATAGCGCATGGGGCAAATACACTCCGTTTCTCGCGGAACGACAAGGTTCAACAACAATCTCAAGGGTTTCTAGGGCGTATCTCAGGACCAGCTACAAGCAGGCCGGACAGGGTTGGGACACTATCCAAGCAGATAAACAGGAGAACGAATGATGTTCCTGCCCTTCGATATAGCGCTTATGCGCTATCCGTTACGCCACCATAAGCAAAGTCGCCTTCAGCGGTGCAAAAACTGGCTTGGATGGCACTAAGTCTGCACTGTCGAAGCAGGGCCGTCAACTGGCCCGCTTCATCCCCATCACGCGCGCGCGGGCGCGCGGGTCGCTGTCGAACAGTGCGGCCAACTGCTCGGTCATAGCACCTGCAAGCTGCTCGACATCGGTGATCGTCACGGCGCGGTCATAATAGCGCGTCACGTCATGGCCGATCCCGATGGCCAGCAATTCCACCATCTTGCGTTTTTCCACCATCGCAATCACGTCGCGCAGGTGTTTTTCCAGATAGTTCGCCGGGTTCACGCTGAGCGTTGAATCATCGACCGGAGCGCCATCCGAGATCACCATCAGGATCTTGCGGGCCTCACGCCGCGCGAGCATCCGGCGATGCGCCCATTCCAGCGCCTCACCGTCGATGTTTTCCTTCAGCAGGCCCTCTTTCATCATCAGCCCCAGATTGGGTCGCGCGCGACGCCATGGGGCATCGGCGCCCTTGTAGATGATGTGGCGCAGATCGTTCAGACGCCCCGGTTGCTGCGGGCGGCCATCGTTCAGCCACGCCTCGCGCGCCTGACCGCCTTTCCAGGCCCGGGTGGTAAAGCCCAGGATCTCGACCTTGACGTTGCAACGTTCCAGCGTCCGCGCCAGGACATCTGCACAGATCGCGGCAATCGAGATCGGACGGCCCCGCATCGAGCCGGAATTGTCCAGAAGCAGCGTCACCACCGTATCGCGGAATTCGGTATCTTTTTCGACCTTGAAGCTTAGTGGCGTGGTCGGGTTGGCCACGACGCGCGCCAGACGTCCGGCATCCAGAATGCCTTCCTCGCGGTCGAACTCCCAAGACCGGTTCTGCTGCGCCTGCAGGCGGCGTTGCAACTTGTTAGCCAGACGGCTGACCGCGCCCTTCAAGGGCTCCAACTGCTGGTCCAGATAGGCGCGAAGGCGTTCCAGCTCGGCCGGTTCGGCCAGATCTTCAGCTGCGATCTCTTCGTCGTGGGTGTTCAGATAGACCTTGTAATCCGGGTCCGCCTCGGACGCAGGTGGCGGGGCTGGCGGTTCTAGCGGAGCCTCGCCCTCGGGCATTTCAGCCTCATCACCCATCTCATCCTCGGCCATCTCGTCCATCGAGACCTGAGCCTGAGACTGGTCCTGCTGTTCTTCCTGAGTTTGTTCAGGGGTTGCATCGGCGTCCTGTTCGTCCTGATCATCCTGCCCGGTGCTGTCGGGATCGGGCTGCTCTTCGGCGTCATCTTCGGCCTGATCTTCCTGTTCGTCGTCCAGTTCATCCGGGTCATCACCCAGCTGATCGCCGTAACCCAGGTCTTTGATCATCTGTCGGGCGAATTTGGCAAATTCGGCCTGGTCCGAGAGGATTTCGTCAAGATTTTCCAGCGTCCCGCCGGCCTGTTCCTCGATAAATCCGCGCCACAGGTTCATGACATTCTCGGCGGCAGGCGGCATGTCGCGGCCCGTGGCCAGATGCCGGATCAGATAGCCCGCCGCCACAGCCAATGGCGCATCCGCAGGCTGTTTGCACTGATCATAGCCGCGCCGGATCGCCTCATGCCCGATCTTGACGTCGATATTCGACGCGGTGCCGGGCATGTCCCGCGCACCCATCGCCTCGCACCGGGCGGTCTCCATCGCCTCATAAAGATCCCGCGCCATATCACCTGGAGGGGCATATCGCGCATGGGTCGCGTCATCATGATATTTGCGTTGTAAAGCTAATGCGTCTGCCGTCCCGCGCGCCAACAGAACCTCTTCGCGCGTCATCCGGCGTGAGACCTGCGGCAAACGCATCGACTCGCCCGACAGGCCCGATGGATCAACAGTGTAGCTCACCGACAATTCGGGGTCGTCGGCCATAACTTTAGTAGCCTCGGCCAGAGCCTTCTTGAACGGATCAGCAGGATTGTCGTTCTTCTGCACCATGTTCAATCGCCCTTTGTGTTGCAGTGACCCGCCGCATCAATGCGAAACCGGATCCCCCTTCATCTGGCCAAAAATACCTCCGCCGGAGGCATTGCGCCCCGCAGGGCGCAATTCATATTGCTTAGCCCAAGCTCGCGCTCGCCGCGCTTTCCGGCAGTTCCTCATCAAAGCAGCGCTGATAGAACTCAGCAACCGTCTGGCGCTCTAGCTCGTCACATTTGTTCAGGAACGACAGGCGGAAGGCATAGCCGATGTTGCGGAAGATTTCTGCGTTTTGGGCCCAGTTGATCACGGTCCGGGGGCTCATGACGGTCGACAGATCGCCGTTCATGAAGGCGGTCCGGGTCAGGTCGGCGACGGTGACCATCTGGCTGACGGTCTTGCGGCCCTCGGCGGTGTTGTAATGCGGCGCTTTCGACAGAACGATCATCGTCTCGGCATCGTGGCTGAGATAGTTCAGCGTCGAAACCAGCGACCAGCGGTCCATCTGCGCCTGGTTGATCTGCTGCGTGCCATGATAGAGGCCTGTGGTGTCGCCCAGACCCACGGTGTTGGCGGTGGCAAACAGGCGGAAGTTCGGGTTCGGTGTGATGATCTCGTTCTGGTCCAGCAAGGTCAGCTTGCCGTCATGCTCCAGCACGCGCTGGATCACGAACATCACATCCGCACGGCCCGCGTCGTATTCGTCGAAGACGATGGCAACGGGGTTGCGCAGCGCCCAGGGCAGGATGCCTTCGTGGAATTCAGTGACCTGCTTGCCGTCGCGCAGTTTGATCGCGTCCTTACCAATCAGGTCGATCCGGCTGATATGGCTGTCGAGGTTCACGCGCACGGCAGGCCAGTTCAGACGGGCGGCAACCTGTTCGATATGGGTCGATTTCCCGGTGCCGTGATAGCCCTGAATCATCACCCGGCGGTTATGGGTAAAGCCCGCAAGAATCGCCAACGTGGTTTCGGGATCGAACTTGTAGGTCGGGTCGATCACCGGCACGCGGTCGCTGCGTTCGGCAAAGCCTTTGACTGCCATATCGCTGTCAATGCCAAACACCTCGCGAACCGAAATGTCCTCGGTGGGTTTTGCGTTGATGTCGATCGATCCGTCAGCCATGCGCCTTGTCCTTATCCTTTGGCCCGTTCACCGGGTTTGAACCCGTGTGTGGTGCAACATATTGCGGGCAAGGGCAAGGGAAAGAGGTGACCGGATCACGTTAGCCAGATGTTTCTTTGAAACTGGCCTTATGCTGGCGCGGGTTCTAGTGAAAATCCCGGCTTGGGAACAGACGCTTGGCCTGTTCGCGCGGATGGCGGGCGCTTGGGCCGTTCTGCCGGGGGCGCGGGGTGTCATCCGCTTGCGGTTGGGTGATGCCGATGACCTCATCCAGCGGATGCCCAAGCTCGGACAGTTTATGCGACATATCGGTGATCTCCTGCGCGATCAGATGCACGACGATCCCCTCGCGCTGCAGATACCCGCGAACCTGCAGCAACCGCCCGCCCATCACGATGCGGCGAAACCGTTCATAGACCTTGGGCCAGACAACCACATTGCTGACCCCGGTTTCATCCTCAAGCGTCAGAAAGATCACGCCCGAGGCAGTTCCCGGCCGCTGGCGCGTAATCACCAACCCGCAGACGCTGTAGCGGCCCAGCGGGATGTCCTGCAGCGTGGCATGCGGCACAAGGCCGGGCAGGGACGGGCGCAACAGCTCCATCGGGTGCGAGCGCAGGGTCAGGCGGGTCGAGACGTAGTCTTCGACAACCTCCTCGCCCAGATGCATCACCGGCAGGTTGACCTGCGGCTCATTGATGCTCTCGCCATCGATGGGGTCATTGAACAGCGGCAGGGCGGTCCGGCTGCGAATGGCTTTGACATGCCACAGGGCGTCGCGCCGGGTCAGGTCCATGCCGGAGAACGCATCCGCCTCGGCCAGACGGGTCAGAACATCCGGGCGCAGCCCGGCCCGCAGCCACAGCGTTTCGGGGTCCGGATACCCATTGCCCCGCGCGGCCACGATCCAATCCGCGTCCTCCTGCTTGAACCCCTTGATCTGGCGAAAGCCCAGCCGCAGGCCCAGCGCCCCGTCAGCACGACGTTCCAGCAGATTGTCCCAGGTCGAGGCGTTTACGCAGACTGGGCGGATCTCGACCCCATGCTCGCGCGCGTCGCGCACGATTTGGGCAGGCGCGTAAAACCCCATGGGCTGCGAATTCAGCAGCGCGCAGGCAAAGATCGCCGGGTGGTGGCATTTCATCCAGGCCGAGACATAGGCCAGCATGGCAAAAGCCGCTGCGTGGCTTTCGGGAAAGCCGTAATCGGCAAAGCCTTCGATCTGGCCAAAGCAGCGGTCGGCGACTTCGGGCGTATAGCCATTGTTCAGCATCCCTGCGATGAACTTGTCGCGATAAGTGCCAATGGTCCCCATGCGCCGGAATGAGGCCAGCGAGCGGCGCAGGTGATCCGCCTCTTCCGCCGAAAACCCTGCACCAACCACGGCGATTTGCAGGGCCTGTTCCTGAAACAGCGGCACGCCCAGCGTGCGCCGTGTCACCTCTTCCAAAGCGGGGCCGAAGGGTTCGGACTTTTCCAGCCCGTTGCGCCGCCGGATATAGGGCTGCACCATATCGCCCTGGATAGGGCCGGGGCGGACGATGGCAACCTCGATCACCAGATCGTAGAATTCGCGCGGCCTCATCCGGGGCAGGAAATTCATTTGTGCCCGGCTTTCGACCTGAAACACGCCCACCGCATCAGCGGCACACAGCATGTCATAGGTCGCCACGTCCTCTTGCGGGACGGTCGCGATGCTGAGGGTTTCGCTGTTGTGCTGTTGCATCAGGTCAAACGCCTTGCGGATGCAACTGAGCATCCCCAGCCCCAATATATCCACCTTCAGAATGCCAAGCGCGTCGATGTCATCCTTGTCCCATTCGATCACGGTGCGGTCTTCCATCGCGGCGTTTTCGATCGGGCATAGCTCATCCAGCCGCCCTTTGGTGATGACGAACCCACCCACATGCTGCGACAGATGGCGCGGGAAGCCGATGATCTCGCCAATCAGGCGAACCGTCTGCATCAGGCGCCGGTCTTTGAGGTCGAGGCCCAGTTCCTGCAGCCGCTCGGCATCAACGCCGCCATTGCTCATCCCCCAGATCTGGCCGGACAGGCCCGCGGTCACGTCCTGAGACAGGCCCATCACCTTGCCCACCTCGCGGATTGCCGCGCGGGATCGGAAATGGATGACCGTGGCACAGAGGCCCGCGCGGTGGCGGCCATATTGCTCGTAAATCCATTGGATCACCTCTTCGCGCCGCTCGTGTTCGAAATCCACATCGATATCCGGCGGCTCACCCCGGTATTTCGAGACAAAACGCTCGAACACCATGGCGATCATGTCGGGGCTGACATCGGTGATGCCCAGCAGATAACACAGGATCGAATTGGCGGCCGAGCCGCGCCCCTGACACAGAATGCCTTGCGAGCGGGCGAATTGCACAATGTCATGCACGGTCAGGAAATAGGCCGGGAAATCCAGATCGGCGACCAGCGCCAGTTCCTTTTTCATCAGGTTGATGGCCTTCTCGGTCGGGCCATCGGGATAGCGCCGTTTCAACCCCTCGCGCGCTAGACGTTCTAGCCGCGCCAGCGGGGTTTCAGTGCTGGCGATCTCGTCGGGGTATTCATAAGACAACTCACTTAAGTCAAAGCTGCAGCGGTCGGCGATTTCCAGCGTGCGGCGCAGCGCGCCGGGGTGGTCCTGAAACAGCCGGGCCATATCCGCGTAGCCTTTCAGCCGCCGCTCGGCATTGGGCAGGGCGCGGGTGCCGATCTGGTCAATCGTGATGTGTTCGCGCATGCAGGTCAGCACATCGGCCAGTTGGCGGCGGCTGCCACGGTGCATCAGCACATCGCCCACCGCCACCATCGGGGCCGAGGCCCGCAGCGCCGCCTGCGCACAGGCCGTCAGATAGGCCCGGTCGCTGCCGTCATAACGCGGCACGGCCCCCAGAAACACCGCATTGGGGAATTGCCGCCGGACGGTCTGAATATCGGGGATGGCCTGTTTCAACCCCGCCTGAGGCAGCGCGATCAGTATCATCCCCTGACAGGCCGCCAGCATGTCCTGCAGGTCCAGATGACAGTCGCCTTTCTCGGCCCGTCGCTTGCCCAGCGTCAGCAGCCGGGTCAGCCGCTGATAGGCGGCGCGGTCGCGGGGCAGGGCCAGCCAGTGCACCGCGCTGTCGCGCAGAACCAGACGGCAGCCGACGATCAACTTGGGCAGGGCGGGTACGTCCGGTTTGTCGATTGGCTGCACATGCCCGACCTCTTGTCGGGACGAAGAATCGAGGCGGTGCTGCGAGCGGATCTGAACCGCGCCTTCAGCCTCGCGCCGCAGTTCTTTCAACGCGCTCCAGCCCCGGACCACCCCAGCCAGTGAGTTCCGGTCGGTGATCGCGATGGCCTTCAGGCCCAGCTCTGCCGCGCGGGTCACCAGCTCTTCTGGGTGCGAGGCCCCGGTCAGGAAGGTGAAATTGGTGGTCACGCCCAGCTCGGCATAGCCGGGGTCCTGCGCGTGTGAGCTGGGCGGGTTCGGTTTGGTCATGCGAATTCCCCATGCACGAACCATCCCGGATTTTGCGGGGTGTAATACAGCCACAATCGCCGCCCCTGCCGGGTTTCAATCTGCCAGTAATCGCGCAGGCCCGTGCGCCAGTTCTCATCCTCCAGCCACCATTCGGGGCAGATGCGTTCGGGGCCGGTTGAGCGGCCTGTGGTCAGCGACATGCGCCGCCAGCGAAAGCGGCACGGCGGGTGTGGGCCTGATCCGGCGATGGGTTCCGGCGGAAACAGCTGCAGGGGGCGAGGGCGCAGGGCGACCCAACCGCCTGCAGGGTCGGAATAGGCGGCGGGCGAGATGATGAAGCTGCGTTCGGGGATATGGCTTTGCGCGGGCAGCAGGCGGTGGACCTGTTCCAACCCGATGCGGGTGCCGATGCGGGTGATCAGGTCATCCAGTTGATCTTTGCCCCGGCTTGCGGCGCGGCTGATCTGGCGCACCGGCAAGGGTTCCACCAGCGTGGCCTCGAGCCGCAGTTGATCGACGCCAAAGCCTGCATCCACCTCGGTCAATCCACGCTCGAACAGGGGCAGGATGCGATACGGATCACGCAGAGGGCGGGCCAGCCGCAGCTCGACCTGTTGGTGGTCCTGATCCACCCGGCGCAAGGTGATGCACAGCTTGCGCGCGCCCATTTCCTGCGCTTTCAGCTTGTCGCAGAGCCGTTCCAGCAGCCGTTCCGCCCCGGCCATCATGTCGGACAGCAGCCCAATGGGCTCGGGCAGGGTCATGCGCACGCCGTAATGGGGCGGATCGGCCAGCGGGGTAATCTGTTCAGGTTGATCCCCCAGCGCCTGATCCAGACGCATCAGTACCTCGGGGCCAAAGCGGCGTGTCAGCGGCGCGCGCGGGGTTTGCGCCAGTTCGCCAATCCGGCGCAGTCCCAGCCGTTGCAGCGCGACCGAGGTATCCTCATCCAGCCGCAGCGCTGCCACCGGCAGGGCGCGGATGGCCTTCAGCGTATCTTGGGTTGCGACCCCCTCGCCATAATGTGCCAAGGCCCAGGCCGCGCCGCGTGTCGGGGCCAGACCGATCTGCACCGTCAGCCCGGCCCGGGCCAGACGCCTGCGCATGTCGGTCAGCATCATCTCTTCCCCGCCCGCAAGATGCGCCGATCCTGTGATGTCCAGAACCAGCCCATCCTCACCCTCGAGCCCGACCCAGGGGCAATAGCGCGTGGCCCAGCGGCGCAGGGCGTGCAGAAACCGCTGATCTCCTTGCGGGTCGGCGGGATGGCTTTGCAGATCGGGGCAAAAGGCGCGGGCATCGGAATAGGGCATGCCGCTGTGCAGGCCCTGCCGCTGGGCCTGCACATTCAGGCAATACACCCGGTTTGCATTGTTCTGTTTCAGCGTCAGAACAAACGGCCCATCGACCGGGCGCACACGCAAAGCCCGGTCACTTGCCAGCCGGGGAAACCAGAGTGAAACGATGCGGCGCTGCATCCCGCCGAACATATAAAACCCCCAAATGTTCTACATTTGTTCTTATATGTTCTTGACCCTCAAAGAGTCGAGTCCTTGAGGGCCAGATCGTCAGGAATTCAGAGCCCGCGCGCTTACTTCAACGCCCGCGCCAAAAAGGCCTGCGTGGTCTGGTGCGAAGGGTGGTCAAACAACGCCTCGGGCGGGCCTTCTTCGATGATCCGTCCGCTGTCGAGGAAACAGATCTTGTCGGCGGCCTCGCGGGCAAAGCCCATTTCATGCGTGGCCATCACCATCGTCATGCCCTGTTTCTTGAGCATCAGCAGAACATCCAGCACCTCGCCCACAAGTTGAGGGTCGAGGGCCGAGGTGATCTCATCAAACAGCATGACCTCAGGCTGCATGGCCAAGGCGCGCACGATGGCGACGCGCTGCTGCTGCCCGCCCGACAATTGGTCGGGATAGTTGTTCATCCGGTCGGCCAACCCGAACCGGGTGAACAGCGCTTCGACCTCGGGCTGCAATTCAGCGCGCGTCAGCCCACGCACCCGGCGGGGCGCGAGCATGACATTCTCAAGCGCGGTCATATGCGGAAACAGGTTGAAGCTCTGGAACACGATCCCGATCCGGGCACGCACCGATTGCGGGTTCAGACCGGGGATCGAGATATCCTCGCCATCCAGAAAGATCGCGCCGTCTTCGATGGGTTCCAGCAGGTTGATACAACGCAGCAGAGTCGACTTGCCCGACCCGGATGCGCCGATCAAGCAAACCATTTGGCCCTCATCAACGGTGAGATTAATCCCGTCACAGACCGTGCGGTCGCCAAAGCGTTTCACCACGCCCTGAAGTTCTAGTTTGGGCATCAGCGCCTCTCTCGCATTTGGCGGGCCATCAGGTGATCGGCGTAGCGTGTGGCGGGGATGGTGACGATCAGGAAGATGATCGCCGCGCCCACATAGGGGGTGAAATTCGCCAGTAGCGATTTGAATACCCCCGCCTGACGGAAGATCTCGACCGGGCCGATAAAGCTGAGCAGAGAGACATCCTTTTGCAGCGCAATCAGCATGTTCATCTGTGAGGGCACCACGTTGCGGATCGCCTGCGGCAACACCACGTCGCGCATCACTTGCCGTTCCGACAGACCCAGCGACAATGCGGCGGCGCGCTGGCTGTGGTGGACGCTGTCGATGCCTGAGCGGAAGATTTCAGCCACATAGGCCGAGTAAGTCAGGATCAGCGCCAGCGAGCCCCATATGTAAGGCGAATTCCACGGGCGCGGCAGGCCCAGCCCCGGAATGCCGAAGCCGATCAGATAGACCGTCAGGATCACTGGCACGCCGCGGAAAATGTCGGTGAACGCCGCGCCAAAGATGCGCAGCGGAAACAGGGCGGGCGATTTGGCATCCCGCGCCAAGGCAATCAACAGGCCAAGCACGGCGATCGCCGGTGCGGACCACAAAAAGATCATCACGTTGATCCGAAACGCTTCAAGCAGTTTCGGGAAGGTTTTGACAAGCGTCTCGCCGTTAAAAAAGCTCTGCTGAACCTTCGACCAGCCCGGCGCGAGCGGCACCAGAAAGTAAATCGCGGCCACAACTGTGACCGTGCTTATCGTGGCGATCACCAACGACCTGCGTCGTTGGTGCGCCTCGTACCGTTCGCGGCGGGTCATCCCCGCCGCCTTATGATCTGCCATGTTACTTGATCAGAGGGACACCAGTGGTGTCCTGCAGCCATACGGCTTCGATTTCGGCCAGTTTGCCGTTAGCTGCCAGTGCCGCCAGCGCCTCGTCCACGCAGGCTTTCAGCGGGTTGCCTTCTTCCATCAGCATGCCGAAATGATCCGGATTGTCATTTTCATCCGCCGGGAACTGACCGATGACCTTTGAGCCTTCGATCATCACTGCGCTCAGGAACAGGGCGGTGGGCAGGTCGAACAGGGCCGCATCGATCTGGTTGGCCGACATGGCGGCGTTAACGTCAGCATTGTCACCATAAAGCAGCGGATCACTGTCAGGTTGGATGATGCTGGCCAGTTTTGGCACCGCCGTGGTCGAGCCAACGGCCCCCCATTGCAGGCCTTTCAGCGCTTCAAGCGTCGGGGCTGTGTCGGTCGAATTGGGGCTGACCAGAACTGCCATCGGGGCGGTGTAGTAAGGGGTAGAGAAATCAACCACCTGATCCCGTTCGGGCGTGATCGAGTATTGCTGCATGTTGACGTCAAATTCCTTGGCGCCGGGCTGGATCGCCTCGTCGAAGGACGAGCGGACCCAAACGACATCATCAGCTGCGAACCCCATTTCTTCAGCCACGGCATAAGCAACGGCTGCCTCGAACCCTTCGCCGCTTTCTGGCGCGTCATCGATCACCCACGGATAGTAGGCCGGGTTGCCCGTTGCGATGGTGAATTTGCCGTCTGTCAGCGTTTTGCCAGCAGCGCATTGTTCTTGCGCATAGGCCGCTGTTGACAAAAACAGAATTGAAGTTGCCGCGATCGAGAGTGTCTTGGACATCCGATACAAACCTCCTGTTGGATTGGGTTGCGGTCAAAGTAATTCTGCCTAACCCGACTGTCCAGCGGATGCTTGATCGTCGACCTGCAGGACGGGTTGGCGTTCATGTGTCCGATGACATTGTGCCGGTCTCTTCGCCTGCCAGGAATCCCAGGGACGGCACAGTGAGGAAACCTGTTGCATAAGTGACCGCACGCTCGGCCAACGGTCGGAATGCGGCGCAGGAACTGGCAATATTCTGCCGGAGAACAGTTGGGCTCTTTTCTTTTTCCTAAAGATATTATTAAAACTGCTTCACCACTCAAACCGGCAAAGAACCTTCTTGCAGTACAACGCACGCAATACCGATACGATCTGGTCGCGCCTGCCCGGCGTCGCGCGAATTGCCGTTGTTTTGGGACTTTTCAGTCTGATCTCGGCCTGTGCTAAGAATCCGAATGAGGTGGACTTGGATCCCGAACGTCAGGCCATGGCGTTGCAAGAGGTCTCAAGAAAACATGCGCTGGGACAAAGGGTGTGGTGCGTGCCCTACGCACGCAACCTCAGCGGCATCGAAATTCGTGGCAACGCCAAGGATTGGTGGGGCAAGGCCCGCAATGGGTTTGACCGGGGTAATGAACCGGAGGTCGGTGCGGTGATGTCGTTTCGGGCCACCAGAGGGATGCCCCTGGGACATGTGGCTGTCGTGTCCGATATTGTCACCGAGCGGGAAGTCATTGTGAACCACGCAAACTGGCTCCGGAATAAGGTGTCATTGCAGATGGGCGTGAGGGACGTGTCCAAAAACAATGATTGGACGCTTGTCCGGGTTGAAAGCCGGCCGGGCAGTTACGGCAGTTCGTACCCGGTGAACGGGTTTATCTATCCGAATTTTGGTGAGTAATCTAAGCTCTCCGCGCCCCCGCCGGTAGCTGATACGGTGAAGCCGAGCGTCCGACGTGCCGCTGTCATCCGGGCGCGTGTGTTCGGTGGCGGGTATGTTTACTTTGACACATGATCAATGACTGCAGGGCAGCGCAAAGCAGCCACTTGAAAACCAGGTGGCTTCCTCATCTAACGATATCCGTCTGGGTCGTTAGGGGTGTGTAGCAATGTGCCTTCAAACGCGTCGAGATCATCAGTCATTTGCAGCCAAGGCAATTTGCTTTGCTTGTTGACGTGAAAAGTCGGTTTGAAATCTTCCGGGTTTTCGAGCGACGCTGCGTAAAGGTGCATACCACCCGGATAATGATCGGCTTCAAATCCAATAGGTGATCCGCACGTCCCGCAAAAGTGCCTGAAAACGCCTTTGGAACTTTCATAAGTGCCGGGTTTATCGCCGGTCCACTCAAAGTTCTCTATCGGCACGCCTAACCAGGCAACCACCGGCGCGGCACAATTCCGACGGCAATCATCGCAGTGGCAATAGCATGCCCATGTTTGACTGCCCTGGTAGGCCCAGCTCGTTCTTTTACACAGACAATACCCGTGCGTCGCCATTCGATTTCCCTCCCAAACTCCTGAAACATAGGACGCAGGTAAGTTTTGAGATGGATATTTTGGGACGTTTCATCAGCAGAAAACGTCGGCGCTCAGGGCCAATTTGGACTCTTTCCCGCCATTTGAATGAAAATTGAGTATCTTTGGCATCAGCTCATACGCTTGGCTGATGTCCTCATGAAAAGAAACCCGCCGAAATTTGGCGGGTTTCATGTGGTTCAATGGTAGTTCGTTGCCTAGATCAGCCGAACACACGCCCCAGCGCGCCGTCTACGGCGTCGGTGATCTGATCGATGTCGTCCGCTGTCGCGATCAGCGCCGGTGAGAAGCACAGCGTGTTGTTGCGGCTGGGGATCGAGCGGTTGGTGGCACCGATGATGACGCCCTGCGCCATACAATCTGCGACAACGGCCTGAACGCGCTTTTCGTCCATCGGATCCTTGGTGGTCCGATCGGTTACTAGCTCGGCGCCAAGAAACAGACCCTTGCCGCGCACGTCGCCGATGACTTTGTGCTTTTCCATCAGCGCCTGCAGGTTGCCCATCATGCGATCACCCATGTCGACGCAGTTCTGCAGCAGGTTTTCATCCTGAATGATGCGCATGTTTTCAACCGCTGCCGCCGGACCGGCAGTGCAGCCGCCAAAGGTCGAGATATCACGGAAATAGTTCATCGGGTCTGCCGCGTCGTCTTTGAACATGTCAAAGACTTCCTCGGTGGTGACCATGCAGGCGATCGCGGCATAACCCGAGGCAACGCCCTTGGCCATGGTCACGAAGTCCGGCTTGATGCCGTACTGCTGATAGCCGAACCACGTGCCGGTCCGACCTACGCCGCAGACAACCTCGTCAATGTGCAGCAGGATGTCGTATTTCTTGCAGATCTCCTGCACGCGGGGCCAATAGCCTTCAGGCGCTTCGATGACGCCACCGCCTGCGGTCACGGGCTCAAGGCACAGGGCGCCAACGGTGTCGGGGCCTTCGCGCAGGATGACCTCTTCGATCTGATCTGCAGCCCATTCGCCAAAGTTCTCTTCAGGTGCGCCGTCCAGCTCGTGCTTGCGGTACTCCATGCAGTGAGGCACGCGCACGAAATCGGGTGCAAAGGGACCGTACTGCGCGGTGCGCTCGTCCTGACCACCTGCCGACATGGTCGCCAGGGTGGAGCCGTGATAGTCGCGGTCGCGATACAGGATTTTGGTTTTCTTGCCGCCATATTTCTTGTGCGCGATCTGGCGGATCATCTTGAACGCCTTCTCGTTCGCCTCAGAACCTGAATTGGTGTAGTACACGCGGCTCATGCCCGGCATCTTGTCGATCAGCATTTCCGCGAAATTCGAACCGGGGATCGAGCCTGCGGTGTTGGCGAAGTAGCACAGCTTCATCAGCTGGTCATAAACCGCCTTACAGATAGATTCGCGGCCATAGCCCACGTTCACGGTCCAGACACCGCCTGATACGGCATCCAGGTGCTCTTTGCCCTTTTGGTCCCACACGCGCATGCCTTTGCCTTCGACAATGATACGGGGATCGTTGGTCTCAAACGGCTTGTGCTGGATCAAGTGATGCCAGAGGTGGGCGCGGTCGGCTTCGACGACGCGGGAAAGATCGTTTTCGTTGAACGTGCCGTCCATGACATGTCCTTTCAAAAGTGGGGCGCGCGGGGAATCAGTAGGTCCCGGCGGGCGCAAAGTGACGTGATACTGCAGATCAACGCGAATGGTGCGCGTGAAGTAGGGCCAGATTAGCCCATAGGATATCTCCAGTGTAGCTCAAACTCGTATTAATACGGGTTTGTTATGACGTAAACTTTGTGCTCAATACGACAATCTGACGAGTTTGGGAGGATCGCCGGATGACAGCCACACCTATCTACCAGCAACATCTGGATAAAACCCCGGCGAATTTCACGCCGTTGTCTCCGCTGAGCTATCTTGAGCGGACGGCGGCAGTGTATCCGGATTACCCATCCGTTGTGTATGGCGAGCGCCGGTATAGCTGGGCAGAAACCTATGCGCGGAGCCGACGTCTGGCCAGCGCGCTGACTACGCGTGGCGTAGGCGTGGGCGATACAGTCTCGATCATCGCGGCCAATATCCCCGAGCTGTATGAGGCGCATTTTGGCGTGCCCATGGCAGGGGCGGTGCTGAACGCGATCAACACGCGGTTGGATGCGCCGATCATCGCCTTCATTCTGAACCATGCCGAAGCCAAGGTTCTGCTGGTCGATCCCGAGTTTTCAGGCGTCGTGAAACAGGCGTTAGCGCAGGTGGATCACAACATTCTGGTGATCGACATCGAAGACGCCAGTTTTGACGGTGGCAAGCGATTGGGAGATCTGACCTATGAGGCTCTGTTGGCCGAGGGTGATCCGGAGTTCGACTGGTCTTTGCCCGAAGACGAATGGGATGCGATCACGCTGAACTATACCTCGGGCACCACCGGCAACCCCAAGGGTGTAGTCTATCACCACCGCGGCGCGGCGCTGAACGCGACGTCGAACATTCTGACATGGGGGATGCTGCAGCATTCGGTCTATCTGTGGACCTTGCCGATGTTCCACTGCAACGGCTGGTGTTTCCCGTGGACGATGGCGGCCAATGCAGGCACCTCCGTCTGCCTGCGCGCCGTACGGGACGAACCGATCTATCGCGCCTTCCGAGAAGAGGGCGTAACTCATTTCTGCGGCGCGCCGATCGTGCTGAACATGCTGGCCAATGCACCGGATCACCTCAAGGATTTCACGCAGCAGATCAAGGCGATGACCGCTGGTGCTCCACCGCCGGCCAAGGTGATCGAAGCGATGGAAGGGATGGGTGTCGAGGTTACCCATGTCTATGGGTTGACCGAGACTTATGGTCCATCCGTCGTCTGCGCCTGGAAGGACGAATGGAACGACAAGAGTGCAGAAGACCGCGCTGCGCTGAAGGTGCGTCAGGGTGTGAAATACGTGGCATTGTCTGGCTTGATGGTCGCAGACCCTGAAACCATGGAGCCTGTTCCTTCGGATGGCGAAACCATGGGTGAGATATTCATGCAGGGCAACATTGTCATGAAGGGCTATCTCAAGAACGCCGAGGCGACCGACAAAGCCTTCAAAGGCGGGTGGTTTGCCTCGGGCGATCTGGGCGTGATGCACCCGGATGGCTACATCGCGCTGAAGGATCGGTCCAAGGACATCATCATCTCGGGCGGCGAGAATATTTCATCGGTCGAGGTTGAGGATACGCTTTATAAACACCCGGCTGTTATGGAGGCGGCGGTGGTGGCCCGCCCGGATGAGAAATGGGGTGAAACGCCGTGTGCATTTGTTGAATTGAAACCGCAGGCAGAGGCGAATGAGGCGGAGATCATCGCTTTCTGCCGGGATCATATGGCCCATTTCAAAGCACCCAAGACGGTTGTGTTTGGGGCGTTGCCCAAGACGTCGACGGGGAAGATTCAGAAGTTCATCCTGCGCGACCGGGCGCGTGAATTGGCTTAATCGAAGATCGACAGATCAAGTGGCAGCATCTCGCCCATCCAGATAGCGCGATCCCGGTGATCAGCCAAGTGATCGCCGGTTTCTGGATGCGTAAAGATGGTCAGCCCTTGCCGGTTCAGGATCAGCCAGGGAAAGACCTGATCAAAGGCTTCGGCTGGAAAGCCCAGCTGGCAACTCCATCGCGGATGCGGGCCAACATTGCGCGCATGCATGTGGCCCATCTGGACAGCGGGAAACAGACGCGCGGCCTCTTCACAGACCTGCCGTGCCGTGTCCTGAGTGTCGGCGTCGAAATAGACATGGGCGTGGTAGCCGGTGATCTTGGGCATGGGGTTCTCCATCTGTCGTTGCATAGAAACCTAAGGACGGCGCGAGGATTTGTGCACCCGCACCGCCACACAGACTCTGTGCGCCGGTTCAGAGCGGAGCGTGCAGGTCAGGATGGGCTGCGGCAAAGGCCGAATGCTCGGCGCAGACGGCCTCGACTGCTGTCAGGCGTGGCATATCGGATAGATCAACTTCCCACCGGCGCGCATTATAAAGCTGTGGGATCAGGCAGATATCGGCCAGACCCGGCGTTTCACCGGTGCAGAACGGGGATTGATCAAAGCCGCCCAGCAGCGATTCAAACGCGAGCAGACCCGGCCGGATGAAGTGACGCATCCAGTCGCCGGGCATGTCGCCTGCACCTTGGGTGAGCGCGGTGGCATGTTTGGCAACCGACAGATTGCAGACCGGATGGATATCCACCGCGATACTGTGCGCCAATGCCCGCGCCGCGGCTCGCTTGGCCGGATCGGTTGGCAGCAGACCCAGTTCGCGGGTCTCATCCAGATAATCGATGATCGCCAGCGATTGGGTCAACCGAACCCCATCGATATCCAGCACCGGGACCAGACCCTGCGGGTTGCGGTCCAAATGATCCGGGGCGCGATGCGCCCCGTTCACCAGATCCACGACGACCGGGCGGTAGGTGATCCCAGCCAGATTCAGTGCAATCCGCACCCGGTAACTGGCGGACGAACGCCAGTAATCAAACAGAACCACTTCGGACATACGATGGTTAGCCTTTGCTTAGTTCCTTGGCATGCAGCCAGTCGGCATGCTGAGGGGCTCGTTTGGTGCGCGACCATTCTTCGAGCATATCCCATTTGACCGAATCCAGCCGGGCCAGCATGGCCTCTTCCTCGGGGTCGGGGCAAGCCAGTTCCACCCGGTGACCGTTCGGATCGAAGAAATAGATCGAATGAAAGATCGAATGATCCGTGACACCCAGAACCTCGACGCCGTTGGCTTCGAGATGGTCCTTGAATGCGATCAGCTCATCACGGTCCTTCACCTTGAATGCGATGTGCTGCACCCAAATCGGCGTGTTGGGATCGCGCCCCATTTCCGGCTTGGTAGGCAGCTCAAAAAACGCCAGCACATTGCCATTTCCGGCATCCAGAAACAGGTGCATGTAGGGATCAGGTTCATGGGTGGAGGGCACATGGTCTTCGGCAATCGCCAGAATGAAATCCATGTTCAGCATCTTGCCATACCATTCAACGGTCTCTTTCGCGTCCTTGCAGCGATAGGCGACGTGGTGAATCTGTTCGATTTTCATGGGCTTACTCCTGTTTCAGGGCTGCGGCGTCCAACGCCTGCTTCAGCACCGCGTTGTCGCCGATGTGGTTTGCCAGAACCAGCACAAGGCGCGCGTTGAACGCATCGCTTTCGGCTTTCTCAAGCCCTTCATGGGCGGCCACCAGATCGGCATAGAAATCGTCTGCCTGGGTCAGATTGGATGAGAGGATCAGATCAGCCATGTCGCTTACTCCTTGCCTGTGGCGCGGCGCACCGCGTGCCGGAATGCATTTTCTTCGTAGGTGTCGCGGCGGGCGGCAACGTGCTGATCGGGACGGATCAGATAGACCGCTCCGCTGGCATCGCCTAAATAGCGGCGCTTCAGCGTCAGGGTCGGGTCGTCTTTGACCGAGAGTGCCAGGCGTTTGACGATGATGCCATCGACCTCGATCTCATCTGGTGCATCGGCGTCGATGGTCAGCAGCGTGAACTGTCCAGCCAGTTTAGGCAGTAGAAAGCCATCACCCAAAGGCGCATCGGGACAGGACGCTCCGGGGCGCGTCTGCGTCGGCCCGTTCAACGCATCCGCCGAATTCAGCGACGAGCCGTCATAGACGCAAGGTACGCTCAGGCGGCCAGAATTCACCATCGGGCGGGCGAAGTCATAGTGCTCGCTCAAGTCCAGCACCGCGTCGCGCAGGATGCGGGACATCTGCGATTTCGGGGTGATGAAATCGGTCGAGCGGGTCGAGTTCAGGATGTTTTCGTCCGCGCCGTGAATGCGTTCCTGATCGTAGCTGTCCAGCAAAGATTCAGGTGCGCTGCCATCGATCACCAGTTTCAGTTTCCAGCACAGGTTGTCGGTATCCTGCACGCCCGAGTTTGCGCCCCGTGCGCCAAACGGGCTGACCTGATGGGCACTGTCACCGGCAAAGATCACGCGGCCATGGCGGAATTGCTCCATCCGGCGGCACTGGAAGGTGTAGATGCTGACCCATTCCAGCTCGAAATTTACCTCCTCGCCCAGCATGGCCTTGAGGCGCGGGATCACGTTTTCTGGGCGCTTTTCGCGTTCCTTGTCGATATCCCATCCCAGTTGCAGATCGATGCGCCAGACGCCATCGGGTTGTTTATGCAGCAACGCAGATTGGCCTTTGTTGAACGGCGGATCGAACCAGAACCAGCGTTCCGAGGGGAAATCGGCCTCCATAATCACATCAGCGATCAGGAAGTTGTCTTCGAACACGCGGCCGACAAAATCCTTACCCATCATTGCGCGCATGGGTGAGCCCGCGCCGTCGCAGGCGATGACCCAATCCGCCTCGATGGTGTATGAACCCTCAGGCGTTTCGACCTCAAGCTTGACGTGATCGGGGTGGGTTCCAACGGCTTCGACCTTGTTGCGGCCGCGGATTTCGATCGGTGCACCCTGCGCTTGCAATTCGCGGACGCGGTCGACCAGAAACTGCTCGAAATAGTATTGCTGCAGGTTGATGAAGGCCGGGCGCTGATCGCCGCTGTCGGGCTGCAGGTCGAACTCGTAGACCTGACGTTCGTCGAAGAACACCTTGCCCTTGTTCCAAAGAACGCCCTTATCCACCATCGGCTGCCCGCAGCCCAGACGGTCGAGGATTTCCAGCGGGCGCTTGGCAAAACAAATGGCGCGGCTGCCGAAGCTGACCTTGTCGTTGTCGTCCAGCACCAGTACCTCGACCCCTTGCTGGGCCAGATCGATGGCGGCGGCCAGACCCACCGGACCGGCCCCAACGACGATGACCTTGTGGCGCACGGGCGCTGGCGCGGATTGATCCGGGCTGGCCTCGTAGGCATAAAGTGGAACTTCAAAAATCTTGTTCACTCTCTCTCTCCCATTTCTGGCGCATCGGGCGCACCCCATCTGTTCCCCGGCACAGTTGCGCCGGAGGTCTTGCGTTAGAGTTTCACCGTCAAATCCGGGCCGCCACGATCTGGATCAAATCCGGCCCGGAATTCTTAGCCCTGAAGGGCCTCCCACATCTCCAGATCGCGCTGGGCGGTCCAGATACGGGGCGTGTCGATGCCGCGGGCCTCGTCATAGGCGCGGGCAACATTGAAGGGCAGGCAGTGTTCGTAGATCGCATAGTCGGCGAATTTTGGGTCGCATTCTGCGCGCACGGCGTCCCATGCTTCTTTCAGACTGCCGCCGCGCGCCGCAACCTTGGCGGCCGGTCGGTAGTTGCTTTCTACGAAATCGCGGGTGTTTTCGATGGCCGCGTTGACCATGTCTTTACCGACCAGAGCGTCGCCGCGCCCCGGCGCGATAGCGTCTACGTCGAACCACTTGATTTCGTCCAGCGTATCTCCCCAGTCGCTGAAATGCCCATCGCCGCAGTAGCAGGCCGAATGGTATTCGACGATGTCACCGGTGAACATGACATTCTGATCGGGCACGTGGATGACGATATCGCCAGCGGTATGCGCACGGCCCAGATGCATCAGGTCGATCCGGCGGTTGCCCAGATAAACCGTCATTGTGTCGCTGAAGGTGGTGGTGGGCCATGTGAGGCCGGGGATGCTTTCGTGTCCTTCAAAGAGACGCGGGAAGCGTTGGAATTCGCTGTCCCAGTCTTCCTGACCGCGTTCAACCACCATGGCGCGCGCCATATCCGACATCAGGATCTGTTGCGCACCAAAGGCGCTCGCGCCCAGCACGCGTACTGCGTGGTAATGGGTCAGCGCCACATGGGTGATCGGCTTGTCAGTCACCGACCGCACGCATTCGATCACCTTGTTGGCCAGACGCGGGGTCGCCTGCGCCTCGACAATCATCACGCTGTCATCGCCGATGATCACGCCCGAGTTCGGGTCGCCTTCGGCGGTGAAGGCATAGAGCCCTTCGCCCACCTCGGTGAACGAGATTTTCTTTTCCGACATGTCCCCCTGGGACGCAAATGCCTTGGCCATATCAGTGATTTCCCTTCTGGACAGCGACTGGCTTTGATGATGTTGTCGCCATATGTTTGAACGTCGATTTTTGCCTTATTGGGCAACCGCTTGTGTTGTCATTGCCTGCGCCATCATCCTGCTGTGGATGGGCCGCGAACCGATTTGCAAATGCGGTTATGTCAAGCTGTGGCATGGTGAAACCTTCAGTTCCGAAAGCTCGCAGCATCTGACCGATTGGTACACGCCCAGCCACATCATTCATGGCTTTCTGTTTTACGGTCTTCTGTGGCTGGTGGCGCGCCGCCTTGCCGTTGGCTGGCGGTTGTTCATCGCCACCTTGATAGAAGTCGCGTGGGAGATTTCCGAGAACACCAATGCCGTGATCGAACATTACCGCGCGGTCACGATCTCGCTGGATTACTACGGCGACAGTGTCGTCAACTCGATCGCCGATATTGGCGCGATGATGCTGGGGTTCTGGTTGGCGCGTCGCCTGCCGATCTGGATGACGGTCACCATTGCGCTGGGATTCGAGATCCTGACCACCACGCTGATCCGCGATGGTCTGACGCTGAACGTGCTGATGCTGCTTTATCCCATCGAGGCCGTTAAGGACTGGCAGAGAGCGCTCTGAATATGCGGACTGGACCTGCATCAATCTCTGGCGAATGGATTTTCGAGTGCGGGCAGCACAGTGCCGGTGCAATCGCCGAACCCGATGGAATAGCCGTCGCCCTTGGCTGCGCCGGTCAGGGTCAGCGTGTCGCCGTTCTCGATGAAGGTGCGGGTCTCGCCTGTGTCCAGCGTCAGCGGCTCTTTCCCGCCCCAGCTGAGTTCCAGAAGTGATCCGCGCTCTGGCTTGTTCGGTCCCGAAATGGTGCCGGACCCCAACAGGTCGCCCGTGTTCATCGGACACCCAGACGTCGAGTGATGCGCCAACTGCTGCGCCGCCGAGTAGTACATCTCGCGATAATTGGTCCGTGCGATGGTCGTGGCGTCTTTATTCTCGGGCGCCATCGTCACGGCCAAATCGATGTCATAGAGCATCGGGCCGCAATCCTTCAGGTGGTCCAGCAGGGCAAACTCACGGTCGGGCGTATCGCAGCGGAACGGTTCCAGCGCCGCTTTGGTCACGATCCAGGGGCTGATCGAGGTCGCGGTCGCCTTGGCCTGAAATGGCCCCAGCGGCTGGTATTCCCAGGCCTGAATATCGCGTGCGGACCAGTCGTTTAGCAGGACATAGCCAAAGATGTTGTCATCGGCTTCCTGCACTGAAATTGGACCGTCAGACGGTGTGCCCACGATTGCACCCATCTCTAGTTCGATATCAAATCGACGGCTGGGCAGGAAAGCAGGCAGGTCCTGATCGGGCGATTTCAACTGACCCCAGGGGCGACGGATATCCGTGCCTGAAACGACAACAGACGACGCGCGGCCGTTATAGCCGATGGGGATGTGCAGCCAGTTCGGCGGCAACGCGTTTTCCGGGCCGCGGAACATGGTGCCCACGTTCTGGGCATGGTGGCGGCCCGCGTAGAAATCGGTGTACTCGCTGACGGCAAAGGGCATGTGCATCTCGGCCTCGTCCTGCGGGATCAGCAGACCTTCAATCTTGTGCTGTTCGTCCGAATCTTCAGCCAATAGCGTAGATAGGCGGTCGCGCAATGCAGCCCATACGGCAGGGCCTTCTTCCATCAGCGGATTCCAGAAGGGCAGATCGAACAGCGGCTCATCCGACAGCGCGATTAATCCATCAGCTTCGGCAGCAGTCATGTCGAAGATCATGTCGCCGATGGCAACGCCGCAGCGGGGCTCGGTGGTTTCGGTCGAGAACACGCCATAAGGCAGGTTGTTCAGCGGGAAGGGGTGGTCGGCGGAATTGGCTGATGCGACCCAGGATTTCTTCAAAGGCATATTGCGTCCTTATGTCTTTCGGTTACGAGGCGGCGCGCAGGGATTTGAAGCCCAGCAGGGCTGCCGCCAATATCATGAAGCTGCCACCGATCCGGTCGAGCCAAAGCCTTGCCGGCCCCTGCAGGCGCCGGGCCAGCCAACTGGCAGTGGAGCCATAGGCCATCAGAAACAACCCGTCTATGATCAGATATGTGGCCGAGAGGATGGCGAATTGCGGCCAGAATGGCAGCGCGCCATCGATGAACAGCGGAAACAGAGCGGCGAAGAACACCACCGCCTTGGGATTCGCGGCAGAGGTGATGAAGCCCTGCATCCAGAGCGCCCTGCGGCTGGCACGTAGCGCATCGTTGGTTTCGGCAACACGTGCCTTCACGATTTGCTTGACGCCGAGATAGACCAGATAGGCCACGCCCAACCACTTGATCACGGTAAAGGCGGTCCCGGACGTGGCGATCAGGGCAGCCAGACCCAGACCGGCGGCCAACATTTGAAAGAAATTGGCCGTCAAATCACCCGCAGCGGTAAAAAAACCTCGCCGCAGCCCATTGGTTGCCGAGTTCGACAGCATCAGCAACTGGCTTGGCCCCGGTGTGCTCATCAGCAACAACACCGTCGCCACATAGGTGATCCAGATATCAAAACTCATCTCGTCTCCGGTGATCCTTCAACTTGTCACTTGTCGAATAATAGTTGATTTTGTAACTAACAAGGATGACCCAGCCTAAAAATGACCAAAAAGATGAGTTTGATTTGCGAAATTTCCTGCCGTTCCTGTTGAATCAGGCGGCCGAGGAAAGTTCGCTTGAGTTTCAGCGCGTTTACAAGGATCGCTACGGAATGCTGCGCACCGAATGGCGGGTGCTGTTTCATCTGGGCAATCATGGTGAGATGACCGCACGCGACATTGTTGAGCGTGCCAAAATCCACAAAACCAAGGTCAGCCGTGCGGTCAGCCGATTGCAACAGCGCCGATATTTGCAAAGGTTGCGGGATGAAAATGACCGGCGGGTTGAGCGGCTATCGCTGACCTCGGCTGGCCAGAAGGTTTATCGCGAGTTAAGCGGTATCGCGCAGGATTATGATCAGAAACTGGCATCGCGTTTCACCACGGGTGAGGCCGCCTTGCTGCGCATGATGCTGCGACGTCTGGCCGGAATGGATTAGGGTACTGGTAATCCGGTACAGCTGCCCCCAGATCAACGTCATAACGGACACAGGAACGACACATGACAGCGCCGGATTCCCCAACGGCAAAATCCCATGATCTGATAGATTGGTTGGTGACCCGAGGCCTGGAAGGGGCCGACAAACAAGAACTTTTGGACGGGTATTGCACCCGTTTAGTTGATCTTGGTGTGCCCTTGATGCGCTTTCATGCGGCGCAACCGGCCTTGCATCCCGTCTATGGCGGAACGGGCTATAGCTGGTACCGCAGCAAAGGAAGTAATCTGGAAACCTTCGAGTATTCCGAAGAGCCCAGTGAAGTTTGGACACAAAGTCCGCTGTATGCCGTATTGCACGAAGATATCGATGCTATCCGTGAACGGCTGGTCGACCAGAACGAACCCAGCCGCTTTCCTCTGCTAAACGAGTTGCGGGAAAACGGAGCCACGGACTATTACGCGACTGGCATCAGCTTTGATGTGCCGGCTCAACGCAACCCCTATGATGCGAAAGAGGCAATCGACGGCGTCTTGATGTCCTGGTCCAGCAATGCGCCGGAAGGATTCTGCGACGATGATCTGGACGTGATCAATACGGCGCTACCGCATCTGGGGCTGGCTCTGAAGTCAGCCTCGAACGCGCGGGTGTCGAAAGATTTGATGCGGGTTTATCTGGGGCGCGATGCCGGTCGTCGGGTCTTGTCCGGTGAAATCCGTCGCGGGTCACTGCAGCAGATTGATGCGGTGATCTGGAACTTCGATCTGGAAGGGTTCACCAGCCTGTCGGAAGAGATGCCAGGGATCGAAGTCATAGATATGCTGAATGACTACCTGGGTGTGGTGGTCGATGTTGTTCATCAATGCGAAGGCAACATCCTGAAGTTCATGGGCGACGGTGTCATGGCGATGTTTGATGTCGGCGAGATCGATGCCGATGCCCGCGCTGCGCTGGCTGCGGCGACCATGCTGCAAGAGCGCATGGCCGAATTGAACACTCAGCGGAGTTCACGGGGGCAACCGGTTTCGAACTATACGCTGGCATTGCACTCTGGTGAGATCCTCTATGGAAACATCGGCTCCGAAAGTCGGCTGGATTTCACGGTAATTGGTCCGGCGGTCAACCAGACGTCCAGAATTGCGGGGATGCATCGGTCGCTGGGGCAGCGCATCCTGATTTCCGACGATGTAGCCCGCGCGGCCCATCCCTGCGATCAGGATCTGATCTCGGTCGGTCGCTATATGTTGCGGGGCGTGGCAGAGCCGAAAGAGCTGTTTACGATTTACAGAACGGCGGGCTAACCGATCACTGACACCTGTGCCAACGCGTGCGACTGCTGCTGCGCACGATTTCATAGAATGAAATCGATCCGGAAACTTTTAAATTTTCCGGGGTCTTGGGCGGATATGTTGGGTAATTCGAGCTGTGGTCGCTCAGAAATCGATCTCAACACCCGGCAAGCTCAGTTCCTTCATCATGTCGCGCAGTTCCTGGCGTGCGGCGATGTTGGAGATATTGAGCTGCTTGACCCCGATATCCTTGAGGTCCAGCAAAGTCAGTCCGCGCGGGAACAACTCGCGGAAAATCACTCGCTCGGAAAAGCCCGAGGCGACGCGGAAGCCGATGCGCTGTGACAGCATTTCGATCGCGCGTTGCATCTTTTCCTTGTTGACCATGCGCTGGGTCCCGACCCGGTTGCGCACCACTACCCAATCGATGGGTTTCAGCCCGGCCTGTGCACGCAATTGGCGCGCGTTCCAGACCATCTCGGAATAGACCGAGGGGCCAAGGATTCTCTCACCTTTGGAATCGATCCGCGCCAGCAGGTCAAAATCGATGAAACTGTCGTTCAGCGGTGTAATCAGCGTATCGGCCAGCGAATGTGCAACCTGGCTGAGTCGAGTGTGCGAACCGGGGCAGTCGATCAGGATGAAATCGCTATCGCTTTCCAGTTCGGCCACGGCGGCTGAAAGGCGGTGGTCATAGATGTTTTCACCGGGTTGCAGAGCGCTGGCGTCAATCTCGGGCAGGTCGTGGTGGCGTGGGCTGGGCAGAGACAGGTCCGAGCCGTTCAGGAAGTTCAAGCGGTTCTCGAAATACCGGCCCAGACTGCGCTGCCGCAGGTCAAGATCGAGCGTGCTGACCTTGTGCCCCAGCCGTGCCAATGCGGTGGCCACATGCATCGACACGGTTGATTTGCCTGCGCCGCCCTTTTCGTTCCCGACCACAATGATATGTGCCATGCCTGTATTCCCAAGTCCCGCCGTGTTTGCCTACACGTTGTTGGCAGCCACTATATGTTGTGTAGGCCGGGAAGGGAAGAACCTCGGGCCGTCTTGAGCGGTATTATCAAGC
Organism: Ruegeria sp. A5; assembly: GCF_056543005.1. Lineage (NCBI taxonomy): Bacteria > Pseudomonadati > Pseudomonadota > Alphaproteobacteria > Rhodobacterales > Roseobacteraceae > Ruegeria > Ruegeria sp. A5. Next base: position 161,654 of record NZ_JBQGAV010000006.1, read on the forward strand.
CTCAAATTGGAAAAGTGCTTGGTACTTGGGGGTTAGGGTAAATCCTTGCCAAACACACACCCCTGTTTCACTGTCCATCCTATGGATTTGTGATCGAGGGCAGCCATTGGATCATCTGTTTCTGAACGTTTTGAACGTGGTTCTGCCTGTCCTGATTTGCGCTGGAATCGGTTACGCTCTGGCTTTGATCAGGGCCCCCTATGACAACAAGGTTATTGGCGGGATCGTCTCGCGGGTCGGGTATCCGACGCTGATTATCTCGCACCTTTCAACCACCCAGATTGCGGTCGGCACCTTTCTTGATGTCATGATGGCCGCCGCTTTGGCGATTGCAGGTTTTGGGCTGTTGGGGCTTGTCGCGCTCAAACTGATGCGGCTGCCGGTGCGGGCATTTCTGACGCCACTGATGCATGGCAATGTCGGCAATATCGGCCTGCCCATCACCCTTTTGGCGCTGGGCGATGCGGGAATGGCCTATACGATGGCATTTGTGGTGGTTGTGCTGATCAGTATCTTCACGATCGGCATGTGGATTCCGGCCGGAGAATTCTCGCCCAAGAAACTGGCGACTTCGCCGATTATTTACGCGGTCGCACTGTCGCTGGTGTTGATGGCGACGGGCACCAGCCTGCCGCAACCGGTGGCCAAATCCTTTGATATTCTGGGTGGGCTCTCGATCCCGCTGATGTTGCTGACGCTGGGCCACACGCTGGCGACCCTGCGGATCAAAAGCCTTGGCCGAGCCGTTTTGCTGACAGCGCTGCACCTGCTGATGGCTGCGGTGATTGCCAGCGCGTTAGTCTGGAGCTTCGGCTTCACCGGGGCTGAGCGGGGTGCGGTGATCCTGTGCTGTTTGATGCCATCCTCTGTCGCGACCTATTTGTTTATCGATCAGCATGTGCCGGAATACGGACCCGATGTGGCCGGGTTCATTCTGGTTTCGACTCTGTCCACGATCCTGGTGCTGCCATTGGCGCTGTCCTACTGGATCTAATAGGCGCTGGGCGCGCAGCGCGCTAAAAACAGTATCTATCAGCAAAAAACCGTTTAATAATAGGCACAACACGGTGCCCGAAGGGCCAGCGCGCTATTCCTGAACGGGGGACAGGCAGATGCCAAAAGACGTCACTGAGGACATATCCGGCGCGGGAGGGGCACGTCTGGTTCTGGTGATGACCGCGCTGTGCATGATGGTTGTTGGCTTCAACACAACCGCCGTTGCGACGATCCTGCCAAATCTGAAGGCCGAGTTCGATCTGTCGCCTTCCAGCCTGCAATGGGTGATGGCGATCTATACGGTGGTTAGCGCGACCCTCGTTACCATCGTCAGCCGACTTGGCGATATCACCGGCAAGATGGGCGTCTTCTTTGCCGGAATGATCGTGTTCGGTCTTGGCTCGGCCCTTGTGTTGTTTTCACAGGATGCAGCCATGTTGCTGGCAGGCCGCGGGGCCCAAGGTGCCGGGGCGGCAGCGCTGTTTGGCACCTCGCTTTCGCTGCTGACTGCCGCCACGCCCGAGGAACAACGGGCCAGCGTCACCGGTGCCTGGGGCGCGATCGTCGGGCTGGCAATTGGTGTTGGTCCGATCGTTGGCGGCGCGTTTGCGCATTACCTCAGCTGGCGGGGCGTGTTTGCCACCGATCTGGCGCTGCTGATCGTGGCCTTTGCGGTCGGGTTGCGGGTCAGCAAAGAGCATTACGTCCCCGACACCCGTCTTGCAGGCGCAAAGTTCGATCTTGCGGGTGCAGTCGCATTGGTCCTGCTGCTTGGCCCGCTATCCTTCGCGCTCAGCAACGGGGAAAGCCACGGATGGGCCACAAGATCGACCCTGATCCCGCTTGCCGTGTCGGCTGTAGCGGTGATTGCACTGATCATCACCTCGCGCCGCAGCGCGGACCCTCTGATCGAGCTGCGCTACTTCCGCCACCCCCGTTATTTCATGGCGGCGGCAGGGATGTTCATTACCGGCTTCGCGCTGTTCAGCTTTTTCGTCTATTTCAACGTCTTCGTGCAATCGCCAGATGCGTTTGGCCTGTCCGCTGTTGGGGCGGGGGTGGCGATCCTGCCGTTGAGCCTCAGTATGTTCGTCGTGTCTGTGGTGGCTCCGCGTTTTCTTGCACCTTACAGTTTTCGATGGCCGGTGATCCTGGGCATGGGGTTCATGACCTGTGGGTTCATGCTGTTGACGACAACGACGAACACAACAGGCATGGGTGCGATTTGGTGGAAGCTGGTGATTATCGGGATCGGGCTTGGCATCGGTTTTTCGTTATTGCCGCGTCTCGGGCTGCGCTTGTTGCCGGAAGAACATATGGGGCAGGGCTCGGGCGTAGTGAATGCGTTCCTTTATTTTGGGGCCACGCTTGGTGCGGTTGTCGGCGGGTTGGCTGAAGCGATCACCACCCGGCGCGGCCTGACCGAAGTGATCAACGCCTTGCCCACCGGGTCCGAGCAACGGGCCGACCTGGCCCATGCACTGACACATGGCACCGCCAGTCAGGTGCAGCAGCTTATAGCGGCGCTTGATCCGACCACGGGCGAAGCGTTGGCGCGCGCCTTACGAGATCTGCAGGATGATGCATTTAACAGTGCCATGCTTGTCGCCGCTATCGCTGCGCTTTTGGGGATGATCCTGGCTGCCGTAATGCTGCGAGGCCCCGTGCCTCCACCGCACAGCGCGGTTGATCTGACAAGGGACTGATCGTCGGTGGGGCCACTTGTGACCGGCACCCAATCGGCCTAGGCTTTTGCCATGTGTGGAAAATTTGCAGCCGGTCACCTGACACAGCGGGAAATGCTGGCAATTACCGAGTATTTTCTCTACGGCAAGGTCTCGCCTGATCTGCCCGAACAGCTGCCTTCGGGTGGGTACAATGTGTCTCCGACCAATCGGGTTGGCATGGTCCGTTGGGACGGCGACCGGGCCGAGCTGGCGACGGCGCGCTGGCAGATCAAGGACCCGCGCAGCAAGAAGCCGATGATCAATTCGAAGATCGAAAATGTCAGCTTCTGGCAGCAATACTGGAACAAGGGGCGCTGTCTTATTCCGGCGCTGGGATATTACGAGTGGCCCAAGGACCAGGGCCATGATTGCCCGGTCTACATCACGGTTCAGCGCAATGCCCCGGTGATGTTTTTTGCGGGGTTTTACAGGACTGATGACAGCAGCCATAGCTGCACTATCCTGACCCGGACACCCAGCCCGCAGATCGCGCATATTCACAACCGCATGCCAGTGATCCTGACCCCGGATGAGATCGAAAACTGGCTATCAGGCGTCACGACCGCGCAAGAGGCGCAGCAGTCGTTGGGCACGCAGTACGAAGGCCGGTTTGAATATCACACCGTCAAACCCATCAAACGCGGAGCTGAGGGCGAAGATATGATTGAGCCTTACACGCCCCCGGTCCAGACCGGGTTTGATTTCTGAAACAGCCGCAAAGTGCAGTGGCGCAATTCCAAAACAAAAAAGGCCGCCCAAATGGACGGCCTTTCGCATTTCAACCAGGTCGGGATTAGAAGCCCAGACCTTCGTATTTCTTCTTGAACTTCGACACGCGGCCGCCTGCGTCCATCAGGCGCGACGAACCACCGGTCCATGCGGGGTGCACGGAAGGGTCGATTTCCAGAGCCAACTGGTCGCCTTCACTGCCCCAGGTGGATTTCATCTGAACCACAGAGCCATCGGTCATTTTGACGTTGATGACGTGATAATCGGGATGGATGTCTTTTTTCATCTTTCCGCTCCTTACGCCTCGGCGCCAGCCTTGGGCTTGTAGTTGGTGACTTCTGCGATACGCGCGGATTTACCACGGCGCGAGCGCAGGTAGTAAAGTTTGGCGCGACGAACGCGGCCACGGCGGACAACGGTGATGCTGTCGATATTGGTCGAATGCAGCGGGAACACACGCTCCACGCCTTCGCCAAACGAAATCTTGCGAACGGTGAACGAACCGGCGATGCCGCTGCCACCTTTGCGCGCGATGCAGACGCCTTCATAGTTCTGCACACGGGTACGCGACCCTTCGGTCACTTTAAAGCCGACACGGATGGTGTCACCGGCTTTGAAATCGGGGATGTCTTTCCCCAGGGCGGCAATCTGTTCCGCCTCAAGCTGTGCGATCAGGTCCATCGCAGTTACTCCTATCTGCTCGTGGTTGGTCCACGAAGTTTGGGCACGGCCTGAGAGCTCTTGGTCTTCACCGGGTCCTGCGTACAGCCCGCCAGAGGTCAGATCGAATGTTCCTTTTGGCTCGGTCCGCCCTGTCGCGCCGGTGCCGAAGAAAGCTGGGCGTCACGTCAGGATGCAAACCAAAACACCGGAGTCGCGTAACGCCACACCGGATTGCGCTGCTTTACGGGCTTTGCGGGCGGGGATCAAGCCTTATTCTTGGTGAAACAGGTGAGTTTTTGCCACCCGTCAAATCCACCGTTGCCTTGTTCACCAGATCAGGCATTCTGGGGTTAATTATAAGAGCAGATTTTTGATACAGGATCATAAGATGCGCAAAGCACTTCTGCTGGCCGTTATGGCGCTTGCACTTGTCTCATGTGGTCGCCGCGGCCCGCAACCTCAGGCGGTTGAGCCGCAGGCCTTCGCGGACACGACCCCGCCTTCGATCATCTACCCCGCCTTTGGTGACGCTGACCCGCACCCGTGGGAGGGACGTCATCCCGGCCATTACCCGGTGCATGGGCTGGATGTCTCGCGTTGGCAGGGGCCGATTGATTGGCGCACCGCGCAGAAGAATGGTGTCAGCTTTGCCTTCATCAAAGCCACCGAGGGCGGAGATTTTACCGACCCGATGTTCGACGAGCACCGACGCGGCGCACAAGCTGCCGGAGTGCCGTGGGGGGCCTATCACTATTATTATTTCTGCCGTCCGGCCCATGAACAGGCGCGTTGGTTCATCCAGAACGTGCCCAAAGGGGCCGACCTGCCGCATGTGCTGGATATGGAATGGACGCCCCATTCCAAAACCTGCACCTTGCGCCCTGATGGCCGAACCGTTCGGGCCGAGGCGCAGCGGTTCCTTGATATTCTCGAGCGCCACTATGGCCGACGCCCGATTGTCTACACGACGGTAGATTTCTACGGCGACACCGATATCGGACGACTTCCCAAAACTGAGTTCTGGCTGCGCTCGGTCGCGGGCCACCCGCGCAACGTTTATCCAGGCTCGGTCTGGCGGTTCTGGCAATACACCGGCACCGGGCTGGTGCCGGGGGTTCAGGGTAAGGTGGACATCAACACCTTCAACGGCACGCCGGAAACCTGGGCGTTGTGGAAGGCAACCCGTTAGTCTTAGCCCTTATCTTCTGATTTTCGATAGGCGTCCCACAGATCGGGCCGCCGTTCGCGGGTGATCTGTTCCGACATTTCATGACGCCAATCCGCAATGCGTCCATGGTGGCCTGACATCAGGATCTCGGGGATCGGGCGGCCTTTCCAGTCGGCGGGGCGGGTGTATTGCGGATGCTCCAATAAGCCAGAGGAAAAGCTCTCCTCCTCGGCTGAGGCCTGATTGCCCAGAACGCCCGGGATCAGCCGCACGGTGGCGTCGATCAGGGCCTGCGCGGCGATTTCACCCCCGGTCATGACAAAATCACCCAAGCTGATCTCTTGCACGCCGTAATGTTCCAGCACCCGCTCATCGACGCCTTCGAAACGACCACATAGCAGGGTCATGCCATCGCAGCGAGCCAGGTTTTGCATCATTTTCTGATCCATCCGACGCCCACGTGGGCTGAGGTAGATCAACGGCCAGTTGCCCCGGATGCCCGCCATCGTATGCTCAATGGCCTCACCCAGCACATCGGCACGCAGCACCATGCCCGCACCGCCGCCCGCAGGGGTGTCATCCACATTGCGGTGCTTGCCGATCCCGAATTGGCGCAAATCCACAGTTTCCAACTGCCATAGCCCTTCTTGCAGGGCCTTGCCGGTCAGGCTTTCGCCCAGAACACCGGGGAAGGCAGATGGGAACAACGTGATTATCTTGGCCTTCCACACCCCGTGCAGATCGGGCGTCGGCGTCATCAACTCGCGCGGCTTCAACGTTGGACGGATGGCTTTGCGGCCATGGGACTTTCCGGGTTTATCTGTCATCTCGAGCCGATCAGATCATTCTGGGTGCTTTGAACCAAAGCCGTCTTTTGATCGATCAGCGCAGCATCGTCCAGATCGGATCGGTTCATTTCCAGCATCTGCTGCAAGACATCCTCGGGCAGGCGTGGGTTTGATCGGGTCGGGCCTACCAATTCGGCGGCTTTGTCCGCAGGCAGGTCAAGGAATTCAGCAAAAGTGCTTCCAAGCCCATGTCGCTGGCCCTGCAGATCTTCCAGCCATTCGGTGCGGACCGAGACCGAGGGCAAACGGTCGCGCACAGCCGCAGCAGCAATCTGAGGCGACGGCACCGGTTCAAGCCGGGCGCGGAAAGTCTCAAAATCCTGAATTAGGCGCGAGCGTTGAAGATCATGTGCCCACAGGCTGCGCAGCCAGCTTCCGCGTTGGCGCAGCGAGTAGTAGATCGTGATATGCACCTCTTCCCCGGCAAACCGGTCGCGGATCAGGCCGACAAGGCACGAGGCGAGCTCGGGCGCGGCCTCATATCCCACCGCGACATTGCGGCTGGGGCGCAGGCCTGAGAAATTCTCTTCGCTCAGAACCAGCCCGCGCTTCTGGCCAAATTCCAGTGAATTCAGGAAGTGACGCATCTGATCCTTGAAATCGCTCATCGCGCCGGGGGTGCCGTAGACGGAATAGCGAGTGGCTGCTTCGGACAAGCCGGTTTTGCGGGTCCGATAGGGCAGGACCAACGCATGGTGCGGCCAGATCAGTGAGCGGTTTTCGAACAGAAAGGACTGTGCCGCCGTCGTCCCGGTCTTGTGCAGACCCAGATGCAGCAACACGCGGCGCATTACAGCAGGCCCTCGGGCGGATCAGCGATGATGCGGCCCTTGTCCAGATCAACGGTCGGAACGGATTCGAGTGTAAACGGCAGCAGCACGGTGGCCTTTAAGCCCGGCCCATGCAGTTCCAACAGATCCGCCGCACCGTGATTTTGCACCGATTTCACTCGGCCCAGCAGCGTGCCGCCGGTGTCATAAACCTCAAGCCCGATAAGGTCGGTGTGGTAAAACTCATCATCCGGCAGCGACGGCAATTGATCGCGCCGCGCATAAAGGCGCAGGCCATTCAGCGCATCCGCCGCTTCCTTCGTCTCAATGCCACCCAGCCGAGCGGCAAAGCCGTTCTTGATCGCGCGGGTCAGGACTACTGGATAGCGCTCTTTACCTTCTTCGTCTGTCAGCGGCGAGTAGCCCTCGATATCCTCGGGGACGGCACAGAAACTTTTCAGCCGCACCTCGCCGCGCACCCCATACGAGCCCGCGATGCTGCCTACGCAGATCAGATCACTCATTTCGACCATCCGTCACACATAGCCCGTCCCGCCATTGTCCGATCACCTCGCACGCCTCGCGCTGGTTCGAGCGTTCGAAGAATACGCCCACAATAAATGCGATCGCCAGCAGGATGGGAAGCCGTAACAAACCGAACATGACTAACGCACCTCGATCGGCAGAGAGGCGTCGCGGCATTCCCAGCCGACCTGCTCCAGCTCCGGCGTATCGGATTGGGCCTCGGGCCAGCCCAAGCAGAAATATCCGATCAACCGCCAGTCCTCGGGGACATCCAGATCGCGCACCATCTGGTCCGGGTCGAGGATCGAGACCCAGCCCAGGCCCAAGCCTTCTGCCCGCAAGGCGAGCCAGAAGAGCGTGATGGCTGAGACGACGGAATAACGCCGCATTTCGGGCATAGTGCCTGCGCCGAGACCTTGACCTTTGTCGGTGGCATCGTCGCAAAACACGGCCAGCTGCACCGGAGCTTCTTTCATCCCGGACAGTTTCAGCTGGCTGTACAGCTGCGCCTTTTCGCCGGAATACCCGCTCAGCGCCCGCTCGTTGGCCGCTTGGAAATTCTTCAGCGCCGCGTCGCGCGCGGCCTGACTTTCGATGCGGATCACGCGCCAGGGTTCGCTGAGCCCAACAGAAGGGGCCAGTCGAAACGCGTCGAGGCAGCGCGTAAGCACTGCCTCGTCAATTGCATCGGTGCGAAACCGGCGCACATCACGCCGGAGCCGCATCAACAGATCGAACTGCGTGCGAAAATCGTCGGAAAAGGCCTGATCCTGCACGCGCCCGACTGCTTATTCTTCTGCAGCAGCTTCTTCAGCCGGTGCAGCAGCCGCTTCGGCAGCTTCAGCAGCCTTGGCAGCTTTCTCTTCCGCGCGTTCCTGAGCTTTCTTGCCCGGAGTACCCTTGTTGGGGTTGTTGCGCTCGGCCTTGTCACGGGCGCCGGCAGCTTCCAGCATACGTGCGATCCGGTCGGTGGGCTGTGCGCCCTGATCCAGCCAGTACTGGATGCGCTCCATGTTCATTTTCACGCGCTCTTCGCTGTCTTTCGGCAGCAGCGGGTTGTAGGTGCCCAGTTTTTCGATGAAACGACCATCGCGCGGCATACGGCTGTCAGCCGCAACAATGCGATAGAAGGGACGCTTTTTCGAGCCGCCGCGGGCGAGACGAATTTTCATTGCCATGGTGGTATCTCCTTTAGATGGCGTTTACCGGGATCGTTTCCGGTTAATTCTGATGTTTCTTGTGGTGTCGGATGACTTCCTGAATGATGAAATTCAGAAAAGCCTTGGCGAAATCGGGGTCCAGATCGGCCTCTTTCGCCAGGTCTTCTAACCGTGCGATCTGCGCAGCCTCGCGCGACGGATCGGACGGGGGAAGGTCGTGTGCGGCCTTGAGCTTGCCAACGGCCTGCGTGTGCTTGAACCGCTCGCCCAGCGTATAGACCAGGATCGCATCCAGCCGGTCGATGCTTTCGCGGTGATCCTTCAACAGCGCGGCAGCTTGTGTCACGGGGTTGTTCATTGGCCGGTCCTTTCGGTGGTCAAATCAATCTGCGGATGACGCCAGATCTGAGCGTGCTTGCCCAAAAGCTCGGCTCTCTCAATCTCCAGCGTTGCGCCCAGCCGTTCGGCCAGCGCGCGCGAGCGGTCATTGGCATGGGCGATGTAGGAAATCACACCGTTCAGCCCCTGATGCCGAGCTGCATAGTCGCGTGCAGCCGCGGCGGCCTCAAAGCCCAGACCTTTGCCTTCGGCCTCTGCCATCAGCGTCCAGCCCAGCTCGGGCTCGGCCCAGCCGGGTACGTAGATCATGCCTGCCCATCCCACGAATGCGCCGCTGGCCTTTTCAGTCAGATGCCACAGACCATAACCGCGCAGCGCCCAATGACCCAATCTGTTCGAAAGAGAGCTCCAGCTTCCAAGCGCGTCCTTGGGACCACCAACCATATGGCTGCGCTCGGTCGCGTAGAACGCGGTCATCGCAGGCAGATCGTCCAGATGCGGTGCGCGAAGGATCAGGCGGTCGGTTTCGACGGTGGGTATAGTGAACGAGGTCATGCGTATGCCTCCACGCCACCGTTTACCAGATCGGCAGGCGCAGAATGACGCCAGACCTGCATCGCCCCGAAAGCCGGGTGTTTGAACATATATTCGAACTGCGCGCCCAGCCGTTCCGCGACAGCCTTGCTGCCCAGATTATCCGGATCGATCAGCGAGATTGCGGTTTCCCAGCCCAGCACGTCATAGGCATGTGCACGTGCAGCCAGTGCCGCTTCGGTCGCATAACCCTTGCCGGTGGCGTGGTTCATCAGGGTCCAGCCAATTTCGGGCTCGGGCCAGCTATGCGGGTTCCACAAGCCAACATGGCCTACATAGGTGCCCGTGTCTTTTTCCTCGACACCCCAGAAGCCATATCCCCGCATCGCCCAGTGGCCTAACAGCATCGCAACAGCGCGCCATGTCTCATCCGGGCGTTTCGGGCCGCCGACGAATTTCGAGGCGTCGCTGGCAAAAAACTCTGCCTCAGCCTCAAAATCGGCCTCGCAAGGGGCCCGCATGATCAGGCGTTCGGTTTCCAGCGTTGGTATGGCCATGGCAAGTGTCATGCCTGCACCTCGCCGTATCGCCAGACATGCTGGGTTGGGCCAAAGGCGCTTTCGGCAACGGCGTCGCGCGTTGCACCCAGACGCTGTGCCAATGCGTTCGAACGCGTGTTAGATTGCGAAACGTAACTTACGAACTGGCCGGATCCGAGCAGATCAAGCCCAAAATCGCGAACGGCGCTGCACGCTTCGGTCGCGTAACCTTGCATGCGGAACTTGCTATCGAACATATAGCCAAGCTCGGGCTCGTGGTCGTCCCATTCGAGGCCCAGAATGACGAAGCCAATGACCTGATCGTCGTCCTTTAGCGAGACCGTGAACAGGCCATGCCCATGCAAAAGCCAGCCCGATGTGTAGTAGGAAAACTCAGTCCAGGCGTCCTGTTCGGTATCGCCAAAGCTGTCCTTGCAGATCGATGTCCACACCGGCAGGTCGTCCAGAGTGGGTGCACGCAGAACCAGCCGCCGGGTTTCAATGACCGGCAGGGCCGCGCGATACTGCGCTGCTGCCATCGCCGCCTTTCCGGACGGGGGCTGGGTGCAGCGTGCTGACGTCACTTTTTCTTTCCAAAACCGCTCAACCCCGGGGGCAGGCCCATGCCGCCACCCAGTCCGGGCAGACCGCCGGGCATCTTACCGCCCATCGCTTTGGCGGCTTGTTCCAGCGCCTTGGGGTCCATGCCCGCAGCCATTTCCTCGGGGCTTGGGCCACCTTTGCCGAACATGCCTTTCATGGCCTGTTTCAGCATCTTGCCTTTGCCCATTTTGCCCATCTTTTTCATCATGTCGGACATCTGCCGGTGCATCTTGAGCAGCTTGTTGAGATCGCTGACCTCCATACCCGAACCGGCGGCGATGCGTTTCTTGCGGCTGGCTTGCAGCAGTTGCGGGTTGGCGCGTTCGCGTTTGGTCATCGACTGGATCAGCGCGATTTGCTGGCGCAGGATTTTATCGTCCAGACCGGCCTGATCCATCTGCTTGGCCATCTTGTTCATGCCCGGCATCATGCCCATCATGCCCTGCATGCCGCCCATCTGGATCATCTGCTCCAGCTGCATTTTCAGGTCGTTCATGTTGAACTGACCTTTGACCATGCGCTTCATCATGCGCTCGGTCTGTTCCATCTCCATCGTTTCCTGGGCTTTTTCGACCAGAGCGACGATGTCGCCCATGCCCAGAATACGACCGGCGATCCGGTCCGGCTCGAAGGTTTCGAGCGCGTCCATCTTCTCGCCCAGACCAACAAAGCGGATCGGCTTGCCGGTGACCGCGCGCATCGACAGCGCCGCACCGCCGCGCCCGTCACCGTCCATACGGGTCAGGACCACGCCCGAGATGCCGACCTTGGCATCAAACTCTTCGGCCACTTCAACAGCGACCTGACCGGTCAGGCCGTCGACCACCAGCAGCGTCTCACGCGGGTCGACCACGTTACGAACCTGCTCGACCTCGTCCATCAGGACTTCGTCGATATGCAGACGGCCCGCGGTGTCGAGCATATAGACGTCATAGCCGCCCAGCGTTGCCTGTTGCTTGGCGCGCTTGGCGATATCAACCGGCGTCTGACCGGGTACGATCGGCAGCGTATCTACACCAACCTGCGTGCCCAGAACCGCAAGCTGATCCATCGCCGCTGGGCGATAGACGTCGAGCGAGGCCATCAGGACCTTCTTGCCCTCTTTCTCTTTCAGGCGTTTCGCCAGCTTACCGGTGGTGGTTGTCTTACCGGAACCCTGCAGGCCGACCATCAGGATCGGGGCAGGCGGGTTGTCGATCTTCAGCGCACCGGGGTCTTCTTCGCCGCGCAGTGTATCGACCAACGCGTCGTGCACGATCTTAACGACCTGCTGGCCGGGCGTGATCGATTTGGTGACAGCTTGACCGGTCGCCTGTTCCTGTACTTTCTTGACGAACTCGCGCGCCACCGGCAGCGAGACGTCGGCCTCAAGCAGGGCAACGCGGACTTCGCGCAGGGCGGTTTTCACGTCTTCTTCAGACAGGGCACCCTGTTTGGTCAGCCGGTCAAAGACGCCGGAAAGGCGTTCGGATAGATTTTCAAACATGCCTTCGGCCTCCTTAGCCGGTTATCTGGTGGCGTGCCCTAGATAGGACGCGTCGGTTAAATGCACAAACGCCCCCACGGGCGAAACTCGCTGGTGGGGGGCGATCCCTGAACGACTCAAGGGACCGGAAGATCAAACGCTTCCGGATGTTGGCGGCGATTTAGGCCGATTGGCTGGCAGAGTCAACCTTGCGCGCCGGAAGCCAGTCATTGATCGCATCAACCAGCCGATGCGCGCCGCGCCCGCTGGAATAAGCCTCGACAATGGGATGCCGCCCGGCGCTCATGCCTTCATCCAGTATCAGGACAGGGCGATAGAGGGTCGATGTGCCATTGTCGCTACGCGAGGTCGTGCTTTCGGTTTCCGCGTGCGAGAGGTGCGAGAGCTCATGTTCCACGGCATCATATCCAAAGACTGACTGTCTGCGGATCAGGATGCTGTTTTTATTGCGATCCAGTATGACCTGCACGCGGCGGACAAAGGCGCAAAACGCACCAAAACCCATGCCTCCGCCGAATAGTGCGAAGAAAATGCCGAACAAGATACCCTCGCCACCTTCACTGGCCAAGATGACGCCCGCGCCGACAAATGCCAGAATGAAGAAAACCAGCGTGATGCCGATGAACCATGGCGTATTGGACAGGATCAGTTGGCTCGGAGTGTTGCGCGTGACTTTCATGGCGGCACGCTAGCACCGAATGCCGCGCCTGTCGTGGCTTGAATTTACCTGTCGGTTGGGCGATGAGCGCGCCATACGAGGAGGTTCCCATGGACGCATCATCTGTCTTTCAGGATACGTTGCCGCTCAGCTCGGATGCGCTTTTGGCGCAGTTGGATGAATGGGGGCTGCCCTATCGGTTGCATACTCATATCCCGCTGCGCACCGTTGAGGATGCCAAAGGGGTCGAGGGCCAGTTCATGGTGCCGGGTGAAAACACACTGCGGCTCAAGAACCTGTATCTGCGCGACAAGAAAAAGCGGAATTATCTGGTGACGCTGGAACAGAGCCGCGAGATCGACCTCAAGGCGCTGGGCGCGGAGTTGGGGGTTGGCAACCTGTCCTTCGGCTCGGCGGATCGGCTGTTCCAGAACCTCGGCATCCGCCCTGGCGCGGTCAGTCCGCTGGCGATGATCAACGGCGTTGAGAACAACGTTAAGTTCTTCATGGACGCCGCCGCGCAACAGGCCGATGTCATCAACATGCACCCTTTGGTCAACGACCGAACCGTCGTTTTGTCGCGCGAAGAACTGATGGTGTTCTTTGATAAGATCGGGTGCGAGATAAACTGGCTGCCGTGATCACCCTTCAAGCGCTTCGTTCAAAGCGGCAGCGACATGGGCGGCGGAGGGGTTGACGAACAGGTGACCGTCCGCCTCGAACACCGGATCGTCCAGATGATCGGGGAAGGCCAGAGGCAACTCGGTACAGGCCAGCAAGATCGCGGTTCCGGGTGTGGCGTGTTTGTTGCAGAAGGCCAGCAGGCGCGCATGTGCGGTGTCGGATGCGCCGCCGTAGAAATCACTGTCGATCATCGCCTGCATCTCGGCGATCTCAGGCTCGGGCAGGCGTGTGTTTGCCGTGATACCCTCGGCGGCCAGCCGGTCGGCATAGTTTGTGGCCTGCATGGTGACTGCGGTTCCAAGGACCAAAGCATTGGTGGCGCCGGTCGAGGCGGTCGCGTCGGCGGTTGCGTCAAAAATGCTGAGAATAGGCATGGAGACGCCTTCGCGGATCGCGTGAAGCCGCGCGTGTGGCGTATTGGAGGCGATGATGCCGAAATCGCAGCCTGCGTGTTCCAAAGTCAGCAGTGCTTCGCGGAACACCGCGTCGAAAGCGGCCCAGCTGTCTTCGTCACCGGCCACGCCGCGCAAGGCGCGGGTTTTGGCTTGGGTGACGGATTCGATGGTCATGGGTGGGATGGGCAGCGGCGATCCGTGGTCGCGTTCAGCAAAATACCGACCCGCGCCTTCAGCGATCGCCCGGTAGTAGTCGACAGTTGAGGCCCAGCCAACACCGCCCAATATTCCAATCTTCTTCATGTGAAACGCCCAGTCTGCCGATTTGCCTTGGCGCAGACTGGACGGTTCAAGGGGGTCAGGTCAATCAGGCTGCCAGCTTGGTGACAGCTTTCTGCGCATTGGACAGGGTTGTTTCGGGGTCCAGTGCCATGCGATCTGCGGCGATGACCTCGACATCATGGATGCCGATGAAGCCCAGAACATGCCGCGCATAGGTGGTGGCAAAGTCGATCTCGGAGCCCACCGCCGTACCGCCCGATGCAACAGCAAGGATGGCGCGTTTGCCTTCCAGCAGACCTTTCGGTCCTTCTTCGGAATAGGAGAATGTCAGACCGGCACGGGCGACCAGATCAATCCAGGCCTTGAACGCGGCGGGAACTGAGAAGTTGTAGATTGGCAGGCCGATGACGATCGTGTCGGCCTTTTGCAACTCGGACACCAATTCGTCCGACAGGGCCAGCAGGTCTTTCTGTACCGCGTCACGCTGGTCGGCGGGGGTGAAATTGGCGCCGATCCAGTCTTCGGTCAGCAGGGGCAGGGGAGTGGCCAGATCGCGGCGGATGATACGCCCGGCGTTCAGGTGGCGAACCACGCGGTCGGACAGATCGCGGGTGGCAGATCCAGTGCGGCGGGCCGAGGCGTCGATATGCAGGATGGTTTTGGTCATTTCGGGGCGTCCTTTGTTGCGGAATTAGCTTCTGTTGCCCCAATATGGCTGTTGCGTGCATGAACAAAACTCGGATATATCAACAAGCATTGTTAGAATTTGCACATTGGATCAGATGCAATGGACAATTGGGATGAAGTGAGAACCGCCTATCAGGTGGCGCGCATGGGAACGGTCAGCGGCGCGGCGGATGTGCTGGGTGTGCACCACGCCACCGTGATCCGCCATATCGATGCGATCGAGGCGCGGCTGGGCGTCAAACTATTCCAGCGTCACGCGCGTGGGTACACACCAACCGAAGCGGGTGAGGACCTGTTGCGGGTCGCGCAGGCAACCGAAGATCAGTTCAACCAGTTGGTCGGTCGCATGAAGGGGCGCGGAGACGATGTCTCGGGCGAGATCGTGGTCACCTCACTGGCCTCACTGGCCCCGCTCATCGTACCGACGCTGACCGAGTTCCAGCAGACCCACCCGGGATTGATCGTGCGCTATCTGACCGGCGACCGCCTGTTCCGGTTGGAATATGGCGAGGCGCATGTGGCGATCCGCGCCGGGGCCGCGCCGGATCAACCGGACAATGTGGTGCAGCCGTTCATTCCACAAGAGGTCGGACTATTCGCTAGCAAGGCCTATCTCGCGCGCCACGGCAAACCCGCGGACGTTGCAGATTTCGCCAATCACCACTTCGTCGGCAATGATGACGAAAACAGCCGCGCGCCGTTTTCCCGCTGGCTGCGTGCCAACGCGCCGGAGCAGGCGATCACTTTCCGCTGCACCAATAATTTCTGTATGCGAGAGGCTGTTCTGGCCGGTGCAGGCATCGGCTTTATGGCCCGTTGGGAGGCCGCGCGCGATCCCGATCTGGTCGAGGTGATGGCACCGTTACCCGAGTGGTCTGGCAAGCTTTGGTTGGTGACTCATGTGGATCTGCACCGGACCACTAAGGTGCAGGCTTTCCTATCCTTCCTGAAAGATCAATCCAAGGGCTGGCTGCCGTGACACCGCAGGCGCGCGGCCATCTGGCCATGCTGACATTCTCGGCTTTGGTGGCGGGCAGTTTCTCGCTTGGCTCAATGGCGGCAAATGAGATCGCACCGTCGGCGATCACGGCAGCGCGCTTTGCGATTGCGGCGGTTGTGATCGGCATCGCTGCGATTGCCACAACGGGCATTCCGCGCAGCGCGGCTCGGGCACCATGGCGCTATCTGGTTCTTGGCGGATTGTTCGGAGCCTACTTTGTCCTGATGTTCTACGGATTGAAAACCGCTCCCCCGGTCAGCGCGGCAGCGGTCTTTACGCTGACCCCGGTCATGTCGGCGCTGGCCGGGTGGGTGCTGCTGCGCCAGATCATCACCCCACGCATGGCGCTGGCCCTGACGGTCGGTGCGGTCGGTGCGCTGTGGGTGATCTTTAGAGCGGATTGGCAAGCCTTTCAGGTCTTCGAGATCGGAGGCGGCGAGATCATCTATTTCTGGGGTTGCGCCGCGCACGCCGTCTATACGCCGATGATACGGCGATTGAACCGGGGCGAGCCTGCGGTGGTGTTCACCTTCGGTACGTTGGTTGCGGGGTGTTTGATCCTGACGGTCTGGGGCTGGTCCGATATCCGTGCAGTAGATTGGGGCAACCTTCCCGGGATTGTCTGGGTGACGCTGCTTTACATCTCGTTGTTTGCGACCGCCGCCAGTTTTGTACTGGTTCAGTTTGCAGCCCTGCGTTTGCCCGCGGCAAAGGTCATGGCCTACACTTACCTGACGCCCAGCTGGGTGATCCTGTGGGAAATCGCCCTGGGACGTCCTGCGCCGACGGCATTGGTGTTGGTTGGTGCCGGGCTCACCGCTGTTGCGCTGTTGTTGCTGCTGAAAGGAGAAGACGCGCCTGCAAATACTCCGGTGCGCTCGAATTGAAGCTTGTGATTTCTACCTGATGTGGCAGCCTGCCTGTCACCACCAAGGAGCTGGGCCATGAAAACACTGTCACTTATTCCCGCATTGCTGGCGCTGTCCGCCTGTGCCCCCGGTAGCGCGAAAGACGCTGCAGAGGCGGACCTGCAAGCCAGCTGCGAAGCTCTGGTGGGCGCCGAAACCGGCACAGGGCCTGATGGTGTCAAAGCGATGTCGACCCAGTCCAGCCCGACAGGCTCGGTCACCAGCGTATTCGTGGCAGGGGCCGAGGTTCCGTGGCTCTGTCGTGCCGACCCAACGGGGGTTGTGACCGGGGTGGAATATAGCCGCGAGGGCTAAGCCTGCCGTTTGGATCGTCCCGACGGGTCAGACTGGCGAACCGCCCGGGTCGACATATCTCAGGATCAGGAGGACGCCAATATGTTCAATCACATCATGGTCCCGGTCGACCTGCACTTGCCGCCCGAGGTCAAGAAAGCCACCGAGGTTGCCGCGCAATTGGCCAAATGGCAGGGCGCCAAAGTGACCATCGTCAGCGTCACCGGCCCGCAGCCTGGGGATAGCCACCTGACAACAGACGCGATCAAACAAGAATTGCTGACCTGCGCCAGTGAAATTGCGATGCAAAGCGGCACAAGTGTGGACACACGCAACATTCACTCGGTTGATGTCGCGGTCGAGATCGACAAGGACCTGACCCACGCAGCAGAGGAAATGGGGGCCGATCTGATTGTTGTGGGAACCCACGCACCCCGGATCACAGACTATATCCTGTCCAGCCACGCGGGATATCTGGCCAAACACGCCAGCATGTCGGTCTTAGTTGTGCGTTAGGCCTCATCCGGGGGCAGTTCAACTTCTAGAAACCGCTCGAACGCATCCAGATTGACCGGTTCGAACTGTCCGAACCCCTGCATCCAAACCGAGGCCGCACGAAGCGCGTCGGGTTCAAGTTTGCACCACTTCACCCGTCCGCGTTTTTCCTGAGAAATCAGACCTGCTTTGGTCAGGATCACCAGATGCTTTGAAATCGCGGCCAGCGACATTTCGAACGGTTCGGCCACGTCGGTGACGGCCATGTCATCTTCCAGCAGCATCGCTAAGATGGCGCGGCGGGTGGGATCGGCGAGGGCTGCGAAGACAGTGTCGAGGTCGTTGGACATGGTTCCGCTGAACCATAGCCTGTGAGTTTGGTCAACCATTTGGTTGAATATGCGGATTCAGGCCTATCCGCCCGGTCAGCGAATTATACGCCATCGGCAGGTTTCGCGTGGTCTGTAATTTTATTATAAAAATCATATGCTTAGCGACGTTCATGCTGCGGCTTCATTGCCGTTGACTCTGCGCCCTCAGCCCCTTAGCACCCTACCCAAGACTGTGCGAGGGAAACGCCCGTGACCGAAGATGACCAAAAGCAGCGTATGGCGCAGCTGGAGGCCAAGATCGAAGCGGCGAAAAAGGCCAAAGCGCCGAAACCTCGTGCGGATGCTGACGTATCCGGAGGCGAGCTTGCCTGGAGGATGGTCATCGAAATGGTTTCCGGTCTGGGGATCGGATTTGGCATCGGATACGGGCTGGACAGCCTGCTCGGGACGATCCCGATCTTTCTGGTGCTGTTCACATTGCTGGGCCTTGTCGCGGGCGTGAAGGTTATGCTCCGCAGCGCGAAAGAGGTTCAAGAGAAACAAGCGGCCGCAAGCGCGACCGAGAAGGACGAGAGGGACTGAACGTGGCAACCGAGACCACCGCAGAAAAAGGCAGCAGCCTGGCTTTCCATCCAATGGACCAGTTTATCGTCAAGCCGTTGTTCGGCGACGGTGCGATTGCCTGGTACACGCCCACCAACGTGACCCTGTGGTTGTTCCTGGCGATTGCGGCGATCTTTGCCCTGCTGGTTCTCAGCACGTCCAAGCGCGCCATTGTTCCGACGCGGATGCAGTCGGTGGCCGAGCTAGCCTATGGTTTCATCTACAAAATGCTGGAAGACATCTGCGGCAAGGAAGGCGTCAAGTACTTCCCCTATGTCATGACCCTGTTCATGTTCATCGTCTGCGCGAACTTCCTGGGCATGTTGCCCATGTCCTTCACCACCACATCGCATTTCGCCGTGACCATCCCGCTGGCGCTGGCCGTGTTCCTGACCGTGACCGTTTTGGGTTTCGTCAAGAACGGCGCTGCGTTCCTGGGCTTGTTCTGGGTCTCCAGCGCGCCGCTGGCGCTGCGCCCTGTTCTGGCGATCATCGAGCTGATCTCGTACTTCGTACGCCCGGTCAGCCACTCCATTCGTCTTGCCGGTAACGTCATGGCAGGCCACGCGGTTATCAAGGTGTTCGCAGGGTTTGCCGCGATTGCCGTGATCTCGCCCGTGTCGGTTCTGGCGATCACCGCAATGTATGGCCTTGAGGTCCTCGTGTCCTTCATTCAGGCCTACGTCTTCACCATTCTGACCTGTGTGTATCTGAAAGATGCGCTGCATCCGTCGCACTAAGGTCCGAACCCCCAACATCGAAACTTCCAAATCGTAAGGAGAATTCTCATGGAAGGCGATCTCGCACACATCGGCGCAGGCCTGGCAGCAATCGGTTCCGGTGCAGCCGCAATCGGGGTGGGCAACGTTGCAGGCAACTTCCTGGCCGGCGCCCTGCGCAACCCTTCGGCGGCTGCTTCGCAGACCGCAACCCTGTTCATCGGTATCGCGTTCGCAGAAGCGCTGGGCATCTTCGCATTCCTGGTCTCGCTGCTGCTGATGTTCGCCGTATAATCTGCGGAACCTGATCCTTACGCGCAGGTGGGCCCAAGCCATAGCGGCCCATCTGTTGTAAAGACAACGTTCCGACGGAGGACATCATGGCGACTGAACCCATTGCTGAAGAAGTAGTAGGCACATGCGTTGATTCCAGCGGCTACGCCGTCGGGATGCCGCAGCTCTGCTTCGATTGGTTCCCCAACCAGATTTTCTGGCTGGTCATCACGCTGGTCGTCATCTTTCTGGTCCTGTCCCGCGTGGCTCTGCCCCGCATCGCGGCAATCCTGGCTGAACGCCAGGGGACCATTACAAATGACCTGGCTGCGGCCGAAGATCTGAAGGCCAAAGCGGTCGAGGCCGAAGAGGCCTATAACAAAGCGCTGGCCGATGCCCGTTCTGAGGCTCAGCGTATCGCGGCGGAAGCCCGCGCCGAAATCCAGGCCGGTCTGGATGACGCGATTGCCAAGGCGGATGCGGAAATCGCTGCAAAGGCGACTGAATCGGAAAAGGCAATTGCCGAAATCCGTGCAGGTGCGCTGGAAAGCATTCAAGTGGTTGCCAAGGATACGGCGGCTGAACTGGTCACAGCACTGGGCGGCGAGGCGGATGCCAAAGCCATCAACAGTGCAGTAGATGCGCAGACGAAAGGATAAGTGACATGCGGAACACTCTTGCCCTTATCCTGACCGTTGGTGCCGCCAGCCCCGCGCTGGCCGCAAGCGGCCCGTTCTTCTCGCTTGCCAACACTGACTTTGTCGTCACTCTGGGCTTCATCGTCTTTATCGCGGTCCTGTTCTACTTCAAGGTCCCCGGTATGATTGGTGGTGCGCTGGACAATCGCGCCGAAGGTATTCAAGCCGAGCTGGACGAAGCCCGCGCCCTGCATGAAGAAGCACGCAGCCTGTTGGCCTCGTACGAGCGCAAGCAGCGCGAAGTTCAGGGTCAGGCCGAAGCTATCGTTGCCGCGGCTAAGGAAGACGCGGTTCTGGCAGCTGAACAGGCTAAGGTGGATCTGGAAAAATCCATCGCGCGCCGTCTCGCGGCAGCGCAGGATCAGATCGCATCGGCTGAGGCATCTGCTGTCAAGGAAGTCCGCGATCAGGCCATCACCGTAGCGGTTTCGGCAGCCAACGCCGTGCTGGCCAAACAGATGACCGCAACGCAGGCGAACAAGCTGATCGATGCATCCATCGCGGATGTGGGTGAAAAGCTACACTGATCGCCTGGATCATATGATTTGAAAAACCCGAGGGCTTCAGGCTCTCGGGTTTTTTCTTTTCGTGGCTTCCAGTTTGAAGGATCAGACCTCTCCAGTCTCGTGCTTCAAACGCTGTTGCGCGATCTCTTCATTGCGCAGGGCCTTCTGCTGATCGGCCATGCAGCTTTTGACAAAGTTCAGATGATCTTCGACCGCCTTCCGTGCCCCTTTCGGGTCGCGGTCCTGCAGGGCTGTGTTGATGGCTCGGTGCTGGTCCAGAATTGCG
Organism: Ruegeria sp. A5; assembly: GCF_056543005.1. Taxonomy (NCBI): domain Bacteria; kingdom Pseudomonadati; phylum Pseudomonadota; class Alphaproteobacteria; order Rhodobacterales; family Roseobacteraceae; genus Ruegeria; species Ruegeria sp. A5. The sequence goes on from NZ_JBQGAV010000006.1 coordinate 182,561, forward strand.
TCGCGGGTGGTGCGTTGCTGGAACATGATCTGTCGGTTGTAGAATACGCCCTGCCGCAGCAGATCGAACATCGACCGCATCATATGCAGCATCACCACGTTATGACTGGCCTCGATGATCGCCATATGGAACTGGGCGTCCAGATGCGCCTCTTCTTCGGCTGCATTGCGAGCGTGGGCGTCTTCCATCTTGTCCAGTATGGTCTGCACCACCTTCAGATCGCTGCCCGAGCCCATGCGGGCGGCACGCTCAGCCGCTAGACCCTCCATGTCACGCCGGAATGAGAGATAGTCGAACACTGCCTCGTCGTGATTGCCGAACAACCGGATCAAAGCCGGCGCGAAGGCCGAGCCCAGAACCTCGGCCACATAGATGCCCGATCCGGCCTTGGCAGTCAGCAATCCCTGCTCCTGGAGGTCCGAGATTGCCTCGCGCAGCGACGGGCGCGACACGCCCATCCGCTCGGCCAGCTCCCGTTCTGAGGGCAGGCGTTCTCCGGGGCGCAGAATGCCGCGCAGGATCAGCAGTTCGATCTGGCGCACAACAGCCAGTGACAGTTTTTCGGTTTGAACTTTTTGAAAAGGCATCTGGCTACCACTTGGAATTGGTCAAGTCACCTGACCACGTTTGTAAGGGGCGTTCAAGTCGCTCACAGAGGTTGAAACATTAGGTCAGAATTATTGACATAAGAGGCGCATTGCCTAATCTGCGACCCAAGGGCGGAGGAGGCCCCCTACGATGGATCAGCTCTACGCCACCCGAACCGCTCGGATGAAGGCTTCCGAAATCCGCGAATTGCTGAAACTGCTGGGCGAGCCCGGTATCATTTCCTTCGCAGGCGGTATTCCCGACCCCGCTTTGTTTCCAGCAGAGGCTTTCGCCGAAGCGTTTCAAAATGCGCTTGGCCCAGATCAACAGGCGCAGGCGCTGCAATATTCGGTCAGCGAGGGCTATGCCCCGCTGCGTGAATGGCTGGCCGACCATATGCGTGGGATCGGCGTTACGTGCGGCATCGACAACATCCTGATCACCTCGGGCTCGCAGCAAGCGCTGGATTACTTGGGTAAGTTGTTCTTGTCACCGGGTGATACTGCGTTGGTGGGGTGGCCCACATATCTGGGCGCGCTCAATGCGTTTGACGCTTATGAGCCGCGCTTTGACCAGCTTAGCATCAATGGCAATCGTGGGGCTGCCGAATACCAGGCCGCCGCCGGCAACAGCCCGATCAAATTCGCTTATCTCTCCGCCGATTTTGCAAATCCGACTGGTGAGACGGTCGATCTGCGGGGCAGGGAGGCGCTGCTCGATCTGGCAGATGAATTGGATTGCGCAGTGATCGAGGACGGAGCCTATCAGGCGCTGCGCTATGACGGCGATCCGATCCCTCCGATCCTCGCGTTAGAACAGGCGCGCAAGGGATCGATCGAGAACTGCCGGACGATCTATTGCGGCAGCTTCTCGAAAACTCTTTCACCGGGGTTGCGGCTGGGTTGGGTGGTTGCAGCAAAACCGGTGATCTCGCAACTGGTGCTGCTGAAACAGGCGGCTGATCTGCATTCTTCTACGATCAACCAGATGGCGGTGTATCAGGTGGCACGGGATCGTTTTGACACTCATGTCCCCATGCTGCGCCAGACCTATGCCGCGCGCCGCGATGCGATGCTTGAGGCGCTCAAAGAGCACATGCCCAATGGCGCCGACTGGACCCGACCCGAGGGCGGCATGTTCATTTGGGTCACTCTGCCCAAGGGAATGAACGGCGCCGACCTGCTGGCGAGGGCGCTGGAAACGGTCAAGCTGGCCTTTGTCCCCGGTCAGGCTTTCTATCCCGACGACACCGGGTCCAATACCATTCGACTGAGTTTTTCCAACTCGGATGAGAACACGATCCGCGAGGGTATACGCCGGTTAGGAGAAGTGTTGCGCGCCTGAACCGGGGAAAGGTCTCATTAACCATATTGTCGCTAATAAAGCAGCATGATCCGTGTGCTCGCTTTCCTGTGCCTCGCCGCCTGCTCGGGTGGTACACCCTATTTTCGCGACTTGCCCGCAACGCGCGTCGCGGTGAATGGCAGTATCTTCGACGTCCGCGTCCGCAATGAACTGGCCGAGGCCGTCCGCGTGAACCCGCAATACGCGCCGCGTCTGGGTCCGATCCGCGATCGGGCTGCGCTGGCCATGGCGCAGGTCTCGGGCTGTCCGCTTCTGGATGTTCTTGGCGATGCGGCCGTCACTGTGGGCGTGCTGGGCTGCGACCAGGAACTGGGGGAAAAACTGATTTTCGGCGCACTCCTTCGCCGTCCCTATGAATGCGTTGATTACGGATATTACGAAGACTACGGATATCAGGTCTTTGAATGCTCGCCTTACTGAGATACGCGGGACTCCGCGTAGTTTTGCCAAGATGTTGTGGATAACTTGGTCCAATCTCCCATATCCTGCGCAATCACGTTGACACCTCCCCCATCCGTTGCGCAGACTTCTTACCCATAGGAATCATACCAAGAGCAGCCATTGCGCTTTAGCAAACTCAAACTGACCGGCTTCAAAAGCTTCGTGGACCCGACCGATCTGATCATCGCGGACGGGCTGACCGGAGTGGTTGGTCCGAATGGCTGCGGCAAGTCCAATCTGCTGGAAGCGTTGCGCTGGGTGATGGGTGAAAACCGTCCCAAATCCATGCGCGGTGGCGCGATGGAGGATGTGATCTTTGCGGGCGCTGCCACTCGGCCTGCGCGCAACTTTGCCGAGGTGGTCCTGACGATGGACAACTCGGAACGTTTGGCGCCATCCGGCTTCAACGACAGCGACCAGTTGGAAATTGTCCGCCGCATCACCCGCGATGTGGGCAGTGCCTACAAGACCAACGGCAAGGACGTGCGCGCCCGCGACGTTCAAATGCTGTTCGCGGACGCCTCGACCGGTGCGCATTCGCCTGCGCTGGTGGGGCAAAACCGCATTGCCGAACTGATCAACGCCAAACCCCGCGCACGACGTCGCATTCTGGAAGAGGCCGCCGGCATCTCCGGGCTTTATCAACGCCGCCACGAGGCAGAACTGAAACTGAAAGGCACCGAGGCCAACCTGACCCGCGTGGATGACGTGCTGGAACAATTGGGCGGGCAGTTGGCACAACTCGCCCGTCAGGCCCGGCAGGCGGCGCGGTATCGCGAGATCGGCGAGCTGTTGCGTCAGGCCGAAGGGATGCTGCTCTATCGCCGTTGGAAAGAGGCCGACATGGCCCGTCAGGCGGCCGAGGAAAAGCTACGCGACCGGATCACCGAAGCCTCTCGCGCCGAGGCATCCGCCCGTGAATCCGCCGCCAAACGCGCTGAGATCGAGGAAACCCTGCCGCCCCTGCGTGAGGAAGAGGCCATCGCCGCAGCCGTCCTGCAGCGCCAGCAGGTGCAGCGCGATCAGCTGTCGGATCAGGAAACCCGCGCACGCCAGACGATCGAGACTCTGACCAACCGTATCCAGCAATTGGGCAACGACATCGAACGCGAATCCGGTCTGAACCGGGACGCGGGTGAGATGATCGAACGGCTGGAATGGGAGGCCCGCGAGCTTGCAAAAGCCGCCGATGGCTATGACGAAAAGGTCGCTGAAGCTGCTGAAGTTGCGCGCGAGGCCGCGTCGGTGTTGCAGGATCGCGAAGATCACCTGTCGCAGGAAACCGAAGACATGGCCCGTCTGGTGGCTCGCCACCAATCGGCGCAACGACTGGTTGAAGACAGCCGCAAGACACTGGTTCGTTCCGAGGGCGAGGAAGAAAAGGCCCGCGCCGCCGTGGACGAGGCGCGCAATGCCCTTTCCCGTGCCAGCGAGGCGTTCGAGACCGCGCAAGAGGGTGAGGAAGAAGCTCGCGAAGCTGCTGAGGCAGCGGAAGAAGCACTGGCCGCCGCCGACGAGCTGCGCAACGATACACAGGCGCGTGAGGCCGAGGCCCGCGCCAAACGCTCCGAGGCCGAGGGTGAACTGGGCGCGATAAGGGCCGAGACCACCGCGCTGGCCAAGCTGGTCGAACGCGACACGGCTGAGGGTGGGCAAGTGCTCGACATGCTGCGGGTGGCAACGGGCTTTGAAAAGGCATTGGGGGCTGCGCTGGCGGATGACCTGCGTGCACCGTTGGTCGAGGGCGACGGACCTTCAGGTTGGGTGCAGGTAGCGGGCTATGACAGCGACCAGCCCTTGCCCGATGGGGCCGAGCCGCTGGCGTTGCATGTGTCCGGTCCCGACCGCCTGAGTCGCCGTATTGCGCAGATCGGTTTGGTCGATGCGGATCAGGGCGCGCGCTTGCAGGCGTCGTTGAAACCGGGTCAACGCTTGGTCTCACGCTCGGGCGATTTGTGGCGCTGGGACGGATTCCGCGCCTGGGCCGAGGATGCACCAAGCGCTGCCGCCCTGCGTTTGGAACAGCTCAACAAGCTTGAGGCGCTGAAACAGGAACTGACCCGCACCGAGGCGCAGGCCGAAGGTGCCCGCGCCGCGCATGAAGCGCTGTCACAGCAACTGGCCAATGTAACCGAGGCTGACCGCCGCGCCCGCGAGGCCCGCCGTGCCGCGGATCAGCGCATGGCGGAAACCGCGCGGATGCTCAGCCGGGCTGAGGCGGATCGAAATCTGGCGCAGGGCAAGCTGGAAACACTGACCCTCGCGGTCGACCGTCACAAGGAAGACGCCATGTCCGCCCGCGCACAACTGCGTGAGGCTGAAGGCGCGTTGACTGGCCTGGGCGATCTCGACAGCGCCCGCGCGCAGGTCGAGGACATCAAGCAGACGGTCGAGGCGGCGCGGATCACCATGCTGACCCACCGCTCGACGCATGATGAATTGCGCCGCGAGGGCGAGGCGCGCACCCGGCGCACGCAGGAGGTGACTAAGGACCTCAGCGGTTGGCGGTATCGTCTGGAAACGGCGGAAAAGCGGATATCGGAACTGGCCGAACGCAAGGAAAGCTCGGAAGAAGAACTGACCGAGGCGATGGCGGCCCCCAGCGAAATCGCCGAGGCACGGGAAGAACTGAACGAGCTGATCGAAACCGCTGAGGCTCGGCGCGCCGAAGCCGCCGACAAGTTGGCCGAGGCCGAGACCCAGCAGCGCGAGGTGGTTCTTGCCGAGCGCGAAGCCGAACGTCTGGCCTCGGAGGCGCGCGAAAGCCGCGCGGCGGCTGAGGCGCGTTGCGACGCCGCCAAGGAAAGCGTAGTCGCCGCAGCAGAACGCATTGCCGAGGATCAGCAACTGACGCCTAACCAGCTGCTGAACCAACTGGACGTGAACCCTGATCAGATGCCCGCCGCCGACGCACTTGAAGCCGAAGTGAACCGCCACAAGCGTCAGCGCGACGCCATGGGCGCAGTGAACCTACGGGCTGAAGAGGACAGCAAAGAAGTCCAGGAAGAATTCGACACGCTGAACGGCGAAAAGGCCGATCTGGAAGAGGCGATCAAGGCCCTGCGCAGCGGCATCGCCAGCCTCAACCGCGAAGGACGCGAGCGTCTGTTGACCGCGTTCGAACAGGTGAATTCCAACTTCGCCATGCTGTTCAAGCATCTGTTTGGTGGCGGCGAGGCCAATCTGGTCATGGTCGAAAGCGACGATCCGCTGGATGCGGGCCTTGAGATCATGTGCCAGCCGCCGGGCAAAAAGCTCTCGACTCTCAGCCTGCTGTCGGGCGGCGAACAGACGCTGACCGCGACCGCGCTGATCTTTGGCGTGTTCCTTGCAAATCCCGCGCCGATCTGTGTGCTTGATGAGGTCGACGCGCCGCTGGACGATGCCAACGTCACCCGCTTCTGCGACTTGCTGGACGAGATGTGCCGCCAGACCGATACGCGTTTCCTGATCATCACCCACCACGCGGTGACCATGGCGCGGATGGATCGGCTGTTCGGTGTGACGATGCAGGAACAGGGTGTCAGCCAACTGGTTTCGGTCGATCTGAAAAAGGCCGAGCAGATGGTCGCTTGATCGATCACTGCAACGTTATGAGCCATCACCCGTGTATGAGGGTAGGCTAGCATCATGATCCGATATTTCATCCTCGCATTGCTCGCGGCCAACCCCCTCTGGGCTGCCGAATGGCCCACGAAACCCGGTGACGTCCCCTTGACGCCAGAAGAATTGGAGGCTTTGGCCGGCCGCACTCTCACTTTCTACGACGACGGCCAGTCCAAATACTCGGCTGGAGGGGCCTATTCTTATACCTATGCCAGCGGAGAATCCGCCTTCGGCACCTATTCCATCGCCGGGGATGGCAGTGTTTGCATAGCGTATCGCAATGGGTTCAGCCGATGCGACCTATATGTCCGCAGTGGTGAGCGGTTGATCCTGATCGACGAGAAAGGCGATCGCTACCCGGTCAGAGCGAGTAATTGATCTGTTTTTCCCGATCAATTGGTAAATTTGATAGAGGCTTTGAGTAAAAACGGAAGAAAACGGGATAATCATCGTCAAATCAAGTTGTAGAATGCCCTGGATCGAAAAACTGATGGGGATGCCAAATGTGCCGTTTTTTGGCTTGGGTTGGGGAGCAGCGATATCTGGATGAATTGATTCAGGAGCAAGAGCAATCGCTTGTCATTCAAAGCCGCAACGCGTTGATTGGGAAGACACCAATCAATGCCGATGGGTTTGGACTGGCCTGGTATTCTGATCGCGAAACGCCCTGTTTCTACAAGGACACTCATCCCGCATGGTCCGATGCAAATCTCAAACAACTGGCTCATCACACACGATCACGACTGTTTTTGGCCCATGTAAGAGCGTCGACAGGCACTGCGACCTCGCGCAACAACTGTCACCCATTTGGATTTGGCAAATGGAGCTTCATGCACAATGGCCAGGCTGGAGGGCATGACCAAATCCGGCAGCAGCTCGATGCTATGATCCCGGCACATTTATACGGGCACCGAATGGGTGCGACAGAAAGTGAAGCGATCTTTTTGATTGCTCATGGCGAAGGTCTGGATTCAAATCCGATCGAGGCAATGGCACGGGCCGTGGGGCGGGTGGAAGCGCTGTCCCGACAATGCGGATCGTCGCCTTATATGCGGTTTGCTGCGTGCTGGTCAGACGGCAAGCGTGTATTTGCGGCGCGCTATGCGTCTGATCGTTATGCACCCAGTCTGCATTACCGAACCTCAGAAGACGGGATAGTGATATCGTCCGAACCGCTTGATGCAGACAGTGACGGCTGGGTTGAAATACAGCCCAATACCGCCATCGTCACAGAAGGCTCGCTGGTATCTATCCATGCGTTTGATCCGTCAGTGAAACGTGAACCTGCAAAGGTTGCCTAGGCGCTGACCCTTATAGCTGCTTCAGCAGCTGTGTCGTTGGCCACGCATCCGCTGGCAAACCCAGACGCAATTGTTCAGCCTGCACAGCCGCACGGGTTCCGGCCCCAAGGATGCCGTCGATCTTGCCTACATCATAACCCCGTGCCTGTAGCTTGCTCTGCAACTGCTTCATCTGTGCGCCCGTCAGCCCCGGCGCGGGGTTGCCTGCGTCGTAGATCTGCGCGCCTTCCAGCCGTGTGCCGAAATAGGCGGCGGTCAGGACGTAAACGAAGCTCTGGTTCCATTCGAAATAGACATCGAAATTCGGGTAAGCCAGAAAGGCGGGTCCTTTATGCCCTTGTGGCAGGATCAGCGAGGCAGGCAGATTTGCCAAAGACCCACTGCGCGCCTGCACGCCCATCGCCTGCCATTCGGACACCGAGCGGGGCTTGCCGGGGCCAGAGAGAGACCAGTCCATCAGCGCGGGCACGGTGACCTCTTGCAGCCATGGCTGACCCGGTTGCCAACCAAGATGCGACAGCATCTTGGCCCCGGACATCAGTGCATCCGGTGCCGAGGTTTTTAGCGAAACCTTGCCGTCTCCGTCCCCATCCACGCCGTTTTCCAGAATGTCGCGGGGCAGCATCTGGACCATGCCGATTTCACCGGCCCAAGCCCCGGTGGTGCGGGCGGGGTCAAAATTGCCCTGGCTGTACAGCTCGATCGCGGCGAAAATCTGCGGGCGGAACAACTCGGGGCGGCGGCAGTCGTGGGCCAGCGTCACCAGCGCGTTGCGAGTGTTGAAATCGCCTTGAAAGGACCCGTAGTCGGTCTCGAACGCCCAAAATGCCAGTAGCACACCCCGCGAAATGCCGTATTCCTGCTCAATCCGGTCAAACACCGCGTCGTATTTGCCCGACATGGCCTTGCCCCGGTCGATCCGGTTCTGTGAAATCAGGCGCCGCGAGAAGTCGATGAATGGTTTCTGGAATACGCCCTGCGCGCGGTCGGCTTTCAGAACGGCTCCGTCCTGCTGAACGCCCTTGAAAAAGCTGTTGACGGTGGATTTGTCGTAACCCTGCTGAATGGCTTCGGCTTTCAGCCCTTTGACGAAGGTATTGAACCCGCCGCCGCATTGGGCAAGCGCGGGCGAGGCGAAGAGGGCGGCGGCAATAAGGCCGGAAAGGAAACGCATGGGTCTGATCCGTCAGAATATGAAGTTGAACCCAACCCACACCGACACGAGCCCAAGCGCAAGCCCCCATACCTGCCAGAGCATGTCTGATGCGCGAAAAACCTCCGCCGCGTCGATATTCTGCCGCGCATTCCCGTTCACCCAGGCGAGATCCCGCATCTGCCCGTCATAGCTGCGCGGTCCTGCCAGCGCGATATCAAGCGCACGTGCCATCGCGGCCTCGGGCCAGCCTGCGTTGGGTGAGATATGGCGGCGTGCATCCTCAACCATCTCTCCCCAGCGCGACCATTGGCTGGACAGTGCCACGATCATTACAAAGGTCAGGCGTGCCGGGACAAGGTTCAGCAAATCATCCAGCCGCGCTGCTGCCCAGCCGAAGGCGCGGTATTTGTCGTTGCGATAACCGATCATACTGTCGGCGGTGTTGACGACCTTGTAAACCAGAAGCCCCGGCAGACCTGCGACCAGAAACCAGAAGGCTGGGGCAATCACCCCGTCGCTCAAGTTTTCGGCGGCGCTTTCGATGGCCGAGCGCGCCACCTGCGCCTCGGTCATATCTCGCGTATCGCGCGAGACAATCATGGCGACCTGCGCGCGCCCTTCGGCAAGCGAGGTCAACAGGCCTTCGCCAACTGCGCGAACATGGGTGATCAGGGATTTCTGGGCCAGAAGGATGGCGCAGACCACGATCTCGACGATCGGACCAAGCAGCTCCAGCAACCGGCCAAGGATGAGTGCCACCGCAACCAGGATGAGCACCGTCGCAACCCCTTTGAGGCGGCGATACGCCCCATGGTTCAGCCGGTTGTCCAGCCAGCCAATCGCGTTGCCCATCAGTACGGCAGGGTGGCGAATCCGCGACCACAGCCAATCCGGCTCACCCAATGCTGCGTCCAGACACATAGCGCAGACCAATAGGAACGCGGTGCTCACAGCGCTGCTTCCAACCGGGCCCAACCATCTGCTGGCGGTAATCCAAGGCGCAGGTAGGTCCGGGAATAGGGGAAAATACGGCTCCAGATATGCGCCCGCGCCAATCGGTCTTGCCAGGCGGTCGCGTCATCAACGTCGTAGAGGCGGAACAGGCTGGTGCCGCCAATCAGCCGCGCATCCTTGGCCGTTACAAGCTGATCCAACCGTGTTGCTTCATTTGCCAGACGCATGCGCGTTTCATCAGCCCATTTTACATCGTGCAACGCTTGCGCGCCGATCCGCAGTGCCGGGCCGGATACGGCCCATGGTCCGGTCAGGTCGTTCAATCGTGCAATCAGATCGGGATGGCCAATTGCAAAACCCAGTCGCAACCCGGCCAACCCCCAAAATTTGCCAAAGCTCTTCAGCACCACGATGCCGGGCCGCTGGGCCAGATGAATCAGCGAGGCTTCGGGCGTTACGTCGCAGAAGCTTTCATCGATCACCGTCAGCGGCGCGTCGACATCCGCGTCCTGCCAGATGCGCCCATCGGGATTGTTGGGGTGTACGATGACACGTGCCTGAGCCGGGCCGCGCTCGTGCACCGTCCACCCCTGAGCGGTGAATGCAGCGGCATGTTCGTTATAAGTGGGCATCGTGATCTGCACGCGGCCGGCTTTGGTCAGCGCGGGCACGCGGGCAATCACCGCAGAGGCACCAGGCGATGGCAGAATCTCGGCCCCATCAGGCACGTTCCAAAACACCCGCGCCGCGTCCGAGAGGCGTTCGAACGCGCCATGATCCGGCAGTTCCATCCAGTCCGGAGGCTGCAGGCCCGAGACCTCATAAGCATGCGGATTGATCCCCGTGGACAGATCGATCCAGTCTGCGCGCGTGCCCCCAAACCGCGTCATCGCGCCATCCAGCCCTCCGCCATGATCGCGCGCAGCCCGAGGGTTCAATCTGTCATCCTGTCCAACCATCTGCCCCAGCCGGAATCGCCTATTTCTCATGCTTCAAGCGGATTTTTGCCGTTCTTACAAGCGAATCCGCCCGATCACGGCGCTGTGCGGGCCTTGTTAACACTTTGTTAAGGAAATCGCGTGATCACGGACAACAGGGGTCGGCACCACTCACCCATATCACGTGCCGAGGTTGTTGCAAATGAAAGTACTGATTGTTGAGAGTAACCCCGATCTAGGTCGGGTCTGGCAGCGGCATCTGCAAAGGCAGGAGGCCGAAGTCACGCTGGTCGAAACGCAAGAGGCCGCGATCCTGGCACTGTATGGTACCGCATTCGATATCATCGTGCTGGATCTGGTTCTGGAAACCGGCAGCGCCTTGGCGGTTGCCGATTTCGCAAGCTATCGCAGGCCCGAGGCGCGGGTGATCTTCGTCACCAACACCACATTCTTCTCGGACGGATCAATCTTTGCCCATAGCGCCAATGCCTGCGCCTATGTCCAAAGCTCGACCCCGCCCGAGGATCTGGCGGCCATGGTCGAACACTACGCCGCCGGGCGCTGATCTCGTCCATGAGGTTCTGAATAGTCCAACGTTGGATTCACTGGAATAATTCGGTGCGGATTGATGCTGTCATGGCTGAAGTGATAGTGGCGCACGATGTGGTTCATGTTCACTGTCTGCGCCACGCCGGGCCATTGATATAGCTCCCGCGTAAAGGCCCAGAGGTTCGGGTAGTCCACCAACCGACGCTTGTTGCACTTGAAATGTAAATGATAAACCGGGTCGAACCGGATCAATGTGGTGAACAGGCGCCAGTCGGCCTCAGTCACGCGGTCACCCATAAGATAGCGGTTCCGGGCCAGACGATCCTCAAGCCAGTCCAGCGTGTCGAACAGAGGGCCAACCGCGGCGTCATAAGCTTCTTGCGAGGTGGCAAAGCCGGATTTGTAGACCCCGTTATTGACATCGGAATAGATGCGCGCGTTGACCTCTTCGATCTCGTCCCGCATTGCCTCGGGCCAGTAGTCGTCTGTGTTGCCGGTGATCCCGTTGAAAGCCGAGTTGAACATGCGGATGATTTCCGAGCTTTCGTTCGACACGATCGTTTTCTCAACTTTGTCCCACAGGATCGGCACCGTCACGCGGCCCGAATAGTTGGGGTCGGCACGGGTATAGATCTGATGGGCTAAATCATGCCCGAACAGTTTGTCGCCCGTCGCTCCATGCGCGTCCGTCTCAAAGGTCCAGCCTTTGTCCAGCATATCCGGATGCACCACCGAGACCGAGATGTGGTCGCTCAGCCCTTTCAACTCACGAAAGATCAGTGTGCGGTGCGCCCAAGGGCAGGCGTGCGAGACATAAAGGTGATAGCGCCCCGATTCCGCCTCGAACCCGCCGCGCCCCGAAGGGCCGGGTGCGCCATCGGCGGTGATCCAGTTGCGAAACTGTGCGGCCGAGCGTTTGAACGCCCCGCCTGTGGATTTGGTGTCATACCAGGTGTCATGCCATTCGCCGTCGACAAGCAGGCCCATCGTTATTCCTTTCGCATTGCGATTGGGTCAAAGATAGGCCGTCTTGCGCCACGATCCTATTTCACCGGGCGCGCATCAGGCCTGCATGCGCGCACAGGTGGGGTGCGGTGTCTGGGCACCAGAACCGCAATGCCAAAACTTATGTGACGCCGTTCACTGGATTTTTACAGGAATCGCGTCAGACTAATGAGTGTTAAGGGGGGAAGTTTATTATGAGTACCTATGTTTCCAAGGAAATTCGCGCCGAATTGGATGCGGCCCGAATCGCTACCCTCAAGAAATCCAGCCGTTTGCGGGTGGAGGTTGGCGACAATAGCTTCAAAATTTTGACATTGTGGAAGGATGGTTTCACCGTCGAGGCCGAAACCACGCCACGCCTGCGTGGGCTCGTCGATATCTATGACGGTGCCAATCACATGTATCAGTGCCTGATCATCGCAGATGAAGAAGCGGTGGGTGAGATGCGCTATGAGTTCAAGCGCAGCACCGTGGCGGCCGACAAGGCCCCGCTGGATTTCTACCGCGCCCCGGATGCACCGATCGCATTGCTCGAAAACCGAGACTGACGCGCGCACCGTTTGACCTTTGGCACCGACGCGCCACCGGCGCTCGGGCGGCAATGGTGCCACGAGATTCTCGGTATCAGGCCGGGCGGTTTAGTCGGAGGCCGTCAGGGTCAGGTGCACAGGAGCCAAACCATCGATGCCGCCTTCAATTCGGTCTCCGGCAACCACGGGCCCGACCCCGGCGGGTGTGCCGGTCAGGATCAGATCGCCGGGGCGCAAATGGTAGAAACCCGATAGATAGGAGATCAGTTCATCGATCTTCCAGACCAGCTCTGACAATGTGGCGTCTTGTACGACCCACTCATTGATGCTCAGATAGATGCGCTTGTCATCAGATGGGCTCCAGTCATCGGCGCGGGTCAGCGGAGCGAAGACCGCGCCGTTTTCCACATCCTTGCCCAGATCCCAGGGGCGCTGTTTGTTGCGCTCGCGGATCTGCAGGTCGCGGCGCGTCATGTCCAGCGCACAGCCATAGCCAAAAATCGCGTTGCGGGCCTCAGTGGCTGTGGCCCGAAAAACCGGTTTGCCGATTGCAACGGCCAGTTCCATTTCGTGATGATAATCCTCGGTGCCTGCCGGATACGGCACATGCGCTCCGGTAAAACCGCGTTGGGCGCGGATTTGGTGAAGTAAAACGGCGCCTGACGATCCACCTCATGCCCCATCTCGGCAGCGTGGGCGGCATAGTTGCGGCCCACGCAAAAAAATCCGCCCGATCGGATAGGTCGCCTGTTCCCCCTGCACCGGGATGCTTGGGATGTCCGGAAGCGTAAAAAGGTGGTTGGGCATGACGTGCCTCCGATTAATTGTGAACGGGGTTCATTGTAAATCGCCAAAGGCTGTCTTCAATCGCGCACAGGCTTCTTCAACCCGCTCGCGTTGGGTGGCCAGATTGAAGCGCTCGAAGGTTTCTCCACCGGTGCCAAAACCGGGGCCTGAGGATGTCGCGATCCGCGCATCTTCGCGTAGGCGGCGGACAAACTCATCGTGGCTCATACCCGTGCCCGAAAAATCGACCCATGCCAGATAGGTCGCCTGCAGAGGCATCGACCACAGGCCCGGTATCTCGGCGATGGCAGCATCAAACAGCTTCCGGTTCGCGTCCAGGTGGGCAATTTGTTCATCGACCCATTTTGCACCTTCCGGCGAATAGGCGGCAGTGATCATCGCCACACCCAACGCACTGGGGTCATAGTCCAGCGTGGTGATCCGGTGCCGCATCTCGGCCCGCAGCTTGGCATCGGGAATGATCATGTTGCCGGTACGCTGCCCGGCGATGTTGAATGTTTTCGACGCCGCGGTCAGTGTCACCGTCCACGGGCGCGCATCGGGGGCGGCCGTATCCATCGGTACGAAGGTATTGCCCGGATAAACCAGATCATGGTGAATCTCGTCCGACACAAGGATCAGCCCGTTGCGCTCCGCAAACGCCGCCACAGCGCGCAGTTCTTCCGGCGTCCAGACCCGACCTGACGGGTTCTGCGGCGAGCACCACAGCAGCAGCTTTTCTGATCCGTCCAACCGCGACTGCGCATCGTCCAGATCAAGCCCATAGCTGTCGCCATCGCGTACCAGCGGGCATTCCACCACGCGGCGGCCGGATTTGTTCACCTTATGGGCAAACTCATGGTAGACGGGCGTGAAGATCACGACGCCATCTCCCGGTTCACTCCAAACATCCAGACACAGGGCAATCGCATTGCCCAACCCTTGCGAGGTCAGAATCCAATCGGTGTCGATCTCCCAGTTGTGGCGTGTCTTCATCCACCACTGGATTGCATTCAGATAATCCGGGTGCATCCATGAATATCCAAACGCGCCATGATCGGCAGCTTCCCGCACCGCCTCGATCACGCAAGGGGCCGTGGCATAGTCGGAATCAGCCGTCCACATGGCCAGCCCATCCTCGGGGGCGACACCGTAAAGCTGCTCCATCTTGTCCCATTTTGATGAGTTGGTGCCCCGGCGGTCGATCAGGTCGTTGAAAGTCATGTCATCTCCATCTGTCGAGGCGAAAGCTAACCACAAATCCATAAGGTGCAAGGGGGCCGTTGCGGAGGCGGGCGCGATGGCCTAAATCAGCCCCATGAAACGCAATATCCTGATCCATCCCGATCCCCGCCTGAAAAAGGTCTGCGCGCCGGTAGCCGACATCACCGACGACCTGCGCAAACTGGCCGATGACATGCTGGAGACGATGTATGACGCGCCCGGCATTGGCCTTGCTGCGCCGCAGATCGGTGTGCTCGACCGGCTGATCGTGGTGGACTGTGTCAAAGAAGAAGGTGAGGCCCCACGCCCACTGGTGATGTTCAACCCCGAGGTCATCGCCTCCTCGGACGAGACCAACGTCTACGAAGAAGGCTGCCTGTCGATCCCTGAGCAATATGCCGAAGTCACGCGCCCGAAGACGGTTGATGTCACCTGGCTGGACCGTGACGGTAATCTGCAGCAGGAAACCTTTGATGATCTCTGGGCGACTTGTGTGCAGCATGAGATCGACCATCTGAACGGTAAGCTCTTCATCGACTATCTCAAACCGCTCAAGCGTCAGATGATCACGCGCAAAATGCAGAAGCTCAAGCGCGAAAAGGCCCGCACATGACGGTGCGGACCTGCCTGCCGTGGCCCGACAAGCGCCTGCGCACCAAGGCCGAGGACGTCCCCGAGATCACCGACGACATCCGCACCATCTGGGATGACATGATCGATACGATGGAGGCGATGCCGGGCGTTGGCCTCGCTGCGCCGCAGATCGGAGTGATGCTGCGGCTGGCTGTCGTGGATGGCTCGACCCAGCGGGGCAAAGCTGTGCGACTGGCCAACCCCGAGATTCTGCACAGCTCGGTTGAGCTGCGTGAACATGACGAGGCCAGCCCGAACTTGCCCGGCGTGTCCGCCAAGGTGAAGCGACCACGCGCAGTGACCGTGAAATTTCTCAACGAACAGGGCCAGATCGACCGCCGTGATTTTGTCGGCATCGAGGCCACCAGCGTGCAGCATCAGATCGACCACCTGAACGGGCGGATGTATTTCGACCGGCTCAGCAAGGTCAAACGCGACATGCTGCTGCGCAAAGCACAGAAGATGGGGTGAAACCCCATCCTACGGAGGGACGGATGCGTATCATCTTCATGGGAACGCCAGATTTCTCGGTGCCGGTGCTGGATGCGCTGGTCCGTGCCGGGCACGAAATCGCCGCCGTCTATTGCCAACCGCCACGCCCCGCCGGTCGCGGTAAAAAAGACCGTCCAACCCCGGTGCACGCGCGTGCCTTGGCGCTGGGCTTGGACGTTCGCCACCCCACCTCGCTGAAATCGCCCGAAGAACAGGCCAGCTTTGCCGCGCTGAACGCCGATATCGCGGTCGTCGTCGCTTATGGCCTGATCCTGCCACAACCTATTCTGGACGCGCCAACCCATGGCTGCCTGAACATTCACGCCAGCCTGTTGCCGCGCTGGCGTGGGGCCGCGCCAATACACCGCGCGATCATGGCAGGCGATGTGCAAACCGGTGTTTGTATCATGCAGATGGAGGCCGGGCTGGATACAGGCCCCGTTCTGCTGCGCGAGGCCACCGAGATCGGGATTGAGGAAACCACGGCGCAACTCCATGACCGCCTGTCGGGCATGGGTGCGGCGCTGATCGTTGAGGCGCTGAACACGCTGCCGAGCCTGACCCCCGAACCGCAGCCCGAGGTCGGCGTAACCTACGCCGCCAAGATCGACAAATCCGAGGCACGCATCGACTGGTCGGCCCCCGCGTCCGAAGTCGACAGAAAAATCCGCGGTCTCTCCCCGTTTCCCGGCGCATGGACCGAGGTCGAGGGTAATCGGATCAAACTGCTCGCCTCGCGGCTGGCCGAAGGACGGGGCACTCCGGGCGAGGTGCTGGACGACCACCTGCGCGTGGCTTGCGGCGAAGGCGCAGTTGAGTTGCTGCGCTTGCAACGGGCAGGCAAGGGCGCGCAGGATAGGGAAACTTTTCTGCGGGGATGGCCCATGCCGGCCGGGACCCGCCTGTCATCGGAGTAGGCGTACATGATCATGATCATGATGGGCACGGTCGTGATTGCCGGGATCGTAGGCTATCTGTCTGAACAGACTGGCTTTACCCATAACGGCTATCTGCAGTCGATCATCATCTGCGTGGGTGGTGCTTTCCTGTTCTATTTCGTGCGCATCATGTTCGGCATCAGCTTTGGCCCGCCGGGGTTGGACGCGGTGCTGTCCTCGATCGGTGCGCTGATCATCGTGCCCACGCATTGGAGGAAATGATATGCCGATCATCGCCCTGATCATCGTCGGAGCCGCTGCAGGTTTCCTCGCCACCCGCCTAATGCGGATCGAGGCCGATATTCCAACCACCATGCTGATCGGCATTGTCGGCGCTTTGGTAGGCGGTTTGGTCCTACGCACGCTCATCACCGTGATGGGATGGCTCTCAGGGTTTATCGGCGCCGTTCTGGGCGCGCTTTTGGTGATATGGATTTGGCAGACATATATCCGCCGCTGATCGCTTGACCCGACCGTGATCTGCGACCAATGTCCCGTCAATTCTTTGTTGAAAGGCCTCTCATGTCGCATGATCTGACCGCCGGAGACGTCGCGCTGATGGGCGTGCCGTTGGACCTGCATTCCTCATTCCTGCAAGGCCCCGCCTTTGCCCCGGGTCGCATCCGCGAGGCGTTGCATTCCGGCGCGGCCAACCTGACCGCCGAGGATGGCACTGATCTGGGCGCAACCGACCGCTTCAAAGACACCGGCGATCTGGATGTGTTCGAGATGATGGGGCAGGAACCCATCGACCGGATCGAGGCAGGGGCCGCCGCCCGGATCGAAGCCGGTGCACGATTATTGTCGTTGGGGGGCGATCACTCGGTCGCCTATCCGCTGATCAAGGCGCATGCGGACCGGTATGAGGGGCTGAATGTCCTGCATATTGATAGCCATCCCGACCTTTATGACAGCCAGCAGATTGGCCCGCTGGGTCATGGCTGTCCATTTGCCCGCGTGATGGAGACCGGCAAGATCAAACGTCTTGTTCAGGTCGGGATCCGCACCATGAACAAGCACCAACAGGAACAGGCCGACAAGTTCGGGGTCGAGGTGATCGACATGCGCAACTGGCGCCCCGATCTGGAGATCAGCTTTGACGGCCCGGTCTATCTGTCACTGGACCTCGATGCGCTGGATCCGGCCTTTGCCCCCGGCGTTTCACATCACGAACCCGGCGGTCTCAGCACGCGTGAGGTGATCGACCTGATCCATCGGTTCAAAGGCCAGTTGATCGGCGCGGATATTGTCGAGTTGAACCCGCACCGCGACCCCTATGGCATGACCGCCATGGTGGCGGCGAAATTCGTCAAGGAAATCGGCGCGCAGCTGCTCAGTCGCTAACGTTCGTCGCAGATTGCGGCAGTGCCAAGGCGAGGGGCGGACCGTGTAGTCATGTCGAACCGGTTCGCCTCGGACGCCGTCATCCAGTGCATCTCTTCCTCGGATGCTGCATCCAGCGTGAACCAGTAGAAGTCGGGATCGACGCCGATATCTTCGAAATAGTTCAAATACCGGTCATGCTCGGGGTGATCTTCGGGTAGCTCCGCAGCGACATAGCCGCCGCCGCCCCAGCTGTGTACGCCCACGCAGGCGCCGGGTTCCAGCACGCGTCGGTTACCGGCTAGAAACAAATCGGTGCCGCCCGAGGCCACCAGCCCGTTTGACGGAACCACCGTGTCGAACCCTTCCTCACGCACTACGCGACTGAAGACCACATTCGAGTCATCATCGACCGAACCTTCGATATTTTGCAGCACCAGCGTCTTGATCTCGGGGTTCTCGTCCATCACTTCTTCAAACGCGCTGAGCGTTGTGTGGTCGATCGTTCCGGACGCGACGATCTGATTGCCCACTGCCGTGAAGCTCACCGGGGCGTATTGCTCTGCACATGCCGTTAGCAGCAGTGCCGTGGCCAGAAACGAAAGTCTGTAGGTCATCGCGATCTCTTGTCCGTTTCTACCCTATTGCCGAGGCGGTCGGGCCTTGTAAACCGGCAACTGCCAACCGAACAGCAGAGATCCGGCGCGCAACGCCCAGCAAATCAATGCACATAAGCCCAATGCCAGCAGGCCTTCCAGCCCGAGGCGGGTGGCAAACACAGCGGTCAAGGCGCCGATAAAGGCGCAGGATACATAAAGCTCACCCTGTTTCAGTACCAGCGGCACCTCGTTGCACACCACGTCACGCATCAAGCCGCCCAAACAGCCCGTGGTCACCCCCATCAGCACTACGATGATACCGGATTGATCCAGTGACAACGCTGCTCCCGTGCCAGCAGCGACCGCGATGGACAGGGCGAAACTGTCCAACCAGACCAGCCAATTATACCGGCTTTCGACCAGATGAGCGGTAAAAAATACCAGCACCGCAGCGCCGCAAGCGATCAGGATATAAGCGGGCTGACCGACCCAGAAGATCGGATGTCGGTCCAGCAGCAAGTCGCGTACGGTACCACCGCCCACTGCCGTCAGACAGGCGATGAAGGCAAACCCGACCAGATCAAGCTGCGCTCGGCTGGCCACCAGCGCACCGGTCAGCGCAAAGACCAAAACCGAGGCGTAATCCAGCAGGGCAAGCCCGCTCACGCCTGCGCCTTCTTAGGTTTGAACGGGGCCATGCCGGCGCGTGCCAACTCATCCGCGCGCTCATTTTCGGGATGGCCCGCATGGCCCTTGACCCATTCCCAGGTCACCTCGTGGCGTTGCGCGGCTTCATCCAGTCGCTGCCACAGATCGACATTCTTGACTGGCTTCTTGTTCGACGTCTTCCAGCCGTTCCGCTTCCACCCGAAAATCCATCCCGTCACGCCGTTCTTCACATAAGCGCTGTCGGTGACGATGGTCAGTTTCGAGGGCCGCTCCAGCGTCTCCAAAGCACTGATTGCAGCCAGCAGTTCCATCCGGTTGTTGGTTGTCTCGGCTTCGCCTCCGCTCAGCTCGCGTTCTTTCAGGATGGTCTCGCCATCCATCGCGCGCAGCAGTACGCCCCAGCCGCCGGGGCCGGGATTTCCGGAACAGGCACCATCGGTATATGCAAAGAGATCAGGCATGAGCGAATACCAGAATGAACCCGTCGTAAGACCCGGCCAAACCCTTCCCCATTCCCTGCACGGTACGATCAATGGTGAAACCTGCTGAGGTCAGGGCGTCCTTGATCTGGGCCTCTGAATAATAAGTATAGTAACGGTCCAAATCATCACGATGCTCGCCCGTGCCCAGCTTCATTCCCAGGAACAGCTGCCCGCCCGGCTTCAGTGCGGTGTGGATCGCGTTCAGATGACGCGGGAAATCGGCGCGCGGGGCGTGCAGCAGGCAGAAACTGGCATAGACGCCGTCATACTCTGCTACCTCTGTGACGTCATCGAAGGTGCCAAGGTGGGCGTCAACACCGTTGCTCCGCGCATGTTCAACAAAGGCAGGGGTTGCATCCAGCGCCCGTACCTTCAGCCCTTGCCGCATCAGAAACGCGCTGTCTGATCCGGGACCCGAGCCCAGATCCAGCACATATCCACCCTCGCGGACCGCATCTAAAAAAGCCTGACGCGCCTCTAGCTGCTCGGCGGGCAGGGGGATCCTTAGGTAATCCGCAACGCGATCCGTGTAGGCCTTGATGGTCCGTTCATCACTCACAGGTAAACTCCCACAGCAAGACAGGTCAGCACGACAGCGGTTAGCAGGACGCGCAGCCGCATCCACCAGACCGGGGTCAACCGCCAATATGAGAACATGGCGTCCAGCAAAAGCAAGCCCGCAAACCCATACATCAGGTTGGTGCCCGCATTCACCGGACCGCCGCCGGTCGTGAAAAATGCCCAAAGTGCAGGCAACACCGACAAGGTGTAACAGGCCGCAGCTTTGCTGCCTGAGGTTTTGGTGGCGAAGCCCCACAGCACGCCCGACATGAAACTCAGGATCACCGAGCCATAGAATAGCTGAATATACGGCCCCACGAAGCGCGACCCCAGCGTCTGCCGACCCCAATCGTTCAAATCACCGTTCAGATAAGTCAGCGCGCCCCAGACAAACGGGATCAGCCCAGCCAAACCAAGGAATAACGGCGCGCGGGGGATGCCGCTCATGCTGGTTCCCGCAATACGCGGGGAACTTTGAACTCGACATTCTCGACAGCGGTTTCGACCAGCTCGACGGTGACATCGTAGTGGTCGCGGAATGCATCGATCACCTCGTTCACCAGCACTTCGGGCGCGGATGCCCCGGCGCTAACCGCAATGCTGGAAATTCCTTCCAGCGCACGCCAGTCGATCTCGGTCGCGCGCTGCACCAGCTGCGCATAACTGCATCCGGCGCGCGAGGCGACCTCGACCAGACGACGTGAATTCGATGAGTTCGGCGCACCCACCACCAGCAAGGCATCGGCTTTCGGAGCGACGGCTTTCACCGCTTCCTGCCGGTTGGTGGTGGCATAACAAATGTCTTCCTTGTGCGGCCCGACGATGGCGGGGAAGCGGGCCTCAAGCGCGGCAATAATGTCCTTGGTGTCATCCACCGATAGGGTTGTCTGGGTGACAAAGGCCAGCTTTTCGGGGTTACGCACAGCGACCTGCGCCACATCTTCTACCGTTTCAACCAGCAGTACCTCGCCATCGGGCAGCTGTCCCATGGTGCCGATTGTTTCGGGATGGCCCTTGTGACCAATCATGATCATCTGCAGCCCGGCATCCGCGTGGCGCTGCGCTTCGACATGCACCTTGGATACAAGCGGGCAGGTGGCGTCGACATATATCATCTCGCGCTGGGCTGCTGTGGCGGGCACCGATTTTGGCACACCGTGGGCCGAGAAGATCACGGGGCGATCATCAGGGCATTCGTCCAGCTCCTCGACAAACACGGCACCCTTCGCGCGCAGACCGTCGACGACGAATTTGTTGTGAACGATCTCATGGCGCACATAGACAGGCGCCCCCCATTTTTGAAGGGCCATTTCCACAATCTTGATGGCACGGTCCACACCAGCGCAGAATCCGCGCGGGGCGGCCAGATATAATGTCAGCGGCGGCTTTGTCATTCGGCGATCTCCTGGACCGAACACCTAGGTCTTTTCATTGCCATGGTCCAGACAGCACTGCGTCATTTCACTGACATGAATCGCTGTTAGCACAAGGGTGTTTTCAGCACCTATACCTTTAAAGTCGCGCGGCCAGGGCTTCTGGCCCTGGCCGCGCATATTCTTGCCAACCCCCATTGGTGAGTGGTGGGGTTTGGTGGGGTCAGTGCCCGCCTGCAGCTGCGACGCTGCGGGGTTCAGTCGGCATCTCTCGCGGAGGGCGGCCGATCACGTCGCGCAGGTCTTCCAGCTCAATGAAGTTATCGGCCTGGCGGCGCAGTTCGTCCGAAATCATCGGCGGCTGGCTACGGATGGTCGAAACAACGGAAACACGTACGCCCTGCCGTTGCAGGCTTGCGATCAGCGGGCGGAAATCCCCATCGCCCGAAAACAGTACGATATGATCAACGCGTGGTGCCAGTTCCATGGCATCGACGGTAAGCTCGATATCCATGTTTCCCTTGACCTTCCGACGCCCCATGCTGTCGGTGTATTCCTTGGCCGGTTTGGTGACCATGGTGAAGCCATTATAGTGCAGCCAGTCCACCAGAGGCCGGATCGGGGAATACTCGTCATTTTCCAGTAGCGCTGTGTAGTAGAAAGCTCTAAGCAGTTTGCCTCTGCGCATAAATTCCTGACGCAGCAACTTGTAGTCGATGTCAAACCCCAGTGCTTTGGCGGCTGCATAAAGATTCGAGCCGTCGATGAACAGCGCTAGCCGTTCGTCCTTGTAAAACATAAAATGGTCCTTCCGGTATAAGCCACCGCACCGTGAGCTCCGTGAGTGATAAAGTAATAGGTCAGTGCAATGGTGTCCTTAAAATAGGTGTTTTAGGCTTTATCGCAAGTATTCTCTGGTCCGAATATGGGGTCTGAAGTGGACAAAACCTTGTCAAAAGCGGTCATTGCCCTAGGGGCAAATCTCAGTCTGAGAGGTTGTGGGCCCAAGGTGACACTTGAGCGGTCGCTGATCGCGATGGCCGAGGCGGGCTTGGTGATTCGCAAGACAAGCCGGTTTTTTGCCACCCCATGCTTTCCGGCAGGGGCAGGGCCGGACTATGTCAACGCAGCGGTTTTGATCGAATCGGACCTCACGCCACAGGGTGTTCTGGACCTGCTGCACCGCATCGAACATGATTTTGAGCGCGCCCGTGAACAGCGTTGGGGCATGCGCACTCTGGACCTCGATCTGGTCTGTTGGGATGAACTTGTGCTGCCGGATGACGCCGAATTTCAGCGCTGGCTGACCCTTCCCCCCGAAGATCAGACCAAATCTGCGCCGGAACACCTTATCCTGCCCCATCCGCGCTTGCAGGACCGCGCTTTTGTGCTTGTTCCCATGATGGATGTCGCCCCCGATTGGCGCCATCCCGTTCTGGACCGGACAGTGACGCAGATGGTTGCAGCCTTGCCGCCCGATGAGGTGGCAGAGGTCAAGCCTCTGTGATCCTCGCATTTGCGGCATTTCTTGCTTGTCAAGGCGGGGATTCGCGCTTAGATAAACCCCTTCCTGCCACGGATTCATTTACGGAGAGCGCCCCATGGCCCGCGTTACGGTCGAAGATTGTGTAGACAAGGTCCCGAACCGGTTCGAACTGGTGATGCTTGCAGCCCACCGGGCGCGCGAGATTTCTGCTGGTGGCCCGATCACCGTTGACCGCGATAACGACAAGAACCCTGTCGTCTCGCTACGCGAAATCGCCGACGAAACCCAAAGCGCTGATGAGCTGCGCGAACGTCTGATCGAAGCCAACCAGACCCAGATCGAGGTTGATGAGCCCGAAGAAGATCAGATGGCCCTGCTGATGGGTGCGGAATCTGACAAGCCTGCGGATGACGACATGTCGGAAGAAAAGCTCCTGCGCGCTCTGATGGAGGCCCAGGGCCAGGGGTAACCCAAGCGACAAAGGTGCGGACCGGATGATTTCAGAAGAAGACCTGATTGCGCTGGTCCGCAATTACAATCCCAAGACAAATGCCGACCGCATCGAAAGGGCCTATGAATTTGGCCAACAGATGCATGAAGGCCAGTTCCGCCATTCCGGCGAGCCCTATTTCTCTCATCCCGTTGCCGTTGCCGCCATCCTGACCGAACAGCGTCTGGATGATGCGACCATTATAACGGCCCTGTTGCACGACACGATCGAAGACACCAAAGCCAGTTATGGCAAGGTTACCGAACTGTTCGGGGATGAGGTCGCCAAGCTGGTCGATGGCGTCACCAAGCTGACCAACCTGCAGCTGTCCAGCCGAGAGACCAAACAGGCCGAGAATTTCCGCAAGCTGTTCATGGCCATGTCCAAGGATCTTCGGGTTATTCTGGTCAAGCTCGCCGACCGTCTGCACAACATGCGCACGATCAAGGCGATGCGCCCTGAAAAGCAGGTGCAAAAAGCGCGTGAGACAATGGATATTTACGCGCCGCTTGCGGGCCGGATGGGGATGCAATGGATGCGCGAGGAACTCGAAGACCTTGCCTTCCGCGTACTGAACCCCGAAGGCCGCCAGTCGATCATCCGCCGCTTTATCACTCTGCAACGCGAAACCGGCGACGTGATCCATCGCATCACCGGCGACATGCGGCACGAATTGGAAAAGGCGGGCATTGAAGCCGAAGTCTTTGGTCGCGCCAAGAAACCCTATTCGATCTGGCGCAAGATGCAGGAAAAGGATCAGGGTTTCTCACGTCTGTCCGACATCTACGGGTTCCGCATCATCACCCAGACCGAAGAAGACTGCTATCGCACACTCGGTGCCATCCACCAGCGCTGGCGCGCCGTGCCAGGGCGATTCAAGGACTATATCAGCCAGCCGAAATCGAACGGTTATCGCTCGATCCACACAACGGTTTCGGGGCGCGACGGCAAACGGGTCGAGGTCCAGATCCGCACTCGTCAGATGCACGATGTGGCCGAAACCGGCGTTGCAGCGCACTGGTCCTATCGCGACGGTGTGCGGTCCGAAAACCCCTTTGCGGTTGACCCGGCAAAGTGGATCGCAAACCTGACCGAGCAATTCGACAGTGAGGATGATCATGAGGATTTCCTCGAAGCTGTGAAGCTCGAGATGTATTCGGACCAGGTATTCTGCTTCACCCCCAAGGGCGATGTGGTGAAACTGCCGCGTGGGGCGACGCCGATTGATTTTGCTTACGCAATCCACACCCGCATTGGTCATGCCTGCGTGGGGGCCAAGGTTGATGGCATTCGTGTGCCGCTCTGGACCCGGCTCAAGAACGGTCAATCGGTGGACATCATCACCGCCGATGGCCAGAGCCCGCAGGTCACTTGGCTTGAGATCGCGGTTACCGGCAAAGCCCGCACCTCGATCCGCCGCGCGTTGCGCGAGGTCGACCGGGAACGCTTCATCAGGCTGGGTAAGGAACTGGCCCGCGCCGGGTTCGAAAACCTGGGCCGCAAAGCCACCGACAAGGCGCTGGAAACCGCTGCCAAACACCTGCGTTTAAAAGATCGGGACGAGTTGCTGGCCCGTCTGGGCAGTGCCGAGTTGACCGCCCATGAGGTGGTCGAAGCGGTATATCCCGAACTCACCAAGGATGATGGCGACGCGATCTCGCCCCGTCGCGCTGTGATCGGGCTTGAACCGGGCCAGAAATTCGATCGTGCCCCCTGTTGCCAGCCACTGCCGGGCGAGCGCATCGTCGGAATTACATATCGCGGCAAGGGTGTTGTCGTGCACGCCATCGACTGCGATCGCCTGACCGAGTTTGAAAATGAACCCGAGCGCTGGGTTGATCTGCACTGGCATTCGGGCACCCACCCCGCCGTCTATGGCGCGACGCTGGATTTGACCATCGGCAATGATGCCGGGGTGCTGGGGCGTATTTGCACATTGATCGGCGAGAAAAAGGCCAATATCTCGAACCTCGAATTTGTCGACCGCAAACCGGATTTTTATCGGCTGATGATCAATGTCGAACTTCGCGATCTTGAACAGCTGCATTCGCTGATGCTGATGCTCGAGGCTGAAAGCGACGTTGCTGCGGTCGAACGGTACCGGGAAAGTGCGAAACCCGCCGTTGCGGCTGGCTGAGAAGGGGTGATCACGAGTGGTTTTCAAGCGCCGAGATCGCCGCTCGCCTGTCCAAGTCGCGTCAGAGTTCGTCTATCCGCGCGGCGGATGGACCCGTGCCTTTCACTATGTCAAACATCGGGTTCGGCGCCTGCCTGACAGCCCGGAACGCATCGCGCGTGGCATCGGGGCAGGGGTGTTTGCCTCGTTCACGCCTTTCTATGGCTTGCATTTCCTGGTCGCCGCCGTGCTGGCGCGGCTGCTGAACGGCAACATTCTTGCCGCGCTCAGCGGCACGTTCTTTGGCAATCCCCTGACCTATGTGCCGATCGCGGTCATAAGCCTGCAAACCGGGCATTTCCTGCTGGGGACCAAGTTCCGCAAAGACGATACCGATGGGTTGATGGGGAAATTTGCGGATGCGATGGGCGATCTCAAGGACAATTGCATCGCTATGTTCACCCATCGCGAGGCGGACTGGCACGGGCTTAGCCGGTTCTATGACGATGTGTTCTTTCCTTATATGATCGGCGGGGTCATTCCAGGCATCGTGGCCGGAGTGATCTGCGCCTATCTTAGCCTGCCGCTTATCCGTACTTATCAGCAACGCCGCCGCGCCAGAATCAAAGCGAAGTTTGAACAAATTAAACGCCTTGCTCAGGCAGAGGCTGACGTTCCCCCGACAAAACCACTAGGCTCGACCTCAGGGACAATGAAGGATTCGAAAGATGTCTGACAACCGTTTGCGTCTGGGCGTGAATATCGACCACGTAGCCACCGTGCGGAATGCGCGCGGCGGGGCCTATCCGGACCCACTACGCGCCGCCCGGATCGCGGAAGAGGCCGGGGCCGACGGCATCACAGCACATCTGCGCGAAGATCGCCGCCACATCTCGGACGCCGATATCGACGGGTTGATGGAGATCCTGTCGGTGCCGCTCAACTTCGAGATGGCCGCAACGGACGAGATGCAGAAAATCGCTCTGCGCCACAAGCCGCACGCCGTCTGCATCGTTCCCGAAAAGCGCGAGGAACGCACAACCGAAGGGGGGTTAGAAGTCGCGCGCGAGGAAAATAAGCTGGCCCATTTCATTGCGCCCTTGCGCGATGTGGGCTGCCGCGTGTCCATCTTCATCGCCGCCGACCAGCGCCAGATCGACGCCGCCCACCGCATCGGGGCCGAGGTGATCGAACTGCACACCGGTGCCTATTGCGATTTCCACGCCGAAGGCAAACTGGACGACGCCGCGCGCGAACTGGAAGCCCTGCGCGAGATGTCCGCCTATGCCCATTCGCTGGGTCTTGAAGTTCATGCGGGTCACGGGCTGACTTACGACACCGTACAACCGGTGGCAGCCTTCCCTGAAGTGCGAGAGCTGAACATCGGCCACTTCCTGATCGGCGAGGCCATCTTTCGCGGCCTCACCCCGGCGGTTCACGAAATGCGCCGCCTGATGGACGAGGCGCGGGCATGATCACACCCGGTTTTGTGGCGATCTGGTTTGCATGGCTCATGGCCGGGGGCTCTCCGGGCCCTGCCACCATGGGCATCGCCGGAACCGCCATGAACGAAGGCCGCACCGCCGGTCTGGCCTTTGCGCTGGGCATCTGCGCCGGGTCCGCCGCGTGGGGCATCGCCGCCGCACTGGGGCTGTCGGCGATTATGCTGGCCAATGTCTGGGTGTTCGAGGTGATCCGCTATATCGGCGTCGCTTATCTGGGCTGGCTGGCGCTCAAGGCGCTGCGCCGCGCGCTGACTTCGGATGAGGTCGCGCTGGGCAATCCAGTCACCGGCTCATTGGGTACGATATTTGCCAAAGGTGCGGCGATCCACCTGACCAACCCCAAGGCGATCCTCAGCTGGGGCTCGATCTACGCCATTGTTGCGCCAAATGACGCCAGCCTTGCTATGCTGCTGGGTTATTTCGCCATGCTCTATGCGGGTTCACTGCTGATCTTCATCGGCTACGCCTTCCTGTTTTCGTCTGCGCGCATGGTCAACGCCTATCGCCGCGCCCGCCGCTGGTTTGATTTTGCCTTCGCGGGTTTCTTTGGCGTGGCCAGCTACAAGATTCTCACGGTGCGCCTGTCATGACCTCTGAGGTGCAATGATGATCCGCCATTGCGTGATGCTGCGACTCAAGCCCGATCACGACACCGCAGAGCTTGCCGCTGTGATGGATGGGCTGGGCGCGGTCGCAGACCGTTTGTCGGGCTGCGGTGGCTTCATCCACGGCCCCAACCGCGATTTTGAGGCAAAATCCCCAAGCTATCCCTACGGCTTCACACTGGATTTCGCGGCTCAGGCCGACCTACAGCGCTATGCCAGTGACGAAACCCACCAGCAACTTGGCGCACGGCTTGTCGCGCTGTGCATGGATGGGGCCGAGGGCGTCTTGGTGTTCGATCTGGAAACGCCCGACGCGGCTGACCAATAGCTGACCAATAGGAGACGAGGGACTGTCATGAAAGCAATCACCTATCGCGGATTTGGTGCGGCGGCGGATGTCCTTGAGTTGGTCGATCTGCCCACGCCCAACCCCGGCCCAGGCGACGTTCTTGTCCGGGTCCATGCCAGCGGCATCAACCCCTCAGATGTCAAGCTGCGCGGCGGCGCGCGCCCTGGCGCTGTGATGCAATACCCTATGGTTGTTCCCCACTCGGACGGGGCCGGAGTGATTGAGGCCGTAGGCGAAGGGGTCGATCCCGCGCGCGTCGGCGAACGTGTCTGGATCTGGAACGGCCAATGGCAACGCGCTTTTGGCACTGGGGCCGAATACACTGCGCTACCCTCCGAACAGGCCGTATTCCTTCCAGATACGACCGGCTTCGCCGAGGGCGCGTGTTTTGGTATCCCAGCCTTGACTGCATGGTACGCGCTCTATTGTGACGGACCGATCACTGACCAGACTGTGCTTGTGACCGGCGGTGCAGGCACGGTCGGACGCTACGCCTGCCAGATGGCCGCGCTGGGTGGTGCGCGCGTTATCACAACGGTAAGTTCAGATGAAAAAGCCGCCCATTCCGGCGCGTCCGAATGGATCAACTACCGCACGCAAGACGTGGCCGAGGCGGCGATGGACATGACCAACGGCGTAGGCATAGACCGCATTGTCGAGGTTGATTTCGCAGCCAACCAACCCGCTTCCCTTTCTATGATCCGCCCCGGTGGCACCATCGCCAGCTATGCCTCGGCTTCGCAAATGAAGCCCGAACTGGATTTCTATGGCTTCATGTTCAAGAACATCCGCCTGCATATGCTGATCGTCTACCAACTCGACGCCGCGGCCCGCCGTCGCGGCGAGGCGCAGTTGGGCCAGTGGCTGGAACAAGGCGCACTGTCCCACGCCGTCGTCCCTGGCGGAGGGCTGATGGATGCGGCAAATGCACACGCAATGGTCGAGGCGGGGCAAAAGCTCGGGACCGTTGTGTTGGAGGTCTGACATGATCCTCGGCATCGGCACCGACCTCGCAAATATTGATCGCATTCAGGGCACGCTCGACCGGTTCGGCGACCGCTTCCGTAACCGTGTCTTCACTGAAACCGAACAGCGCAAGGCTGAGCGTCGCGCCGATACTGCGGGCACCTACGCCAAACGCTGGGCCGCGAAAGAGGCTTGTTCAAAAGCCCTGGGCACCGGTCTGCGCATGGGCATCGCGTGGAAGGACATGGCGGTGACCAACTTGCGCACGGGCCAGCCCGTCATGCACGTCACCGGCTGGGCCGCCGAGCGTCTGAAGGAAATGACCCCAGAAGGACACGAGGCGATCATCCATGTCACCCTGACCGATGATCACCCCTGGGCGCAGGCCTTTGTGGTGATCGAGGCCCGCCCGCTTCAAGAAGCGCCCGCGCAGCCTTGACTTGCCCCCAACTGACCCGCATGTAGCACCCCAACCACGCAGAGACTGGAGAGAGCAGTATGGCCGAGGAAGCCAAATCCGGAAACGCCATTTGGGAGACGATCAAAACCATCGTCTATGCCCTGCTGATCGCGGGCATTTTCCGCACCCTGTTCTTTCAGCCGTTCTGGATTCCTTCCGGGTCGATGAAGCAGACCCTGCTGATCGGGGATTTCCTCTTCGTCAACAAGATGGCCTATGGCTATTCCTATGCCTCGTGCCCCAGCCTCATTATCCCCAGCGTTGGCCTCAACATCGATGCCGAAGACATCTGCGGCTGGATGCAGAGCGATGACAACTCGCGCCTGATCGGCGGCGACCCTGAACGCGGCGATGTCATCGTCTTCCGCCATCCGGTCACAGGCCGTGACTATATCAAACGCCTGATCGGCCTGCCGGGTGATCGTATCCAGATCCGCGAAGGCCAGATCATCCTGAACGACACTCCTGTGCCGCAGCAACCTGACGGTGTGTTCACGGAAGTTGCTGAACCGCAGGGCCCACAAGGCCTGCGTCCGCGCTGTTCCAACGGTCCCGTCGGGATCGGCGGTGTTTGCGAAAAGAACCGCCTGATCGAGACCCTGCCAAATGGCGTGTCCTACGACGTGCTGAACATCGGCAATCAGGGCTCCGACAATACCGGGGTCTATACCGTACCCGAGGGCCACTATTTCTTCATGGGCGACAACCGCGACAACTCGGCCGACAGCCGTCTGCCGCAATCCGCCGGAGGCGTTGGCTTTGTGCCGTACGAAAACCTGATCGGTCGCGCCGACCGGATCATGTTCTCCTCCGCAGGTCGCTCGATGCTGTTCTTCTGGACATGGCGCGGTGACCGCTTCTTCAAGGCGGTCAATTGAAGCTATCGGCTGAGATAAGGGCGTTCCAGCAGCGCTTGGGGTATGAGTTTTCCGACCCTGAACTGCTGGTGCGCGCGCTGACCCACGGCTCGGTGTCTTCTGCCACGCGCCCCGACAATCAGCGTCTTGAATTTTTGGGCGACCGCGTCCTGGGTCTCGTCATGGCCACTGCTTTGCTTGAGGCCGACAAGAAAGCTTCCGAAGGCCAACTGGCCCCCCGTTTCAACGCGCTGGTGCGCAAGGAAGCCTGCGCCGATGTGGCCCGCCAGATTGATCTGGGTGCGGTGCTGAAACTGGGCCGGTCCGAGATGCTGTCCGGAGGTCGTCGCAAGCAGGCCTTGCTGGGCGACGCGATGGAGGCGGTCATCGCGGCCATCTACCGCGACGCAGGGTTCGAGGCTGCCCGAGACGTGATCCTCGCCCTCTGGGGCGATCGCATCCACAAGGTCGAGGCCGACGCCCGCGATGCAAAAACCGCCCTGCAGGAATGGGCACAGGCCCGCGGCCAGAAACCACCCAGCTATGTCGAGGTCAAACGCACCGGCCCTGACCATGCCCCGATCTTCACGATCGCCGCTCGTCTGCAGAATGGTACCGAAGCTCAGGCCACCGCAGGCTCCAAGCGACAGGCCGAACAGGCAGCGGCAAAGGCGTTGTTGGAACAGTTGTCTTGATCCTCTGCGCAGCCAGATCATGAAAATCAGACCCGCCCAATAAACCGACGCCGCCAGCCTCGCGGCCCTGTCGATTGAGGTCTGGATCGGAGCATATCTAAAGCGTGGTGTGAACGCCTTCTTTGCCGAGTTCGCACTGTCCGAGTTCACGACCGCCCGGTTCGAAGCCATATTGGAGGACGGCCAAGACCTCTTGATGGTTTCCGAAAACGAAGACGGGATCGACGGATATATTCGGCTTGCGGAAAATCGCATCGCACCTGTGGACGGGCTTTCTGACCTAGAAATCGTGACGTTCTACGTCCAGCACCGCCATCAAGGTAAAGGCATCGGCTCAGCGCTGCTCGATATCGCGATTGACTACATGCGTGAAAAAGGGCGCCCGTCGATTTGGCTGACAACCAATTCCGAGAATACGCCCGCAATCGACTTCTATCTAGCCAAAGGGTTCCGGCAGGTCGGAGTCACAGATTTTCGGATCGGGGACCAAGCCTATCCGAACCAAGTTCTGGCGTTGAACACTACAACCTGATCGCGCGATCAAGCCCGGCCAATGCCGGCACCGGTCGACCGGGCAGCGTCGCCCTATGGGCCGCAGACTGGCCTTCGCTCACTGATATCCGCAATGCGACAAATCCCTCTGGCCCGTCCGCGCATTCTGCTATAGGGGTGCGCACTTGCAAACAGGATCGCAGGACACATGAGCACACGCGCCGGATTTATCGCCCTGATCGGAGAGCCCAACGCAGGCAAATCCACCCTTCTGAACCGCATGGTCGGAGCCAAAGTCTCGATCGTGACGCACAAAGTGCAAACCACCCGTGCTCGTATCCGTGGCGTGGCAATGGAGGGCGATGCGCAACTGGTCTTTGTCGACACGCCGGGCCTCTTCAAACCGCGCCGCCGTCTGGACCGTGCCATGGTAGCCGCCGCTTGGGGCGGGGCTGCAGATGCGGATGTGGTCGTGCTGATGATCGAGGCGCATCGCGGTATCACCGAAGGTGTCGAACGCATCCTCGAAGGCCTGGAAGAGATCGGGCAGGGCCGCACCATCGCACTTGCGATCAACAAGATCGACAAGGTGCCGTCCGAGAAACTGTTGGCCCTGACCAGCGATCTGAACGCGCGCTACCCGTTTTCTGAGACCTTCATGATCTCGGCCGAAAAAGGCCACGGCGTTGACGATTTGCGCAACTGGCTGGCCTCGGAACTGCCCGAGGGCCCGTGGCTCTATCCGGAAGACCAGATTGCGGATCTGCCTCTGCGCATGATCGCGGCTGAGATGACGCGCGAGAAACTGACCCTGCGCCTGCATCAGGAACTGCCTTACCAGCTGACCGTCGAGACCGAGAACTGGGAAGAGCGCAAGGACGGCTCGGCCAAGATCGATCAGGTCATCTATGTTATGCGTGATGGCCACAAAGGGATTGTGCTGGGCAAACGTGGTGAGACCATAAAGGCCGTCAGTCAGGCGGCGCGTGCCGAGCTGGAAGAGTTTTTGGACCGCAAGATTCACCTGTTCTTGCAGGTGAAAGTCCGGCCCAACTGGCTGGAGGAATCCGAGCGCTACTCGGAAATGGGTCTGGATTTCAAAGACGGCAACGCATGACCCGGGCCAAGAATTTTCGTCGAAAATTCTCAACGCCTACGGAAAGGTCAGAACCATGACCCGGCTGACAGCTGAATTCTGGGTGCATGCCTATCTGGCGCGGCTGCGGTTTCAGGAAATACCGGCTTTTGTTGTGGCGCATGGGGATGACACCGCTGGGGCGGTGCTTATCAAACTCAACACACTCAACGGGCGGGCCGCAGCCTTTCAGCGCAGTTTTGATCTGATGAGCGGCGAGCGCAAATGGGTGGAGCTCTCATCCGGAGAAGAGGCAGACGTAGATGCCGCCATCACCCGCCAACGCAGTTTTGACCCCGACCTTTGGGTAATCGAGGTGGAAGACCGCCAAGGCAGGCACCTGCTGGGTGAAGAAGGTCTGGACTAACCCGCGCCAAATGATCTTGGACGTACGGCGCAAAGCGACTATTTTGCTTTGCAACCGGCTGTTTGCTTTGCAACCGGCTGAATGAAACGGCCCAATCTTCCGGGGGCCGCAGGAACAGGAGGGGGTTGAGTGGCTGAAACGCTTGCCCAGAAACTGGAAAACTCAAATCTCGGTCACTGGATGCAGCGGTTCGAGGGGTTCATGGTCTTCATCGGCGTCGTTGGCCCCTTCGCCACGCTTCCACAACTGATCAAGCTTTATTTCACCCACTCCGAACATGCGACCGGACAGTCGCTGCTGTCCTGGTCTCTGTATGCTGGGCTGTCGTTTTTGTGGTTCGCCTATGGGCTGGTGGTGGGCAAGTTGCCCATCTATGTGGGCAACGGTATCTCAATGGTGCTGAACCTGCTGATGGTTATCGGCATTCTGATTCACGCAGGTATGACGTTCTAGGTCGCACGATCAGCCTGCATCGCTAAAATAGACAAAGCTCATCTTGTTGCCATCAGGATCGCGCGCATAAGCGCCATAGAAGTTCGGGCCATATTGAGGTCGATCTCCGGGGTCACCTTCATTTGTTCCGCCATTGGCAAGAGCCTCGGCATGTACCTCGCGAACTTCCGCTTCACTTTCGCAAAGCAAGCCAACCATGTTGCCGTTTCCAACCGTCGCGGCCTCTTTGTCAAAGGGCGTCGCGACCCACATGGACCCACCGCCCCGCAGCTCGTAACAAACAGCGTGGGGCATATATTCAGCAATAACCTTGCCGCCGATTTTGGGCACAACCGCATCGTAAAAGCTTCGCGCTTTGACGACATCATTTGAACCGATCATGACATAGTTAAGTGACATTTCTTAAATTCCTCCGTGTAGAACATAAAGTGAACACTATTGCGTGAACAGATGTCACGCAACGTGTTTTTGGTGTTCCACAGGGTCAACCTGACGCGTTTCCACCTTGAACCTGCAACGGCCATAAGATTTCCTGCGTATATATCTGTTGACCTGACGAGGCCAAACTTGGACTGGCGTGATCACGGCATTCTTCTGACCTCTCGCCGTCATGGTGAGACAGCGGCGATCATCGAGGTCTTTACCGAAGCCCATGGTCGTCACGCCGGCATTGTGCGCGGAGGCACCAGCCGCAAGATCGCCCCGATCCTGCAACCCGGCGCGCAACTGGACGTGCTTTGGCGCGCGCGGCTCGAAGAACATCTTGGTACCTTTCAGGTCGAACCCCTGCGTTCGCGTGCTGCAGCGGCGTTTTCAGGGCGGCTGGCGCTGGCCGGATTAAATGCGGTGGTGGCGCTGCTGTCCTTTTGCCTGCCCGAACGCGAGCCTCATCCGGCGATCTATCAGCAAACAGAACAGTTGATGGACCTGCTAGGGCAGGATGACGTCTGGCCACTGGCCTATCTGCGCTGGGAACTGGCGCTGCTGGAAGAGTTGGGCTTTGGCTTGGATCTTTCGGCCTGCGCAGTGACAGGGGCGACCGAGGGGTTGGTCTATGTCTCTCCGAAAACCGGCCGCGCGGTCAGTGCGGCGGGGGCAGGGGACTGGGCCGATAAGCTGCTGCCTTTGCCCCCCTGCCTGCGCGGCGAAGGCGCGGCTCCGGATACCGAGATTGCTGAAGCCTTGCGCACGACCGGGTATTTTCTGGAAAACCATCTGGCTCCGTCGCTGGGTCATACGCCTTTGCCGGACGCACGCGCGCGATTTGTGGCGCAGTTTACTCGGCGGCTTTGAACACCATCTCGTGCCCGTCCTCATTGCGCAGGATCAGCACATCGCCGGACACCTCGGACTGGGTCATCGCCATCAGTGCGGCGAAATAAAACCCCTCGGCTTCAAGCCCTGCGCAAGCCGCGCGGGTGGCGACAAGATCGGTGATCTCAAACCACGGGTAGGGTGCATTCAGTGTACCTGAATAGGTGTTGCACGGGGCATTGCCCTCAATCCTACCCTCTTCGGGGAATCGCAAAAGGGTGCTGGCCTCAAAAGGCTGCCCGTCGATCTCTTGCAAAGCCCATGTCTGATCCGCTGCGCCATAGGCGGCGACAGTCTCATCCTTGTCGCATTGGAACAGGGTTAAAAGGGGCAGGAACAAGGCCAGACGTAACATCGCAATATCCTGTCAGTAGGGGTTCACACCGCTGATTAACTCTTCGCGCACTTCAAGGCGGGGGCGCCAGTTGTATTTGGTGTCCTCGCGCACCTGATCCCAATAAAGCACCCCGCTGTTGCGCCACGGGTCAAGGATGATGCCTTCATACATTGAATCTCCCTTAGCGCTGATCAGAGCCGAATGGTGGATGATCCGGAACGCAGTTGGAGGCGACGTGGCCCAGTGCAAATCCAGAGTGCGAAAGTTCTCTTGCTTCAAACGCGTGGTCATAGCCTGCGCCCAATCATTGCACAGACCTTTTTCGCGAAATCCGTTGATGACCTTTGCGTTGTGGATGATGGCTGGATCGGTGACGTTCCAGTCCTGTTTCAGTTGATTGGAATAGGCATAAGATATCTCGGCTGCACGCCGCGCCTCGGCAGGGTCAACCTTGGGGTCAAGCTGCTGGATCGCTTGTGCCAACTGGTCCACATCATCGGGCCCGGTGTTTGGTGCCATGGCGCATCCGGCAAGGGCCATGCAGGTGGCCAAAACTGCGATGATGATCTTCACGCTCGATTCTCCTCTGGCCAGCTTGGGCGCTGGGTTTGGTTGACGCCCTTTACCCGATTTCTGCGCTCGATCCGAGGGGGAAGTTTCGCCCATTAAGCCCTGAAACCGAGTTGTACAACTCGGAAGAAATAGGCCTGAAGGTCCGTACAACACGGAAGAAAAAGAAAACCCGGCGCAAGGCCGGGTTCAGTTGGGGAAACCGCGTCGCTTCGGGCGTCAGCCCAGCAATCGACGCGCGATGACTTGCGCCTGTATTTCTGCGGCGCCTTCAAAGATATTTAGGATGCGCGCGTCACAAAGCACGCGGCTAATTTTGTATTCCAGAGCGAAGCCGTTGCCGCCATGAATCTGCAGCCCGTTATCCGCCGCAGCCCAAGCAACTCGAGCGCCCAGCAGCTTGGCCATCCCGGCCTCAAGGTCGCAACGTTGACCGTGATCTTTTTCCCAAGCAGAATAATAAGTTAGCTGTCGCGCGATCATGATCTCGACCGCCATCATCGCCAGCTTGCCCGAGACGCGAGGGAAATTGATCAGAGATTTGCCGAACTGCTTGCGGTCTTGTGCATATTGCATGGCAATGTCCAAAGCACTCTGCGCTACGCCGATGGCGCGGGCAGCCGTTTGGATGCGGGCAGACTCGAAGGTTTCCATTAACTGCTTGAAACCTTTGCCTTCTTCGCCGCCCAGCAGGTTTTCGCCCTTCACTTCGAAGCCGTCAAATCCCAGCTCGTATTCCTTCATGCCACGATAACCCAACACCTCAATCTCACCACCAGTCATGCCGGGCGTGGGGAAGGGGTTCTCGTCGGTTCCAGGTGTCTTTTCAGCCAGGAACATGGACAGCCCACGGTGATCGGTACTGTCGGGATTAGTCCGCGCCAGCAAGGTCATCACATGGGTGCGCGCCGCGTGCGTGATCCATGTTTTATTTCCTGTTATCTTATAGTTACCATCTTCACCCTTGACGGCCCGCGTGCGCAGGCTGCCCAAATCCGATCCGGTATTGGGTTCAGTGAAAACAGCGGTTGGCAGGATCTCGGCGCTGGCCAGTTTTGGCAGCCAGTTGGCCTTTTGTTCATCCGTACCGCCCGCGATGATCAGTTCTGCGGCGATTTCGGACCGTGTGCCCAGAGAACCCACACCGATGTACCCGCGCGAAAGCTCTTCCGAGACCACACACATTGAGGCTTTGGATAGGCCGAACCCGCCGAATTCTTCGGGGATGGTCAGACCGAACACGCCCATCTCGGCCAGTTCCTCGATAATCTCGATTGGGATCAGTTCGTCCTTCAGGTGCCATTCGTGGGCATTAGGCTCAACCTTTTCAACGGCATAGCGGCGAAACTGGTCTCGGATCATCTCCAGTTCTTCGTCCAGACCAGACGCACCAAACATGGTGGCACCGGACTGGTCCTGCATCAACTCAACCAGACGCGTGCGCGCGGCCTGAGAGTTGGCTTGCGCCATCAGTGTCTGCACTTCGCTGCATTGGAATCCCGACAGAGCATCCCAGCCAAGGCCAAGATCCTGCAAACGTACAACCTCGCCCTGGTTCATCGGAATACCACCGGCGATCTGATGCAAGTATTCCCCAAAGGCGATCTGATGCAACAGCTGCTCCATCTCGCCGAATTTTCCCTCGGCCTGAAGCGCCTCGGCCCAGCGCTGCATCTGCTGCAGCGACTGGTGGTATGTGGCCAGCCAAGCCAGCCCATGTGCGGCTGTCTGATTGGCCTCGATCAGTGCGCCCGATATTCGCCCTTCGCTAGTCACCTGCGCGCGAACCGATTCGACCGCCTTATCGAACACCGCTTGAACGCCGGGCAGGGCGGCTGCGCTGAGTGTTAGAAGATCGGGCAAAACCGCTGGCTGCGTCATGTTCGTCACATCCTGTCCGTCATGGGCCATGAATCACGTCCTCTGCTGGGTTGTCTGGTCATATCATGCTGCACATGCAGCGCAACAAAAATACGCAAATCATCCATAAAAAGTTCAAAAATTGCTTAGTGACTTTTGCAGTGCAGAAATTTTTTGGACTGGTATGAAGGGTCGATGGGACTGTTTTCACTTATGTCGCCGCAGGATTTCTGTCTGGC
Organism: Ruegeria sp. A5; assembly: GCF_056543005.1. Classification (NCBI taxonomy): domain Bacteria; kingdom Pseudomonadati; phylum Pseudomonadota; class Alphaproteobacteria; order Rhodobacterales; family Roseobacteraceae; genus Ruegeria; species Ruegeria sp. A5. The sequence continues at coordinate 220,370 of NZ_JBQGAV010000006.1, forward strand.
TTTGGTCGTTGCCTTCGTCGCGGGCTGGGTCAAAGGCATGGTCGGTTTTGCCATGCCAATGGTGCTTGTTTCTGGTCTTAGCATGATGCTGCCGCCTGAGCTGGCGCTGGCAGGTCTAATCTTGCCCACGCTGGTGACCAATGGGGTGCAGGCCTTGCGGGAAGGTTTACCTGCGGCGGCGGCGTCAGTTCGAAAGTTCAAGGTATTTCTGAGCGTTGGACTGGTCTGTCTATTGGCCAGCGCGCAGCTGATCAACATCTTGTCGCCCAAGGCATTTCTGCTGATCTTAGGCGCACCAGTTTCGTTCTTCGCTCTGATGCAACTACTGGGGCTGAAACTGACGCTGCAAGCGCCCTCAATGCGGGTTGAGGCTATGGTGGGTGCGGTGGCCGGTGCTGTCGGCGGCATCTCGGGCGTGTGGGGACCACCAACCGTGGCCTATCTGACAGCCTTGAATACACCGAAGAAGGATCAGATGCGGGTACAGGGCGTGATATACGGTCTGGGCGCCGTGGCGCTTATTGTGGCGCATCTGGGTTCGGGTATTCTAAGGACTGACACAGCGGTGTTCTCAGCGCTGCTGATTATCCCTGCCTTGGTGGGAATGCGCGGGGGTCAGTTTCTGCAGGATCGTATCGATCAGGCACAGTTCCGCAAACTCACTCTGCTTGTACTGCTGATTGCAGGGCTGAACCTGCTGCGCAGGGGTCTTTTGGGTTAGTTGCGTCTTTCAGCAAATCGAAAGGCGAAATAGAGGCCCAACATTAGGAAAAAAAGACCTGAGATATCACCGATCAGATAGGCGATATACTCGGCCGTTGCGCTGCCGAAGGCCATGTTGGTGAGAACGGACACCAATACCGATGTGATGATTCCAACGCCCATCACGCATAACCAGCATGGCTTCCGATCGACGCGCGGAAACAAATCCCAGCCCAACGCCTTGCAGACATAAAAAACCGCTGGAACTGTGGTGACCGCGATAGTGATCGCCAGCAATCTGCTGGGCAGAAGAACATCCCAACCGCCCACAAGAGCAAAGACGATGGCAACGCCGGGCAACAGTGCGAATATCGCCCTCCATCCCAATAACCAGGCCGACAGAACCCGCACGCCGTGCGGCAGGAACAATAAGCTGGCATAGCTGGGGTATGCGGGAAAAAACACGTTTTGAAGCGGCATCAGCACCTGGAATGTTAGGAACGATGCAGCGACATAGGCCAAAGAGGCATAGAATGTTTCAGAGGCCCATCTGCGCACGGGGTCAGCCGATTACAGATCTGGGGTGGCGATCACCTGGGCGCATGAACCAGATACCGTCCGCGATTGGCGCTACCGCTTTGTGACAGATAACCCTTTTGAACCAGAGACTTCAGCGCGCGGAAAAATGTCGGGCGAGATACGCTTTTGACCAGCGTGTGTTCGATCAGACCAAAGGTGCGTACTTCGCGATCATCTTTCGACAGTTCTTCGGCGGCATAGTAGATGTCGCGCTCGACCGGTGAGAGTTCTTCCAGCCCAAGAGTGCGCTCCATGCTTTGCATCAGTTTGCGCAGTTCGGTGAGTTTTGAGATTTCAGTCATTACTTGCCTATAGTTTCCGTGACGGACCGAGGCAGTTCGAAAGGCTGACCTTTTGAACACATCACGCCGACACCCATCCCCGTGTAGAAATAATCATTACCTTGTTGAACGGCCCGAGACATGATGTGAGTAAGCTAGCCCGGATCGCCCGATGTTCAAATTTAACAGAAGCCGCTGCCAAAGGACGCCGGGCTTCGAAGCGTCTTGGGTAAATTGCGATAGCGCATGTTGCACGTTATCGCAATGAACTTGTCTGTGTGCACAAGGTGCCGATGCGTAAGCTTTGGTGGGTCAGGGGCCATGATGGCCCCTGAATTCGATCAACCGATCGCGACAGCTTTGATGTCTTCGTCGATGAAGGGCAGGTACTGCTCGAAGTTTTCCGCGAACATGTGCACCAGCTTTTCCGCCTGTTTGTCGAAGGCTTCCTGATCGTCCCAGGTGCGGCGCGGATCCAGCAAGACCTCGGGCACACCAGGGACAGAGACCGGCACATCGAAGCCGAAATTGGCGTCCTTGCGGAATTCCGCATCGGTCAGTGATCCTTCCAGTGCAGCCGTCAGCAGCGCGCGGGTGGCCTTAATTGGCATGCGGCTGCCCACGCCGTAGGCACCTCCAGTCCAGCCGGTGTTGACCAACCAGCAGGTCGCGCCATGCTGAGCAATCTTATCGCGTAGAAGGTTGCCATAAGCCTCGGGGCGGCGTGGCATAAAGGGCGCGCCAAAGCAGGTCGAGAAGGTGGGCTGCGGTTCGGTCACGCCACGTTCGGTCCCGGCGACCTTCGAGGTAAAGCCGGAAAGGAAGTGATACATCGCCTGCGCAGGCGTCAACCGAGCGATCGGAGGCAAAACACCGAACGCATCGCAGGTCAACATGATGATGTTCTTAGGATGCCCGCCCAATGCAGTTTTCGACGCGTTGGAGATGTATTCCAACGGGTAGGCGCAGCGCATATTCGCTGTCAGAGAGTCGTCGTTGAAATCCAGCTCTTTGGTCTCGGGATCAAAAACCATGTTCTCGATCACCGTGCCAAATTTCGAGGTGGTGGCGTAGATTTCTGGTTCGGCTTCGGCGTTCAGGTTGATGGTCTTGGCATAGCAACCACCTTCAAAGTTGAAGGTGCCTCGATCCGACCAACCGTGTTCGTCATCACCGATCAAGGTGCGCGACGGGTCGGCAGACAGGGTGGTCTTGCCGGTGCCGGACAGGCCGAAGAATACGGCGGTGTCGACCGGGTTGCCAACCGCGTGGTTAGCCGAGCAGTGCATCGGCATCACGCCTTTTTCGGGCAGCATATAGTTCAGCAGGGTGAAGACGGACTTCTTGTTCTCGCCGGCGTATTCGGTGCCGCCGATCAGGATCAGCTTGCGGTCAAAGTTCAGTGCAATCACCGTTTCGCTGCGGCAGCCATGCTTTTTGGGGTCCGCCTGGAAGCTGGGACAGTTGATGATAGTAAAGTCAGCCGTGAAATCATCCAGATCCTCACGATCCGGGCGGCGCAGCAGGTGGCGGATGAACAGGTTGTGCCACGCCAGCTCGGTTACCATGCGCACATTGATCGAGTAGCTGGGGTCAGCCCCACCCACGAGGTCCTGCACGAAGTAGTCGCGGCCTTTCATATGGGTCAGCATATCTTCATAGAGCGCGTCAAAACCTTCAGGGCTCATGGCGGCGTTGTTTTCCCACCAGATGCTGTCGGCAACACTGTCTGTCTTGACAACATGCTTGTCCTTGGGCGAGCGGCCAGTGAATTTGCCGGTGGTGACCAGAAAGGCGCCGCCATTGCCAAGGGTGCCTTCGCCGCGCTTCAGCGCTTCTTCGATCAGCGCCGGTTCCATGAAGTTGTAATAGACATTGCCCAGACCCTCGATGCCCTGATCTTCGAGGCGGAATTGCGGGTTAACCCGTCCAGATGTCATGTGTGTCTTCTCCTGTGGCGGCGCGAGGGCCTTGGGCCGGGTGCACCATTGGGGCGGATACCGGAAAGAGCCGGCGGTCAAGCGCCTCTTATCACGGTATTTTGGGACATGAACAGGAGGGTTGGGGGTAGTTAGCGCAACCAAGTTGAGGTTTAGCGCCATCACGATTTGTCTGCCGTAAATCAAGGCAGCTATTTGGGCGCAGCAAGGCAAATTTGCCGCATACCTGCCGCAAGAATGGCACGATTCGAGGTTACGAGTTGATTCGGTGGCTCAAAACCGCCAACAATGCCTTACAAAAAAGCGTATTATTGCGCGAGTGAGCAGGAATAGGGGTGAACCCGATGTCAAAGATTGCACTGGTGGACGACGACAGAAATATCCTGACGTCCGTGTCCATGACACTCGAAGCCGAAGGGTTTGAGGTCGAAACATACAACGATGGTCAGGCTGCGCTGGACGCTTTCAACAAAAAGCTGCCAGACATGGCCGTACTGGATATCAAGATGCCGCGGATGGACGGCATGGATCTTCTGCAAAGGCTGCGGCAGAAAACCCAGATGCCCGTGATTTTCCTAACCTCCAAGGATGATGAGATCGATGAGGTTCTGGGCCTGCGGATGGGCGCGGATGACTACGTCAAGAAGCCGTTCTCGCAACGGTTGCTGGTGGAACGGATTCGCGCCTTGCTGCGCCGTCAGGAAGCGGTCGATGGTGATGTGACCAATGCGGCCTCGGGCGATACAAAAGTGATGGAGCGGGGCGAGCTGCGGATGGACCCGCTGCGCCACGCTGTCAGCTGGAAAGGCAATGATGTCTCGCTGACAGTTACCGAGTTTCTGCTGCTGCAGGCCTTGGCGCAACGTCCGGGCTTTGTCAAAAGTCGCGATCAGCTGATGGATGTGGCTTATGATGATCAGGTCTACGTGGATGACCGCACCATTGACAGTCATATCAAGCGACTGCGTAAGAAGATGCGCGCAGCCGATCCCGAGTTTTCGGCGATAGAAACGCTGTACGGTATCGGGTATCGTTATAACGAAGAATAGGCGCGGCCGTTTTATCAAGCCGAAGGGGTCTCGTGCGCGATACTGAACAAGCCAACCAAGTGCACGACGCAGACGTCGTTCTTGGGGATGACTGGGTCATCCCCCAAGACCCTGATGCTGCCGAGCTACAGGCCAAGCGTTCGCGACGAAACCTGTTTTCTATGCGCTATTCGCCCCTGGCGCGCAGGATCATCACCTTCAACCTCATTGCCCTTGTCATTTTGGTGGCAGGGCTGCTGTATCTGGACGACACGCGAAAAGAACGGGTTCAACAAACCGCGCAGAACCTGGTCGGTGATGCCCAACTTGTCAGCAACGTTTTTGAAACCCAGCTGCGTCAACCCTCTGCCAATGGTGCAGGCACATTGGATGTCCGTGATACGCTAGCGGGTCTCAGCTTGCCCGAAGGCGGCGAGGTTTTTGTTTATGACGGCACGGGCACTCTGATCGGTTGGACACGCGGGGCGTCCATGGCCGACAAATTGCCCAGCCTTTTGCATCAGGACGCCGACAGCGCCACTGGAAGCACTTTGATCAGCGACGCATTGAATGCGGTTTGGAATGGTGTGTCTGCGGTCTTTAGCGGTTCTTCCGAAAGCGAGGCTCCGACGCTGGCGCAACGGGTGCAGGAAATGATCCCGCAGGCGCTGAACGGCGGATTGCAAGTACAGGCCGTGCACGACGATAAAGGCAAGACGGTGATTGTCGCCGTGGCCCCGATCCTATTGGACGATACGCCTGTGGGTGCCGTTGCTATGGCGGGCCCGGCGGGCGAGATCGATGCGCTGGCCCGCAAGGAGCAAGAGCGGATCCTGCAGATGTTTGTGGTGGCACTGCTGGTCTCGATCGGTCTGAGCCTCGTTTTGGCCTCAACGATTGCCAATCCTCTTGCTGATCTGGCCGCTGCTGCCGAGATGGGCAAGGACCGCGGAGCCGGAGTGAACCCCGGACGTATCCGCATCCCGGATCTCAGTGCGCGTCCGGATGAAATCGGCCGCCTGAGCCAGGCTTTGCGCGGGATGGTCACGGCGCTTTACAACCGCATTGACGCGAACGAACAATTTGCGGCCGATGTCGCGCATGAGATCAAGAACCCGTTGGCCAGCCTGCAATCCGCCGTGGGCACCATGCGTATGGTCAAACGCGATGATCAGCGCGAAAAGCTATTGGGCGTGATTGAGCATGATGTGCGGCGATTGGATCGACTGGTCAGCGATATCTCGAACGCATCGCGGCTGGATGCGGAGTTGGTGAAAGAAGAAGAGCAGCCCTTTGACCTGCTCAATCTGCTTGGCAATATCAGTCAGTTTCTGGGTGAAGATGCCCGTTCGAAAGGCATCGAATATATCACAGACCTTCCCTCGGACCCCATCGTGGTCAACGGGCTCGAGGCGCGTCTGGCGCAGGTCTTTGTCAACCTGATCACCAATGCGATTTCGTTCTGCGAGGACAAAGACGCCATCCGGGTCTGGGTCCGCCGTCGTGACAACCGCGTGCTCGTGGTGGTTGAAGACACCGGTCCCGGCATTCCTGATCAGGCGCTGACCAAGATCTTCAAGCGTTTCTATTCCGAACGCCCCGAAGAGCATTTCGGCAACAATTCGGGCCTTGGATTGGCGATTTCGAAACAAATCGTCGAGGCGCATGGTGGTGTGATCTGGGCAGAAAATATCCGTCCAACCGAGGCCGATATCACCTCGGACCCACTGGGTGCGCGGTTTGTTGTCGGGCTTCCCGTCTAGGTTATGAGCACCACCCCACTTTCTGAGATAGCGGATCAAGGGTCGGCCTGCATTCATGGGACCTGTGTTGCGCTTCAGGAAAAGGGCGTATTGATCATTGGCGCCTCGGGTACGGGCAAATCTTCTTTGGCGCTACAGATGATGGCGCTTGGGGCGCAGCTTGTCGCTGATGACCGGGTCGAATTGACCGGACAGGCCGATCACGTGATGGCAGCTGGACTTCCGCAGATCCGCGGCCTGATTGAAGCGCGCGGCATCGGGTTGCTGCGGGCCGAAGCCGCGAGGCCGGTCCGATTGGCATTCGTTGTGGATATGGACCAACCCGAGCCCGCGCGGTTACCTGAACCCGCTGAAATTCTTGTGTTGAAGCAAACTGTTCCCTTGCTTCGGGGGGCTGGCGTGCCCAATTTGGCTGCAGGACTTATTCAACTTGTGAAAATGGGGCGCGTAGCCCCGGAATGGCCGAATACATGACAGCACAACAGCGCGTCGTTCTGATAACAGGTCCTTCCGGTGCAGGGCGATCGACCGCAATTCATGTGCTTGAAGATCTGGGGTTCGAGGCGATTGACAACCTGCCGATGGGGTTGCTGGCTCGCCTCGTCGACAATTCGGAGCCTGCGCGCCCTATGGCTTTGGGTATAGACGCGCGCAACCGCGATTTTTCAACCACCGGGTTTATCGAACTTGCCGCCAAACTGGGCCGGATGGAGAATGTCGACCTGACGATCCTCTATTTGGATTGCCGGGACGAGGTGCTGCTTCGTCGCTTCTCGGAGACCCGCCGCCGTCACCCGGTTGCGACTGATGCCAGCCCGGAAACCGGCATTTGTCAGGAAAAGGAACTGTTAGCCCCAATTCGCGAGTTTGCCGACACGCTGATCGACACCAGCGCGTTGAATGTGCATCAGCTGCGGGAAGAGGTCGAACGCTGGTTCGCCCCAAAGGGCGGGCGGCATCTGGCGGTGTCGATCGAATCCTTCTCGTACAAGCGGGGCTTGCCGCGCGGTTTGGACATGGTGTTCGATTGCCGGTTTCTGGCCAATCCATACTGGCGGCCTGAACTGCGGGATGCGGATGGTCGAAACTCGGATGTGGCGGCCTATGTTCAATCAGATGCAAACTATGGCGTCTTCTTTGACCGGGTGGTCGACCTGCTGATCGAACTGCTTCCGGCCTTCCGTGAGGAAGGCAAAGCGCACCTTTCAGTTGCATTTGGGTGCACCGGAGGGCAGCACCGCTCGGTCGCGGTGGCTGAAGCAGTTGCAAAGGCCCTTGCAGAAGGGGGGCAGCAGGTGGCAATTAGGCATCGCGAAATGGAACGACGCGCGATGAATGTGAGGCCGGAGTGATCGGGATCGTTATTGTTGCACATGGTGGGTTGGCTCAGGAGTATCTTGCGGCCACGCAGCATGTGGTTGGAAAGCAACCCGGACTGGTGGCCATCCCGATAGAAGCCGACCATGATCGCGAAGCGAAACAAGTTGAAATCTGCCGCGCGGCGGACGAGGTCGATATGGGCGATGGCGTCGTTGTGGTGACCGATCTGTTTGGCGGCAGCCCCTCGAATCTGAGCCTGCGCGCATGTGCGCCACAAGACCGGCGAATCCTTTACGGGGCCAACCTTCCCATGCTGATCAAACTGGCCAAAAGTCGCCACTTGCCACTGGCGGAGGCCGTGCGTTTGGCTTTGGAAGCTGGACGAAAGTACATCAATGCGCAAAATGTGACATTGGATTGACACCGGATAAATTCATATGACGACCAAGAGTTTGAAAATTATCAATGAAAAGGGCCTTCACGCCCGCGCTTCTGCCAAGCTGGTCGAGGTGGTCGAAGGCTTTGATGCGCGCGCCGAGGTGTCACGAGACGGGCTTTCTGCCTCGGGCGACAGTATCATGGGCCTTTTGATGTTGGCAGCGTCGCGCGGAAGCACTATTGACGTCGAGACGTCCGGCCCGGATGCTGAGGCGTTGGCAGAGGCTTTGGAAACATTGGTGAACGATAAGTTCGGCGAAGGGTTCTGACAGCCACGACACCAAGGACGGAAAGACAAGGCAATTGGCGGAAACCACGCACGATACCAAGACAGGTCCTGTAGTGGATCACGACACCGATCAGGGTGAAATCTACGACCGCAGAACCCTGACCTACGCCAACTCGTTTGACGATGCCTGGACGTCTACGGCCATTCGCGCCATCGAATGGTGCACAGGCAAGCTGACCATCTTGCGCATGGTCAACAAGTTCGAGAAGCAGAACGAACGCTATCGAGGTCAGAAGTTCTGGGGCGGTGCGCTCAAGACCATGGGTATCGAGCTGACAACCCCAGCCGAACAGATCGCCCGCATCCCAAAAGAAGGCCCCGTAGTGGTCGTCGCGAACCATCCGCACGGCATGGTTGATGGCATGATCTTCGCTGAACTCATCGGCCGGGTCCGCAGTGACTATCGCATCCTGACCCGCTCAGTCCTGACTGGGTTGGATGAAGCTGCGACCTCATTCATGATCCCGGTGCCCTTCCCGCATGATCCTGAAGCGCAGGCCAAGATGCTCGAGATGCGCAGCAAGACGATGAAACATCTGGCAGATGGGGGCGTTGTCGCGTTATTCCCGTCAGGTGTTGTGATGTCTTCGGATGATTGGTTCGGACCAGCCATCGAGCGGGAGTGGAATGTCTTCACCGCGAAGATGATCCGTAGGTCGGGTGCCAAGGTCGTGCCGATCTTCTTCCCTGGCAGCAACTCGCGCTGGTATCAAATTGCCAACCGGATATCGCCCATCCTGCGCCAGGGCCTACTGCTGCACGAAATCGTCCGATCCTGCAACAGGCCCCAGTCGCCGGTGATCGGTGACCCGATTTCGGATAAAGACATGGACCTGCTGGAACGCGACCCCCGCGGTTTCATGGCATGGCTCCGTGATCACACCATGGCGCTGGGCAAGACGCTCAAATCCTGATCCGCCCCTTCATCTGGCCAAAAATATCTCGGGAGTGAATTGAGCCATAGGCTCAAGAGAGGGCTGGCCCTCTCAGATTCTACCGTGTGGGTACCGGAACCTCGCCTCGATAATCATAAAACCCGCGTTCGGTTTTGCGTCCCAGCCATCCGGCTTCGACATATTTCGTCAACAGCGGGCAGGGACGATACTTGGTGTCTGCCAGTCCGTCATGTAACACGTTCATGATCGCCAGACAGGTATCCAAGCCGATGAAGTCCGCCAGTTCCAATGGGCCCATAGGGTGGTTTGCGCCCAGTTTCATCGATTGGTCAATGGACTGCACATTCCCGACACCTTCATACAATGTGTAAACCGCCTCATTGATCATGGGCATCAGAATGCGATTCACGATAAAGGCCGGAAAATCTTCGGCGCTGGCTGAGGTTTTGCCAAGCCGGTCCACTACGGCTTTACAGGAGTTAAAGGTTGCTTCATCGGTGGCGATGCCCCGGATCAACTCGACGAGCTGCATCACAGGGACCGGGTTCATGAAGTGGAATCCCATGAAACGTTCGGGCCGGTCGGTGCGGCTGGCCAGCCGGGTAATTGAGATCGACGAAGTGTTCGATGTCAGGATCGTATGTGGCTGTAGGTGCGGCAACAGGTCTTCAAAGATTGCCTGTTTCACCGTTTCCCGCTCGGTCGCGGCTTCGATTACAAGATCGGTCTGCCCCAAATCCGGCAGATTCAGCGTCGTCGTGATCCGACTCAACGCGGATTTCACTGCATCATCCGAGATTTTGCCGCGTGACGCTTGACGCGCCAGGTTGGTTTCAATGGTTGCCATAGCGCTGTTTAGCGCGTCCTGGCTGACATCGTTCAGTAGAACATCATACTCTGCCAACGCCATAACATGAGCAATCCCGTTGCCCATCTGTCCAGCGCCGATCACTCCGACTGATTTTACGTCCATTTGTTCGATGCCCTTGTTCGCAGAATATGGCGACATTATCGGCAGTTCCCTATGGGCGGCAAGGGGACGGGGACAGTCAATTTCGCTTCAAATGCGCGCATTAGGACTTTCTCAAGACTTGCGGCGGCAAAATGGCGGTTGGGTGAATATTTGGGTGAGTGTGATGAGCTATCAATCGATCAATGCGGTCCATTCCGCGGAAACGACGTGCGAATATGAAAATTCGAAACTACGTTTCAGGGGCCCTCAAAGGGCGTTGAACAACCCCTATGTGGCATGTTTGGGGGGCGAAGAGACTTTTGGCCGTTTCGTGGAAACCCCCTTTCCCAATGAGTTGGAACGTCGTCTGGATCGTCGATGCGTCAACCTTGGCAGCCTGTTCTGCGGTGTCGAAGCGTTGACGCAGGACAAAGGGCTACTGGAGATCGCAAACCGATCTGATATATGCGTCCTGCAGTTACCCGGCATGCTGGGGCTATCGAACCGATTCTACCGGGTGCACCCACGACGCAATGACCGTTTCGTTGCGCCAAATGCCGATCTGGTTGCGCTGTATCCCGAAGAAGATTTTACGGATGTCCATTTTGTACAGCACTTGCTGAATCGCCTGTCGGCACGCTCGGATGCCCGAATTGAACTTGTGGAACAAGAGTTGCGCAATGTCTGGATCGAAAAGCTCGGCAAGTTTCTTGCAGAAGTAGGCCCGCCCGTCCTGCTTTTGCATCTGCAAGTGGAGAGGAGCGATTTGGATTCGACACCGGGTGACGGCTTTGCAATCAACCCCGAGATGATTGAGCCTTTGAGACCCCATTGTACGGATATTTTGTCCTTGCAGGTTCAGGTGTCCGGCGTATCCGATGAGCTTGAAGACATGTTGTTTGGCACCCTGCAACAACCGATTGCCGAGCATATGATCGGCCCAGCCACACATCGCAATATCGCTGGCTCACTTGCCCAAGTGATCAACGACCTGGGCGTATAAACAGCAAAGGCCCGCCAGTGGCGGGCCTTCTAAGATTTTTCGTCGAGAAATCTTTGTCTGAAATCAGCCGAGTTTTTCGGTGAGTTCCGGCACGGCCTGGAACAGGTCTGCGACCAGACCGAAGTCTGCGACCTGGAAGATCGGCGCTTCTTCGTCCTTGTTGATCGCAACGATGACCTTGGAGTCCTTCATGCCCGCCAGGTGCTGGATCGCACCCGAGATGCCGACTGCAACGTAAAGGTCAGGGGCAACAACTTTACCGGTCTGACCCACCTGCCAGTCGTTCGGGGCGTAGCCCGAGTCAACTGCGGCGCGTGAGGCACCAACGGCGGCTCCCAGCTTATCGGCTAGGCCTTCGATCAGTTTGAAGTCGTCTTCCGAGCCAACACCACGGCCACCCGAAACAACAACACCAGCCGAAGTCAGTTCAGGACGGTCGCTTTCAGCAACCTTGTCCTCGACCCACGACGACAGGCCGGGGTTTTCGCCGACCGAGATGGTCTCGACCGCCGCCGAACCACCTTCGCCCGCCGCATCGAAGCTGGCGGTCCGGATGGTCACGACTTTCTTGGCGTCGTTCGATTTCACGGTCTGGATCGCGTTACCCGCGTAGATCGGACGCTCGAAAGTGGTGGCATCGACCACGCCAGACGCGTCCGAGATCACCATCACGTCCAGCAGGGCTGCAACGCGCGGCATCACGTTCTTGGCGTCGGTGGTGGCAGGGGCAACGATATGCTCGTACCCATCGGCCAGACCCACGATCAGGGCTGCGGTCGATTCCGCCAGGCGATGACCCAGCGAGGCGTCTTCGGCCACCAGAACCTTGGATACGCCATCGATCTTGGCAGCGGCCTCACCAGCAGCAGCGGCAGAACCACCTGCGGCCAGAACGGTGATGTCGCCCAGCGACTTGACAGCCGCTACGGTCTTGGCGGTGGCGTCAACCGACAGCTCACCATTGTTAACCTCTGCGAGAAGAAGAACAGCCATTACACAGCCCCCGCTTCTTTGAGTTTCTCGACCAGCTCATCAACCGAGCCCACGATGATACCTGCGGCGCGTGCCGGCGGCTCTTCGGTCTTGACGATTTCCAGACGCGGCGTGACGTCGACGCCATAATCGGCGGCGGTTTTTTCATCCAGCGGCTTTTTCTTCGCCTTCATGATGTTCGGCAGCGACGCGTAGCGCGGCTCGTTCAGGCGCAGGTCGACGGTCACGATGGTTGGCATTTTGACGGAGATGGTCTGCAGACCGCCGTCAACCTCACGGGTGATCTTGGCAGTGTCGCCTTCGATGTCCAGCTCGGATGCGAAAGTGCCTTGGCTCCAGCCCAGCAGGGCCGACAGCATCTGACCGGTGGCGTTCATGTCATTGTCGATCGCCTGCTTGCCCGCCAGAACGATGCCGGGCTGCTCTTCTTCGACCACTTTGGCGAGGATCTTGGCAACTGCAAGCGGTTCGATGTCCTGATGCACGTCATCCGCCGCGACAACCAGAATGGCACGGTCGGCGCCCATGGCCAGTGCGGTCCGCAGGGTTTCCTGCGACTGTTTCACACCGATCGAAACGGCAACAACCTCATCGGCCTTGCCCGCCTCTTTCAGGCGGATCGCCTCTTCCACGGCAATTTCGTCGAACGGGTTCATCGACATTTTTACATTGGCGAGATCAACGCCGCTGCCATCCGCTTTCACACGAACTTTCACGTTGTAGTCAATCACGCGCTTGACAGGCACGAGTACCTTCATTTTTGCGTATGCTCCTTACAAAAACGGCAAGCCGCGCAGCGACTCCACCAATGCTCTCGCTGGCTTAGATAGCGGGTCGTGATGTTCTGCGACAGAGCAAAATCGTCACGTCATGGTTTCGAGACGTCGCGTTTTGTCATTTTTTGGACCAGAAACGAAATTTAGTTTCCCGACGGCAGGCGCGATCACCGGTTTGCGCCGGGAATCCAGAGCACATCATCGTGCCCGCCGTTGTTGGCACAGCGCGCGGCGACAAAGAACCAATCGCTCAGGCGGTTGAGGTATTTGACAGCCACCTCATTGACCGGTTCCATGTTTGTCAGCTCAACCGCCAACCGCTCGGCCCGGCGCGAAACTGTTCTGCACACATGCAGATGCGCGGCCAAACGTGAGCCACCGGGTAGGATGAAACTGCGCAAGGGCTGGAGCGCTTCATTCATCGCATCGATCTCGGCTTCAAGCCGGTCGATCTGAGCGGAAACGATACGCAGGGGCGGATAGTCGGCCTCGGCATCCTTATCCATGTCGGGGCGGCAGAAATCGGCACCCAGATCAAACAGGTCATTCTGGATACGGGACAAGGCGGCTTCGACTTCTCCGTCTGCTTCGGTCCGTGCCACGCCGACAAAGGAATTAAGCTCATCCACAGTGCCATAGGCCGCGACACGCCCGGAATATTTGGCGACGCGCTCGCCATTGCCCAGAGCGGTTTTCCCATCATCGCCGGTGCGCGTGTAAATCTTGTTGAGAACGACCATGCCTTACCCTCCCTGCCCACGCAGATAGACGTAAAGTACGATCAGCAGCACCGCAATGAACTGAAACAGGATCCGCAGGCGCATCAGTTTGTTGCTTTTCAGCGCGGCCTCTTTGCCGGGTTTTCCAAAATTGGCAATGCCCATCACCAGCACGACGACGACCGCCGCCATGGCCAGAAGCAGTATGACCATCGTTAGGTCCATAGCTCACCGTCCGTGTTTGTTCAGTTGTTGAGCTGTCATCTAGCGTTGATAGCGGCAAAAGCGAACAGGTAATTTCGCCTCATATGTCCGAGAGGATGCGATCAATGGCCCGGGTGGGCAGAATACGGCGCAGATATCCGGCGACATATGTGGGCGTCGTCACATAGTATCGCGGACGTGGGCGCTTGGATTCAACCGCATGGGCCAATTTGGCGGTAACAGCCGAGGCAGGCAGTTCGAACTTGTCAGGTCCGGAGGATTCGTAGAGGCGTTTCAGCAGCGTATCCTCGTATCTCTGTCGCAGGGCTGAGCTTTTCCAGTCAATAAAGCGTTCGAAGACAGGGATCGCGTTCACACGGATCTTCGAGGTGACCGGGCCTGGTTCGATCAGGATGACCTTGATGTCGGTGTCTCGTAGCTCTAGGCGCAAGGTATCGGTCAGGCCTTCGATGGCGTATTTGGTGGCGACGTATGCCCCGCGCCAGGGGAACGCGACCAGTCCCAACACTGATGAGTTCTGCACGATGCGCCCATGGCCCTGAGCCCGCATCACGGGAATCACTTGCCGGGTCAGTTCGTGCCAGCCAAATACGTTGGTCTCGAAAATTAGGCGAAGCCCTTCGATTGGGACATCTTCAACCGCGCCGGGAAGGCCGTGAGCGCCATTGTTGAACAACGCATCCAGCGTACCACAGGTCGCGTCCAAAACCTGCTGCAGGCCTGAGGTAATGCTATCGGAATCGGTATAGTCGATCAGCGGGCTGTCGAAACCCTGTGCCCGTAGCCGATCACAGTCACGCTGTTGACGGCATGAGGCAAAAACGCGCCAACCGCGCGCGCGCATCCCGTGCGCCGCGTCCAGACCGATCCCGGATGAGCAGCCTGTGATCAGAATTGATTTCTGCATATTGCCCCCGCCTCTGTACTTCGCCCATAGCTATGGCGAGCTTTAGGTCAGGACAATGACACAGTTGCGTCAGTTTGTTGGTTTCCGAACCAGTGAGGCAGAAATCCAACCCACACGCTGATCAGGGTATAACCGCAAACGCAGCCAGCCGGTGCCGGAATCGCTGAGAACCTCGACGCGCTGGCCAAGTTTGGCTTTGGCGATGATGGGGTAAATCGTTCCGGGGCCATCGCGCATATTGACCCGCGTGCCCGAGATTTCGCGGATATCTTTCTCGGGCTCGATGACCTGATTCACAGGTGTGATGTCATCCTGCACCTCGGCCTCGACCTGCAACAGTCCGGCGGCTCCGTCTTCAAGCGAAGCCAGAGTAAAGCTGACGCCGTTCTCGTCAAATGCAGAGAACTGAGACAGCGGATCGTTGGTGACTTGTGACAGGACGACCGCGGCATCCTCCTCTACTTGTGGCTCGGGCTGAGCGCGCGCCTGTACAATGCGCGCGGCAACGTTGGTCACAAGGTCTTCAGCCCGAGGTGCGTGGTCGTCTTTAGCCCGAGGTGCGTGGTCGGATGCAGGCTCATGTTCTGGCACAGAGGCAACGCGAACCGGTTGCTCGGTGCGGGTGCCGCGCGGTTCGAAATCCGGGCCCCCGCTCATCACATAGAAGCTCCAGCCGAGCATGGCGAAAGTGATAACAATAACACGCTTCATGGCGCACCCCCTGGCAATCGTAACATCAATAAAAGGCAGCAGTCTTAATGTTCGAAAGCCTACCATAGATTCAGCTTCGAGTCGAAAAGCGGGGGAAATCCGATACTTGCCTCCCCCTGTTGCAAAAAGCCCGACTTGTCCCCAGCAAAATATGCGCCGATTGCTTTACCCGCGCGCGCTTGCGTCGTATCACATCATGTATGAACGATACGATCGACGACCCCAATATGGAGACCCCTGACAATGGGGGCGAGGTAGCCGAGCCGCTGCGCCGCGCAATTGGCGAGCGCTACCTGACCTACGCGCTTTCCACCATCATGCACCGCGCTTTGCCAGATGCGCGCGATGGATTGAAGCCGGTTCACCGGCGAATCCTCTACGCGATGCGCGAGTTGCGACTCAGTGCGACGGGCGGTTTCCGTAAGTCAGCGAAAATCTCTGGCGACGTGATGGGTAACTATCACCCTCATGGCGACGCGGCGATTTACGACGCAATGGCGCGCTTGGCACAGGACTTCAACGTCCGATATCCACTGGTCGACGGGCAGGGGAATTTTGGCAATATCGACGGCGATAATCCGGCGGCCTCTCGATACACCGAGGCGCGGATGACCATCGTCGCCGAAGCCCTGTTGGAAGGGTTGAACGAAGACGCTGTCGATTTCCGCGACAACTATGACGGCACACTGACCGAACCGGTCGTGTTGCCCGCACAGTTCCCGAATCTACTGGCCAATGGCGCCAGCGGTATCGCGGTGGGCATGGCGACGAATATCCCGCCGCATAATATTTCCGAGCTGTGCGACGCTTGTCTGCATCTGATCAAGACGCCGGATGCGCGTGACGATACGCTATTGAATTACGTTCCCGGCCCGGATTTTCCAACCGGGGGCGTCATTGTCGAGCCGCCCGAAAATATCGCGCAGGCCTACCGCACCGGGCGTGGATCCTTCCGGCTGCGCTGTAAATACGAGGTTGAAGATCTGGGGCGTGGCCAGTGGCAGATCATCGTCACCGAGATTCCCTATCAGGTTCAGAAATCCAAGCTGATCGAAAAGATCGCGGAACTGATCCAGACCAAGAAAATCCCGATCCTTGCCGATGTCCGCGACGAATCCGCTGATGACATCCGCCTGATCCTTGAACCACGCTCTAAGAACGTGGACCCCGAGGTGCTGATGGGCATGCTCTATCGCAACTCGGACCTTGAGGTGCGCTTCAGCCTCAACATGAACGTGCTGATTGACGGGGTGACGCCCAAGGTCTGTTCGATGAAGGAAGTGCTGCGCGCGTTCCTTGACCACCGGCAAGAGGTGCTGATCAGGCGGTCGCGTCACCGCATGGCCAAGATCGACCACCGCCTTGAGGTATTGGAGGGCTTTATCGTCGCCTTCCTGAACCTCGACCGGGTGATCGATATCATCCGCTACGACGACGACCCCAAGGCCGCTCTGATGCGCGAAGATTGGGGCATCGATCACGTCCGCGCAACCGATGAGTCCGATTACGTCTCGCCGAAGCCGGGTGAGGGCGAACTGTCCGAGGTGCAGGTCGATGCGATCCTCAACATGCGCCTGCGCAGCTTGCGCCGTCTGGAAGAGATGGAACTGGTACGCGAACGTGACGAACTGATGCTGGAACGCGCCAACCTCGAAGACCTGCTGGCCGACCCCGCCCTTCAATGGGCCAAGATCGCCGAGCAACTCAAAGAGACCAAGAAGACCTTCGGCAAAGACTATGAAGGCGGCGCGCGCCGGACACAATTTGCCGAGGCAGGTCAGGTCGAGGAAGTGCCGCTTGAGGCGATGATCGACAAGGAACCGATCACGGTCGTCTGCTCTCAGATGGGTTGGATCAGGGCAATGACCGGCCATATCGATCTGAAGCGCGAGTTGAAGTTCAAAGATGGTGACGGCCCGCGTTTCATTTTCCACGCGGAAACTACGGACCGCCTGCTGGTCTTTGCGTCAAATGGCCGATTCTATACCGTCAGCGCCGCTAACCTGCCTGGCGGGCGTGGCATGGGCGAACCGCTACGTCTGATGGTCGACCTGCCGAACGAGGCGCAGATTATCGACATCCTGATCCACAAACCGGGGCGCAAGCTGCTTGTGGCCTCAGATGCGGGCAACGGCTTTATGGTGCCGGAAGATGACGTTCTGGCGCAGACCCGGAATGGCAAACAGGTGCTGAACGTCAAAGGAGACGAGACGGCGATGATCTGTAAGCCGGTTGAGGGCGATCATGTTGCTGTCGTCTCGCAGAACGGGAAATTCCTAGTGTTCCCGACAGAGGAACTGCCCGAGATGACCCGTGGTAAGGGTGTCCGCTTGCAGAAGTACAACATGGCGCGTGGGCGGCAGGGCACACTGGAATTGGATGGTGGGTTATCCGATATCACCACCTTCAACTGGGAAGAGGGACTGAAATGGTCCATGGGCGGCGACAAAACCCGGCACGAGGCAGATATGTCCCAATGGCTGGCCAAGCGCGCAGGTGTCGGTAAAAAAGCACCTTATGGCTTTCCGAGGGATTACAAGTTCTCGTGATATGCTGTCCGCTTGGTGAAAATCTGCCGATACTGCTTGGCACAACCCGTATCGGTGCGCTACATCCAAAGAAAACAGGCCTATCGAGACGAGAGACATGCTGCGCATTCTGACACTGATCACCGGGTTGGCCCTGATGGGCGCATGCACCCAAACGCAGGTTTATGAAGACCCCGAGTCGCTGGGTGAATTCAAGCTACGCGTGAATTATGCCTTTGCGGAAAAGGCCGTTCAAGGACCGGTTTCGCGGGATGCTACGCCGGATGAATGGACCAAAGCGATCCAGAATGCAGTGGACATCAGGCTTGGCCGGTATGAAGGTTCACAGGAATACGACATTGGCATCAGTCTCGAGGGCTACATGTTGGCACCTCCGGGAATTCCTGTGATTTACAACCCCAAAAGCACCGCCATCGTTCTGGTAAACGTCTATGACGTCGAAAAGAAAGAGTTCCTTGCTAAAGGCAAGCAGTTTCAGGTGCTCGAAGATACCACCGGTGAAAGCGCCCTTACAGGATCAGGAAATGCGCGCACCCGAGAAGAACAGATGAACGGTCTGGCCTTGAAGGTTGCCGACCGGGTTGAGGAATGGCTGGCCGAAGAGCACAAGGATGATGGCTGGTTTGACAAGCGTCCCAGCTTGATCCAGCCGCTTGAAACCGAAGCTGTCACACAAAATCCGGCGTGATGGATGCATTTCCCTCAGGATGTGCTTGATTTTCCCCCCTGAACCAAATATCTCGCGCGCGCAGATGTAACCACGGGACCAAGGGTCCCCCAAATTGCAAAAAGGGCGCCTGAGGAATGGCAAAGGAAAAGTTTGAGCGTAATAAGCCGCACGTCAACATCGGCACGATTGGCCACGTTGACCACGGCAAGACCACGCTGACCGCAG